>CASGEW010000017.1 GCA_949300615.1 uncultured Bacteroidales bacterium
ACAGTTTCCCTGCTCTCATGTTCCGAAACCTGATGAAGGGAACGGTAACTCCACGCCGCAAGGGTATCGCCACGGTGTTGAAGAAGTATGGCTACGAGAACATGTTCTTCATGACCCATGAGGCACAGTATGACAACATGAAGGCTTTCTTCCAGACCAATGGCTACGATGACATCTTCTCTCAGGAGAACTATCCTAAGAGCGAGGTGGTGAACAGTTTTGGTGTGAGCGACCATTTCGAGATGGGCTACGCCCTCAACACCATCAACCAGAAGGCGAAGACGGGCAAGCCTTTCATGGCTACCATCCTCACCGTGAGCAATCATCCGCCATATATCATTCCTGATTTCTTCAAGCCGAAGACCAAGGAGAAGGAAACACAGATTGTGGAGTATGCCGACTGGGCGATGCGGCGATTCATGGACGAGGCCTCCCGGCAACCCTGGTTCGACCATACCATTTTTGTCTTTTTGGCCGACCACGGCAAGCTGGTGGGTGAGGTCGATTCGGAGATGCCCCTCTCTTACAACCATATTCCTCTGATGTTCTATTCGCCCCTGTTGCCTTCGCCCCGTACGGTGAATGTACTGGGTGGGCAAATAGATGTTGCCCCCACTTTGCTGGGTATCATGGGATGGGAGTATGAGAACCGGGGGTTGGGGGTGGACCTCCTTCGAGAAGAGCGTCCCTGCATCTTCTTTACCGCAGACGATGCCGTGGGTTGTATAGACGACAGCCATTTTTACATATACCGTCCGGCCGAAGAGCAGGAGTGGTTGTATGCCATCGGGGGGAAGAGATGGGTGGACGAAACGGCCACGCAACCCGATGCGTTGCACAGACTGAAAACCTATGCGTTGTCGATGTTGCAGTCGGCCGAGTACCTGGTGAGTCGCAACCTGACCTCCGGGAAATAGTTTCTCTTTCCGTGGTCGAGTAACCGGGGAGCGTTTGACCGAAAAAAGAATAAAAATTTTTTTTTTGCTATTCATTTCAATAAAAATAGCTATCTTTGTCGCACTTTGTTCCGAACGCCGTCCGGCGGTAAGGATTAAATGGGAATCAGGTGAAACTCCTGAACAGTCCCGCTGCTGTAAGCCTCAGCAAACGTTAGGGCACTACTTTTGCCACTGTCTGTAAGATGGGAAGGCGCCCCCAACGGAGGTAAGTCAGAAGACCTGCAAAGTGTAGTAATTTCAAAGGCTTTCGAGGATAGAGCTTGAGAACATGACGTAAACGGAGCGTAGTTTACCTATTGATCTTATCGACATTCGCGAAGCGATTTGACTAAGTTGATTTCGTCAAATAGTTTTGTATGTTTTATCGGAATTTCACCACAACCAGAAGGTGTTTGTTGCTGACCTTGGCAGGATGGTTGGCTTGTGGCGGTCTGTTGGCCCAGAGCGGTAACGATACGGTGCAGGTGCACCAGTTGCAGGAGGTGGGCATTTACGGCCAGGCCAAGCCTTCGTCCATTCGTTCGGCCGCTCCGTTGCAGGTGATGGATAAAAAAGAGATGGAGCGTCTTGGGTTGCAGGAGGTTTCGGAGGCTGTCAAACGCTTTTCCGGCGTATCGGTAAAAGATTACGGAGGCATCGGCGGGTTGAAGACCGTCTCCATCCGCAGCATGGGGGCGCAGCATACGGCCGTCAGTTACGACGGAGTGGTGCTGAGCGACTGCCAGTCGGGGCAGGTGGATATCGGCTGCTTCTCGTTGGACAACGTCTCGCTGTTGACGTTGAGTGTCGGGCAGGCCGACGACATCTTCCAGACCGCCCGTATGGCGGCTTCGGTAGGGGCGTTGAACATCAAAACCGCCGCCCCGCAATTTCTCGATAAAAAGTATCAGGGACAGGTACAGTTGAAAGGAGGATCGTTCGGCCAGATCAACCCCTCGTTGATCTATGCCCACCAGCTCTCCCGGTCGCTCTCGGCCTCCGTTACGGCCGACTGGATGCGTGCCGACGGTAACTATCCGTTCCGGTTGCAGAACGGCGACCAGGTGTATGCAGGCAAACGCACCAACACCGACATACAGTCGTTGCGTACTGAATTGAACCTCTATGCCGACTGGCTCCGGCGCGGGACACTCAACCTGAAAGCCTACTATTTCGACTCCGAACGCGGGTTGCCCGGTTCGGTCATCCTCTACAACGACTATTCGGCCGAACGCCTTTTCGACAAGACATTCTTTACACAGGCGTTTTACGAAAACCGTTTTTCCGAACGGTGGTCGTTGCGAGCCAACCTTAAATACAACTGGGCCTATAACCGCTACATAGACGTCAACAACAAGTATGAAAGCGGCCGGCAGGTAGATCGTTACACCCAGCAGGAGTATTACGGCTCGGCCACCGCCCTGTACCAACCCATACAGGGGCTCTCTTTTTCGTTGGCGCAGGACCTTTCGTACAACACGTTGGAGAACAACTTTGCCGATTGTCCCTATCCCGAACGGCTGACCTCCCAGACCGCCTTGTCGGGGCAGTACCGGCACCGGCATTTCTCGGTTACGGCCAGTGCTTTGGGTACCTATATCACCGAAGAGGTAACCTCCGGCGACCGCCCGGCCGACAGACGTCGGTTGTCTCCCGCCGTCAGCCTGTCGTACCAACCGTGGTTGTCGCAGAATTTCAGGATACGCGCTTCCTATAAGGATATTTTCCGGGTCCCTACCTTCAACGACCTCTATTACCCGCGCATGGGCAATACGACCCTGCGTCCCGAAAAAGCCAGCCAGTACAATGCCGGGCTTACCTGGATGGGGTCTCCTTTCAGCGGTACGTTCGTACGGGCTACCGTCGATGCCTATTACAACAAGGTCAGCGATAAGATTGTGGCGTTGCCTACCCTGTTCATCTGGCACATGATGAACCTGGGCGAAGTGGATATAACCGGGGTGGATGCGACCCTTTCGACAGAGCTGTCCCTCTCCGACGAGGTGAAATTGCTGCTTTCGGGCAACTACACCTACCAGAAGGCAATCGATGTAACCGATCCGGGAGATAAGAACTACAAGGACCAAATCCCCTATACGCCCGAGCATACCGGCAATGCGTCGGTTTCGATAGAACATCCGTGGGTGAATCTGTCGTACAGCCTGATGGCCACCTCCGACCGGTATATGTTGCCGCAAAACATCGAAGACAACCGGATTTCCGGTTATACGGAACATACCTTGTCGGCCAACCGGACCTTTTCGGTAGGTCGTTGCAAGCTGCGCTTACAGGCTGAACTGATCAACCTGACAGACAAGACATACGAAGTAATCAAGTGGTATCCCATGCCCGGACGTTCGTATCGGTTGTTGGCAAGAATAAATTTCTAACATAAATTTTATCAACATGAAACAGAAACAACTTTTATTTACAACCGCAATGTGCCTGATGGGCGTATTGGGCTTTACATCGTGCGACGATGACAACGATAACGGAACGTTGGCTCCGGCTGCTACGCCCACCATTGTGGCTACCACCTCCAACATCACCGAGGATATGGCCATAGGAGATAAGTTGGTTCTCTCGGTAGAGGCTTCTACTACCGATGGTGGTACGTTGACCTATAACTGGCAGGAATCTTCCGATAACGGAGGCAGTTGGAAAAACATACCCCAGGCGGTTTTCGTCGAATATACCAAAACGTTGACCACCGAAGATTTGCAGGGAAAAATGTTCCGTTGTTCCATCTGGAATGTGAAAGAGGGATATTCGGCTGTTTCGGTTACGACCGAACCGTTCTTGTTGGCCGTGGATGAATATACCACGGGGGTATATGTGTTGAATTCAGGAAAATACGGAAGCAATAATTCTACGCTTACCTTTTACGATGTAAATGACGGAACGATAACCCCGAACTATTTCAAGACCCGGAACGGACGCCAATTGGGAGATACGGGACAGGATATGGTGGTTTACGGCTCCAAAACATACATTGCCGTGTATGCCTCCAACGTCATCGAGGTTATCGACCGCAACGGCGTTTCGTTGGCCTCCATCCAACCCCAGGATGGTAGCGGGCAACCCCAGTCGCCGCGTTACCTGACCAAAGCCGGTGGAAATGTATATGTAACCCTGTTTGACGGCCATGTGGCAAAGATAGATACCACCTCCTTGACCATTACCGCCCAGGTGGCAGTCGGACGTAATCCCGAACAGATTGCCGTTTCCAACAACAAGTTGTTCGTGGCCAATTCCGGAGGTTTGGGATACAACGATCCCGATTTGGGATACGACAAGACCGTTTCGGTAATTGATATCGCTACCTTCTCCGTGGTCAAAACGGTTCAGGTGGTGCTCAACCCGACCGAAGTAACTACCGATGCTCAGGGCGATGTGTATGTTATCTCGATGGGCGATTACGGGGCTATCCCCAATACCATGCAGCGCATCGATCCCAATACGTATGAAGTAACTACCGTGGGGAATGCTACCAAGATGGCCTCTGCCGGAGATAAGATTTACGTATATTATTCCCAATACGATGCCTCCTGGAATCAGGTAATTACCTTCTATGAGTACGATGCCGTTGCCGAAACCATGGGTACAACCGGTTTCATTACCGATGGAACGGTTGTAGAACAACCCTGCTCTTTGAACGTCGATCCGTTGACCGGCGATATTTATGTAGGGACATCCGATTATACCAATAACGGCGATATGTATGTCTTCTCTGCCGACGGAAAATTGAAAAAACGGTTTGAAGTGGGGTTGAATCCTATGGGAGCCTACTTCTTGACCAATAAATAACAAGAGATCATTCTGCCTAAGTGATAACCGGAACTGCGACGGCACATGGTTGGAAGAGAGTTCCATGTGCCGTCAATGTTCTTTTTTGCATTTCTGGGGATTCGGAATATAGTGTATGGATATTCGACCAAAATTGCATCCGATTATGTTTGCCGGTACGGGAAGCGATGTGGGCAAGAGCATCATCGCTGCCGCTTTCTGCCGGATTTTTTTACAGGACGGATATGCGCCGGCGCCCTTTAAGGCGCAGAACATGGCGTTGAATTCGTATGCCACGCCGGACGGTCTGGAAATAGGACGGGCACAGGCCATGCAGGCCGAAGCCGCCCGTACGGCGTGCCATACCGACATGAATCCGCTGCTGTTGAAACCCTGTACCGATCAGATGGCACAAGTGGTGCTGAACGGAAAGGTCTGGGGCAACAAGGATGCGTACGACTATTTCAATCCCGCTGGACGCGATTTGCTGCGGCAGGAGGTGCATCGGGCTTTCGACAGGCTCTCGGCCCGTTACAATCCCATTGTCATGGAGGGGGCGGGCAGCATATCCGAGATAAACCTGAAAGAGACCGATCTGGTCAATATGCCCATGGCTCTCTATGCCGGTGCCGACGTAGTGCTGGTGGCCGACATCGACCGGGGAGGGGTGTTTGCTTCGGTTTACGGCTCGGTCATGCTGTTGAACGAAGAGGAGCGGAAACACCTCAAAGGGATTATCATCAACAAATTCCGGGGAGACCTCCGCTTGTTTGAAACCGGGGTAAAGATGTTGGAGGCGTTATGCCACGTTCCGGTGTTAGGGGTAATCCCCTATTTGCCGGATATCTGTATCGATCAGGAGGATTCCCTGGTCTTGTCCGGTAAAAACAGACGTGCTGCCGTCGGAAAAGTAAACGTTGCGGTGGTATTGTTGCGTCATTTGGCTAACTTTACCGATTTCAACGTCTTGGAGCAGGACGGGCGGGTACAACTGTACTATGCACGTTATCCGGAGGAGTTGTCGGATGCCGATGTAGTGATTCTTCCCGGAACGAAAAGTACCCTCTCCGATTTGTTGGAGTTGCGACGCACGGGGATGGCACAGGCCATCGTATCTGCCGCCCGGAACGGAAAAACGGTTCTGGGTATCTGCGGCGGCTATCAAATGCTGGGTCAGGAGATTACCGACCCCGATGGCGTAGAGAGCGACATCCGCTGTTTGCCGGGGTTGGGGTTGTTACCCGTCTCTACCGTCCTGCGGGGAGAGAAGGTAACCCGCCAGCAGCAGTTTATGTTTTTAGGGAACAATACCCCTTGTGCGGGGTATGAGATACACATGGGCGATACCCGTTTCCTTTCGGAAAACCTTTCCCCGATGAACCGTTGCCGGGAGGGGCGTACGGAGGGATGCCTCGCCTCGGAGCGGTGTATGGGAACCTATATGCACGGGATATTCGATAACGAAGGTTTTCGGGACTATCTGCTGGCACCCTATCTTTTGGATGCGGAACGTGCGCGTTTCGATTACGCCGCCTTTAAGGAGGCACAGTACGACAAGCTGGCCGATCATGTCAGACGGTATGTGGATATGGATAAGATATACGGGTTTTTAATAGAGAGATAAGAGAAGATGTTACACGGACATGGCGACGACGCCTATCGTTACGGAAAGATTTTGTACAATTTCAGCAGCAATGTCTATCCGTATGCGGAGCTTTCCGGTTTGCTCCATCGTTTGTCGGAGCATCCCGATGCGTTGGCTTCGTATCCGGACCCGGCGGCCGAAACCCTTTCTGCGAAGATAGCCTCGTTAGAACATATAGAACCCTCTTCGGTGTGTATAACCAATGGAGCGACCGAGGCGATTTATTTGATTGCCTTGGCGTGGAGAGCCGCTCGTTCGGCCGTCGTGGTACCTACCTTCGCCGAGTATGCCGACAGTTGTCGCCTGCATGCCCATCGCTTGCGGGAGTATTCGGCAGAGGCGTTTCGGACGGGTTGTCTGGCCGATGACGAAGAGCTTGTCTGGCTCTGCAATCCCAACAACCCCGATGGGCGGGTATGGGAGAAGGTGCTGTTGGAGGATACCCTCCGCCGCTATCCGCAACGGCTGTTCGTGATAGACCAGTCGTACGAGGATTTCACCTGTCGGCCGTTGTTCGATGCCCGGGAGACGGTATCGTACTCGAACCTGATTACCCTCCACTCGATGACCAAGCGCTATCGGGTTGCCGGGTTGCGACTGGGTTATGCGGTAGGCACTCCGGCATTGATACAACGCCTCTCGGCCGTGCGTATGCCGTGGTCGGTAAACGGCATGGCGTTGGCGGCAGGAGCGTGGTTGTTGGAAGGGAAAGAGAAGGAGACGGACATCCGGGACTATTTGCAGGAGGCCGACCGGTTACGCCGGCGGTTGGGCGAGATAGAGGGGCTGACGGTAATCCCTTCGCAGACGCATTTCTTCCTGGTGCGGTTGGAGCGGGGCCGGTCGTCGGCATTGAAACGGTTTTTGGCCGAGCAGTGCGGCATCTTGATCCGCGACGCCTCCAACTTCTCGGGCTTGGATGAACGTTATATCCGCCTGTCGGCGCAAACCCCGGAGGCCAATGATTGGTTGGTAGAATCGATACGGCAATGGATGCAGCATACTACATAACCATACCCCTGTTGGCGGGCAGCCTGTTGGACCGTTGGTGGGGAGACCCCTCCGGGTTGCCCCATCCCATAGTGGGTTTCGGACGCCTGATTGCATGGGGAGAGAGACAGCTGAACAAAGGGGAGCGTCGCTTTTTGAAGGGAACCCTCTGGTCGCTGTTTTGTGTGGCTGCGGCCTATGGGTTGAGTGGTTTGTCCCTGTGGCTGTCGGGAAAGCTCTCGGTTTATGCCGAGCTGCTTGTCGCTACCCTGTGCGTCTTTTACGGTCTGGCCGCCAGAACGCTGGAACAGGAGGTGCTGGCTGTTTTCCGGGCGGTGGATGAAGCGTTGGAAGCGGGTCGCCGGCAAGTGGCCCGTATTGTCGGTCGGGATACCTCCCGCCTCTCGGCACAACAGGTCAGGACGGCCGCGTTGGAGACGCTGGCCGAAAACCTGAGCGATGGCGTCGTCGCGCCGTTGTTCTGGTACGCCCTGTTGGGTGTACCCGGAATGTTGGCTTACAAAATGGTCAATACGCTCGACTCGATGATTGGTTACAAGAACGACCGTTATCGGGCGTTCGGTTGCTTTGCGGCCCGTCTGGACGATGTGGCCAATTACCTGCCGGCCCGATTGACGGCGTTGTTGATGCTGTGCGTCTCCGGTTGCCTCTCCCGGTGGAGGTTTCTGCTTGCATACGGCCCGAAGCACGCCAGTCCCAACTCCGGCTATCCGGAAGCGGCGTTGGCCGCCATCCTCGATTGCCGGTTCGGCGGGCCGAATTACTATTTCGGCGAACGGGTGGAGAAGCCCTATATCGGCACCTCCGACAGGGAGCTGACGGCGGCCGACGTCCACCGGGCGATAACCGTAAACCGTCGCGTGGAGGCGTGTACGATAGGATTGATTTTATTACTTTTGACTTTGATTTATAGTCTATGAAACAGCTGTTTTGTTTGTTGTTGGGATGTTTGCTGCTGGTCGGATGCCGTTTCTCCAATAACGCTCCGGTAGCCTCGGATGCAGCGGTTACCCCCTTTACGATACATTATGCAAAAGGATTTCAGGTGCTCCGTACGGCCGATTATACCCAGGTGTCGATACGCAATCCGTGGGATACCCTGAAAACGTTGCACAACTATATCTTGGTGGATAAGGACAAACCCCTGCCTGCCAATCTTCCGCAAGGGACCCTCGTACGGACACCGGTCCATCGGGTGGCCGTATATACCTCCGTCCACTGCGGGGTTCTGGCCCGGTTGGGCGTAAAGGAACAGATTGTCGGCGTTTGCGAGCCGGAGTACATTGATCTGGATTTTATCCGGGAAGGGCTGGCCGACGGTTCCGTTTCCAATTTAGGGATGGCTTCCAGCCCGAATGTCGAGCAGATTTTGGAAATAGCCCCCGAAATCATCCTGACCTCACCGTTCGAGAACAGCGGATACGGGCAGGTGGAGAAGACCGGTATCCCGTTGGTAGAGTGTGCCGATTACATGGAATCGACCCCGTTGGGACGTGCCGAATGGATACGGCTGCACGCCCTTTTTTACGGGAAAGAGGCTTATGCCGACTCTCTTTTTGAAGAGATCGTCCAGTCGTACCTGGCCGTAAAAGAGTTGGCTGCCGGGGTAACCCGACGGCCGACGGTATTGACCGATACGAAATACGGGTCGGTTTGGTATGTCCCGGGCGGGCAGAGCTATATCGCCCACTTTTTCCGGGATGCCGGGGCCGATCTGTTCCGCAAGGATGATCCGCAGAGCGGCTCCTCTCCCTTGTCGGTCGAAACCGTTTTTGAAGAGGCGCACAACGCCGATTTTTGGTTGATCAAGTACAACCGGGCAGCCGATTTTACCTACGAGACATTGAAAAAAGAGGATTCTTTTTACGGAGAGTTCGATGCTTTTAAAAATCGTCATATCTTTGTATGCAATACGTCCGATGCCTCCTATTACGAGGAGTTGCCCATCCATCCGGACTATTTGTTGAAAGACCTGGTTTGGATATTCCATCCGGAGCTGCTGCCCGGATATGAACCCCGTTACTATAAAAAGATGCAGGAATAATGAAAACAGCCCATCATCGCATACCCCGTTGCCGGGAGTCGCTCGTTCTCTATGTAGCGGTTCTGCTGGGGGCGCTCTGCCTGCTGTTTCTGGCCAATCTCTTTGTCGGGTCGGTACGGATACCTTTCGATGCGGTGGTGGATATCTTCATGGGACGCGAGGTAGAAAAGGCGACGTGGTCGTTCATCGTGTTGCAGTCTCGTTTCCCGCAGGCGGTTACCGCCCTTTTTGCGGGAGCCTCGCTGGCCGTGGCCGGACTGATGCTGCAAACGGTCTTCAACAACCCGTTGGCAGGCCCTTCCATCCTGGGTATCGACTCGGGCGCAAGCCTGGGGGTTGCCTTGGTGATGCTCTTCCTGGGTGGTTCCGTGGGGACAGCCGGAGCTATTCACCTGTCCGGTTCCATCGCTGTCGTATTGGCGGCATTTGCCGGAGCCGTATTGATTTTGGGGATTATTATTTTGTTCTCTACCTGGGTGCGGAGCAACATCATGCTGTTGATAATCGGTATTATGATGGGCTATATCACCTCGTCGGTCATTTCGTTGCTCAATTTCTTTGCTACGGCCGAGGGGGTTTTCTCCTATACCCTGTGGGGAATGGGAAATTTTTCGGGCGTATCGTTGCAACAGCTGCCTCTCTTTTGTACCCTGCTTTCTGTCGGGCTGTTGATGGCCGTCCTGTTGATCAAACCGTTGAATGCGCTGTTGCTGGGAGAGCGGTATGCCGAGAATTTGGGTGTAAACGTACGTCTGACCCGTATCTGGTTGTTGGTGAGTACCGGTCTGCTGACGGCCGTCTCCACCGCTTTTTGCGGTCCGGTATCCTTTATCGGGCTGGCAGTACCCCACATGGCCCGTTTGTGGATGGGCAGTTCCAACCACAAAGGGTTGTTGCCGGTAACCTTGCTGTTGGGGCCGGCCGTTGCGCTGTTGTGTAACCTGATCAGCGTCATTCCGGGTTCGTCGGGGGTTATCCCCCTGAATGCCATTACCCCGGTATTGGGAGCTCCGGTAATTATTTATGTAATCGTAAACCAGAAAAAAATACAATATTTCAATTGATGTCCTGCGAAGCTGTCATAGAAGCCCGAAACCTCTCTATCGGTTACCGACGTAACGGACGGACGGTGAAGTGCGTGCACAAGGATCTTTCGTTTTCCTTGTACAGCGGTCAACTGACCTGTTTGTTGGGGCCCAACGGAGCTGGGAAATCGACCCTGTTGCGTACCCTCTCCGCCTCCCAGAAGGCGTTGGCTGGCGAGTGGCGGTTGAATGGGAAACCCGCCAACCGCTATTCAGAACGGGAGCTTTCGCGCTGGATAGGGTTGGTCTTGACCGACCGCACCTTTGCCGGAGGGCTGAGGGTCTCCGAACTGGTTTCGCTGGGCCGTTATCCCCATACCGGGTTTCTGGGCCGGTTGTCCGTCCAAGACAAGGAACAGGTGCAGCGGGCCATGGAGCAGGTCGGTATAGCCGACAAGGCCCACAGCTATGTGGCGCAGCTCTCCGACGGGGAACGGCAGAAGGTGATGATTGCCAAGGCGTTGGCACAGGAGTGTCCGGTGGTGCTGCTCGATGAGCCGACCGCTTTTCTGGATGTGGTAAGCCGCATCGAGATGATGAACCTGTTACACGATCTGGCCGTCAAACAGCAGAAAACGATTCTGCTCTCTACCCACGATCTGGAACAGGCCCTGCAACTGGCCGACAGGCTCTGGTTGTTGTCGCGTACCGAAGGCCTGGTTTGCGGCAATACCGAGGACATGGTCCTGTCGAACGCCATCGACCGGTTTTTCAAGAAGGGCGATATTTCGTTCGATACCTTGACGGGCAGTTTCCGTCCCGCCGTTTTGGGGAGTATCAAGGTTGCCGTCGAAGCCAAAAATGCGGAGTTGTTGTTTTGGATGAAAAACGCCCTGACGCGTAACGACTTTCTTGCGTGCGAGTGGGGTGATCCGGAGGCAGAATACTCCCTCAGGGTATCTTCCGCGCAAAAAATAGAGATTTATCACTGGACTATTTTGCAGACCGTGGCTCCGGATGTGGGCCATACGCTGTATGTTTTAAATAAGGAGACAAAACCATGCCTAAAATAATCCTCATTACCGGAGGACAACGTTCCGGGAAAAGCGGATACGCACAACGGCTGGCACGGAGCCTCTCTCCGCATCCGGTCTATGCGGCCACGTCCCGGATATGGGACGAGGAGCATCGCCGCCGTATCGAGCGTCATCGGCGAGACAGGGGCTCCGAGTGGGAGACGGTAGAAGAAGAGAAATACCTCTGTCGGCACGACTTCACCGGAAGAGTAGTCGTAGTCGATTGCGTTACGCTGTGGTGTACCAATTTCTTCTATGATTCGGAGGGGTCGGTAGAGCAGTCGTTGGAGGAGATCAAAAAATCGTTCGACGAGTTGATAAAGCAAGAGGCAGTGTTTATTTTTGTAACCAATGAGATCGGTTGCGGAGGAATGGCAGAAAATCCCGTTCAGCGGCATTTTGCCGACCTGCAAGGGTGGGTGAACCAGTACATCGCCCGGAAAGCCGATGAGGTAATCTGGATGGTGTCGGGTATCCCCGTAACCATAAAGAAGGAGGAAGAAGATGAGACAGTTCAAGATTGAGGAGCCGGATCGTGCTTTGGCAGACCGGCTGCAAAACAAAATAGACAACCTGACCAAACCCAAGGGTTCGTTGGGCCGTTTGGAAGAATTGGCGTTGCAGGTGGGGTTGATTCAGCAGACGCTGACGCCCCGGCTTACGGCGCCTTGTAATGTGGTGTTTGCCGCCGACCACGGCATTGCCGACGAAGGGGTGAGTCTCTCTCCCAAAGAGGTTACCCGCCAGATGATTTCCAATTTCCTCTCGGGCGGAGCCGGTGTCAACTTTTTGGCCCGTCAGCACGGCTTTACCCTGCAAGTGGTAGATGCCGGAGTAGATTTCGATTTCCCGCCGGTAGAGGGGTTGATAAACCGGAAAATCAGGAAAGGAACCCGTAATTTTCGGTATGAGTCGGCCATGACCCTCGAAGAGATGGAGCAGGCGATTGAAACGGGTGCCGACGTGGTAACCGATTGCCACCGGCGGGGGTGTAACGTGATCAGTTTCGGAGAGATGGGGATAGGCAATACCTCGGCCTCTTCGATGTGGATGACCTGTCTGACCGGTATTCCCCTGCACGATTGCGTGGGGGCGGGCAGCGGGCTCGACGCTTCGGGCATTTCCCACAAGGAGCGGGTTCTGGCAGAAGCGTTGCATCGCTATCCCGGGAGCAACGATGTCTGCGAGGTCATGCGTTATTTCGGTGGGTATGAGATGGTCATGGCCGTGGGCGGGATGTTGCGGGCTGCCGAGTTGGGGATGGTCGTTTTGGTCGATGGGTTCATCATGACCAACTGCATCCTGGCCGCCTCCAAGTTGTATCCCGCTGTTTTGGCGTATGCCGTATTCGGACATCAAGGCGATGAGGCCGGCCATGCCCGGGTGTTGCGTTACCTGCGGGCCAAACCCTTGCTCTCTCTCAGTCTGCGTCTGGGCGAAGGTACGGGGGCGATCTGCGCCTATCCCATTTTGGCGTCGGCCGTACGCATGATCAACGAGATGAATACATTCGGTAACGCACAGGTAACCAAATATTTTTAATAGTGGAAATGCCGGATAAAATGTCCGGCTGTCAAACGGGTTTTTTATGGTACGCAGACAGAAAAGGATGAAATCGATATACATTTTACCCATATTGCTGTTATGGGTTGTATCGTGCAAAGAGGCCGAAGAGCGCTCCTGCTCAGAGGTCGATTATGCGTTGTCTTCTGCCTGGTATGACAACGGAAAGGCCGTAGATCGTTCCAAGGCAGATGTGTTTTATATCTTGCCCACTTGTATTTTCGATTGGGAAGATTCGTCCGGCGAGGTACACCATTTCGCCGATATTGCCGATGCACAACAACGCGAGCAGATGCGCCCTTCGTACGAACTGGCCGATGCCATATTCGGGGATAGTGCCAACTTTTTTGCCCCCTATTACCGGCAAATCTCGTTGAATTCCTGGATGGAGGGCGACGCCGTGGTAGAAAAACGTTTTCCTGTGGCCATGGACGACATAAAAGCCGCTTTTGACTATTACATGAAACACCTCAATGGCGGCCGGAAATTCGTATTGGCCGGTTTCAGCCAGGGAGGTAAAGGCGTCGTAGAGTTGGTGAAGGCCATGAGCGATGACGATTTTAACCAGATGGCCGCAGCCTATGTTATCGGATACCGCATTACGCAGGAAGATATGGACCAATCACCCCTTCTCGTGTTGGCCACGGGAGGTACGGACCGGGGCGTAACGGTCTGTTATAACTCGGTTACCGACCTCTCGGCCCTCTCTCCGGTAGTGAGCCAAGGTAATGTGGCGGTGATCAATCCGGTAAATTGGACGACAGACGAGCGTGTGGCCCCCCTCAACGATACCGTTTCGGTGAGGATAGATTCCGGAACGAAAGCCCTTTTAGTAACGGGCCTCGATCCGGAAACAGCCTATGAGCCCTCCCTCTCGTCGTTGTTCAAGAAGGGAAACTTGCACCTGCTTGAATTGACCCTCTATCGGGAGCAATTGACAGAGAATGTAAAGGAGCGCCTCTATCCCGATTGAGGTGTTTCGTTGTCCGGAAGGAGGATTCCCGGGATGTATTGGGAGTACATCTATGCGCGTCTTATGAGGGGATGATAAAGAACCCGTTGGAGATAAAAACTTGAAATATACCTGAAAATGAAATCTGTATTGGCTGCATTTGTCTTTTTTACCCGCCTTCCGTTGTGGCGGTGGGTGGATGTGTCGGGAGAGAACTTTTCCCGGATTATTCCCTATTGGCCGTTGGTGGGATGGGTAACCGGAGGCGTCTCTGCGGCGGCACTCTTCTGCGCCTCGCACCTGTTCCCGGCAACCGTTGCCGTGGTGATAGCCCTTTCGGTAAGGCTGTTGCTGACGGGGGCGCTGCATGAGGACGGTTTGGCCGACTTTTTCGACGGTTTTGGCGGAGGCAGCGACCGTCAGCGTATCCTGGCCATTATGAAAGATTCGCATATCGGTACCTACGGGGTAATAGCCCTTATCTTTTATTTTCTGTTTGCCGTGTCGTTCCTGACCTCCTTGCCGCTTGTCTTGCGTTGTTTGCTGTTGCTGGTGGCCGACCCGTTGGCAAAAGGAATAACCGGGATGATTGTCAATCTGTTGCCCTATGCCCGGGAACAGAGCAAATCGGGCGTGGTGTATGCACGGATGTCCGGGTCGGAGCTGACGCTCTCCCTGTTGTTCTCCCTCTTGCCGGTACTTCTCCTTTTCCCTGTGCGTTACTGGCGGGGGATCGTTGTCCCGGTTATTCTTTTTTTGGCGTTGGTCATCTTTTTGAAGAGAAAAATAGGAGGTTATACGGGCGATTGTTGTGGCGCTGTTATGTTATTGTGTGAATTGTCTTTTTATATAACGATACTTTTTATCTATTCAGGAGGATGGAGATAACCTTGATTCGGCATACGGCAGTAGATGTTCCGCCGGGGACTTGTTACGGACAGACCGATGTCCCGTTGAAAGATAGCTTTGAACAGGAGGCCGAAGCTGTTGTCGAACGGTTGCAGCCGGGCCGTTTCGATGCCGTATATAGCAGTCCGCTGAGCCGTTGTGTGCGGTTGGCCCGGTTTTGCGGCTATGACGAGGCTCGTCTCGATGCCCGGTTGATGGAGCTGAATTTCGGCCGTTGGGAGATGCAGCGTTGGGAGAACCTTTCGGGCCCGCAACTGTTGGCCTGGTATGAACAGTGGATAGATACACCTACGGAGGGAGGCGAGTCGTTCATGGACCAATACCGGCGGGTTACGGCCTTTCTCGATGAGTTGCGGCGGTTGTCCTACCGGCAGGTAGCTGTTTTTACGCACGGCGGGGTAATTGCCTGTGCCCGTATCTATACGGGCGAGATTACTTTCGAGCAGGTCTTTACAACGATGCTGCCGTATGGGTCGGTAAAAAAGATTGTTGTATGACGAGAATGTTGTGAAAGTTTTATTTTATTATTCTGGTATATGTTTTGGATTTTAGGGACTACCGTTATCGGAATGTGCATCGGTTATCTGTTGCGTAACCGCCGAAACCTGTTTTCGCATATCCGTCGCCTTATTCTATGGATCATCTATCTGTTGTTGTTTGCCATGGGATTGTCGGTGGGTAGCAACGATCTGGTGATGGATAACTTGGGCGGTTTGGGCGTACGGGCCATAGTCATTTCATTGGTGGGAACCGTCGGAAGCGTTTTCCTTTCCTGGTTGTTGTACCGGTATCTTTTTGTACCGGGTAAAAAGCGAGATTAGCCATGAAGTCAAGTTTGATCATATTGCTTTCGTTTGTTTTGGGGGTGCTTGCGGCCCGCTTCCGTTATTTGCCCGATCTTTTGTTGGAGATGGATTACAGTATCTATATCCTTTTTTTGTTGATGTTTTTTGTCGGGATGTCTATCGGTGCGGATATCAAGTCTTTGTACATCCCTTTGCGACAATATCGCATGAAGGTATTGTGGGTGCCGGTAGCTACCATTGTGGGGACGTTGTCGTTTTGTTTTCTGTTGGGGTTGTGTCTGGACGGCATCTCTCTCCGTGAGACGGTGGCCATCGGTGCGGGATTCGGCTATTACAGCTTGTCGGCTGTTTTTCTGAAAGAGTTTGCCGGAGCCGACATTGGGACGATGGCACTGGTGGGTAATCTGTCGCGGGAATTGTTTACGTTATTGTTCACGCCATTTTTGGTAAGGTACTTTGGCAAGTTAGCACCCATATCGTCGGCCGGAGCTACGTCGATGGATACCTCGCTACCGATTATCACCCGTTATGCGGGCGAGAGTCTGGTGGTTATTTCTATTTTTCACGGGGTGGTGGTAGATATGTCTGTCCCCGTAATCTTGTCCTTGCTCTATCTTTTTTAGGAGCAACCGCTATTCCCTTTCTCCTTGTTTTTCTTCCTTTATCTCTCCTCCCCCTCGTCCTTGTCTCCGGTCTTTTTGAATAGGCACCCCTTGTCCGAGTCCGGATGATCTTTAATGTTTTTTCTTTTCAGAAATCCGGTAGGGTTGTTTTACGGCTGCGTGGGCTGCTTTTTGAGCTTCCCGGGCTACCTGTTCGGAGATTCCTTTGGGGAAGAACGAGTTTCCGATAACACTCTTTTGGCAAAGGGTTTCAAACCAAGCACAAGCGGCGGTATAGCGTCCTAAGGCATACGAGAGGTGGTATCCGTCGCGGCAGAGCGTGTCGCCCACTACTGCTCTCAGGTTCTGTATGGCTGTTCCCGAGGGAATGACCAAGGGGATGTTTTCTCTTTGAATCACCTCTTGTGTCGTTTGCACGATGCTTTGGTACATTTTTTGTTGGTCTTTTCCGTAGTTTTTGAATCCTCCGTGGGTGGAGTTTTGGGCATAGGCCCACGTTTGCTGGAAGGCAAACTGTACCTCCGGATTGGTGGCGTAGTTTTTCAGGTAGGCCAGTATGTCCTGGATGTAGGGGTAATAGGTGGGTAATATCCCGGCGTCCTGGCTCACTTGCTGGACGGTGATGTAGTCCCACTCCTCGTCGGTGAGACCTTCCAACAGGGAGTATTTGTCAGTACTGGTATATTGGTTGTTCTTGTTTTTCTGATATACATAGTGATGGCGGTCGCCGGCAATGTTCTCCCAGTGCCGTTGCAGGGAACACCCTCCGATATAGAGGTTTCCGACGATGATGGGTACTCCGGCTGCCGCAGCTATTTCGTCCAAATAGGCTACGCCGTCTTCGGAAAAACTGTTACCGACGGCCAGAATCTTGATGGTATCGCCTTTTACCCGGGCCTCTGTACATACGACCGATAGGAACAGCGTTAAAAATAGGAATAAACGAATCATTTTTGTCTGGTATTTGTGCAGGGGTAAAGGTAGGTAATTTTTGATAACGGGACAAGACAGGGACATGGGATTGAGAAAAAAAACTTGCGATTACGTGTAAAACAGTTGTAATCGCAAGTCGGGTTTATGGCGATGCCTTTTAGAGAATTTCTGGATAAATAGAGTTACTCGGAGGCAATCGAGTAACTCTATGGTCGTGTCTTTCATGGCCGAGTGTGTGTAGAACCTGTCGGAAAATACACCCCCTCCTCTTATTCCCCCCCTCCCTTCCCTCGCAGGGAAGAGTCCGGGCTTTTCATCCATTTATGGGGGAGTGGCGGTTCCGACGATGGGTAATAATTATAGGTGTTTGCAGCCCGGAGATGAGGAGGTTTTCTGAAAATAGAGATGTGATGAATTTATTCATTAAAAAATAGCTCGTATTTCGGGTGTTTTTATGGAAAGTAGTTTGGTGTAAAAGAAAATTTCTCATAATAATTTCTGTATATTTGGATAATAACAGGATGCGGTTCGGTATAGTCAAACTTGAAAACTCCGTTTTCGTTTGTCTCTGCTCTCATCTTTCGTTATATTTGGATAATATAGCGATTCGGCTTGGCATAGTCAAATCAGAAACAGGGTTTTCATTTGCCTCTGCTCTCGCCTTTCACTATATTTGTAGCATATAGGATTGGCACTGTATAGCCAAATCAGAAAACGAAAGTTTCATTTGTCTTTACACACGCCTTTTCTTATATTTGTGTTGCGGTATAAAGATGAAGCAAATATCAATAATATTATTGATATATGCAAATAATAGATCAATATAATATTGATATTAATATTATTTAACTATTTGGTTTATGGTAGGATTTGATTTAAAGGCATTTCGGAAGAAGTATAAATTAAAACAAGTGGATATAGCCAAGTTGTTTGGCTGTGTGCAGGGAAATATTTCTGCCATAGAGACAGGAAAGAAAAGGTTGGAAGATTATCAGGCGAGAATACTCGAAGAGAAATATGGCAGGGAAGTATTGGAGGAGTTTGCTATTTGCAGGAATCTTTCTGAGATGAGTAATTCTTGTTTGGCCGCTGAGAATGTTCCTGTATATGAAACGAAGAACAGGGAGACCCTTGCCGGCGATTTGGTTACCATTCCCCGTGAAGTTTTTGAGCAGATTGCCCGTTTGACAGAAACGGTACTTTCACAACAGAAGACAATAGAAAATCTGACCTCGAAAGAGAAATAATTTTTCGGTGGAAGCGGTTTGTCCGAGGGAAATCGGCAGATTGCAAAAAGAAAGATGGTCGTTTTTGACATACAAAAAGCGCTGATTAGTATGATTTTCATCGTGTAATCAGCGCTTTTGCTTTTGTTGTAGCGAGAGAGGGACTTGAACCCTCGACCTCATGATTATGAATCATGCGCTCTAACCAGCTGAGCTATCTCGCCATTTCCCTGAATAGCGGTGCAAAGATAGGTGTAAGTTTTAATACTCCCAAATTTTTTGGGGCTATTTTTAGGATGCGACTCTCTTTTTTGTGTACACTTTGGTAAGAAAGAGAACCGTATGTTTGGCTTATCGGGAAACAGAGGATTCCCTTTTGTCTAAAAATGATATAAAAGGGGCGAAATTTTTTCGTTTATTTTATTACTTAAATTTTATTTTCTATATTGCCGTCGAAATAACGCGGAAGAGTAGGGACCCAATTTTGTTTGTTGCCGGCTTGCGTGATGAAAATACAATCTTTTTTTGACCCATAAATAGTAGATGAAGAAGGAAAAGTACAGTATCGAGTATATATTAGGAAGGATTTCGGCCCCGGTGTTGTGGCCCTATTTGTCGACGGCAAACGGTTTGTCCGAATGGTTTGCCGACAAGGTAGAATCAAAAGGCAAGGATTTTGTATTTATTTGGAGCAAGGTGCCGCAGGAGGCCCTGCTCATGACGCAACGACAAGGCGTTTTTGTCCGTTTTCACTGGAAAGAAGATGTGGGGGAGGACAGTAAGTCTTTTTTTGAGTTTCGTGTCGATCAGACCGAACTGACGGATGATATAACCCTGATTATTACCGATTTCTCCTATCCGGACGAGCGAGACGAGTCCATTTCGCTGTGGAACCAGCAAATCTCTTCGTTGAAACGGTTGTTAGGATTTTAGCATAAAAAAAATGTTCCCAATTCTGGAAACATTTTTTTTGTGCGGTTTTTTGAACTGATTTACTCTATGCGGCAAGGGAAATCGGAGATGGTTGTTTCCCGTTTTCCGGCAGGGATGGTAACGGTCCGGGTATCCATGCAGTATTTTACCACGCAGGATTTTGTTCCGTCCGACACCTTGTCGCTGTGGATGGTTACCTGTTTCAGCCATCCGCTTTCCCATTTTATATCTACGGTATAACCTCCGCGTGCGCGTAATCCCCTTACCTCGCCTGTTTTCCATTCCGCGGGAATGGCCGGAAGCAGGCGGATGGTGTCGTTGTACGATTGCAACAGCATTTCTGCCATGCCGGCTACCGCTCCCATATTTCCATCTATCTGGAAGGGCGGATGTGCACACAACAGGTTGGCGTATGAGCCGCTTTGCGAAGGCCTGCTGCCTTCGCCTGACGATGGCGTCAGCAGGTATCGGAGCATTTTGTATGAAGTGTTGCCGTTTTGTAATCGGGCCCAGAAATTAATCTTCCAGCTTAACGACCATCCAGTGCCGTCTTCTCCCCGATGTTTGAGCGTTTGTTCGGCTGCCTTGGCCAGTTCGGGCGTTTGGGTCGGGTTTATTTGGTAGCTGGGATGCAACGCGTACAGGTGGGATATGTGCCGGTGTTTGTCGTTGGGATCGTCCAGGTCGGCTTTCCATTCCTGCAACTGTCCGTATTGGCCTATTTTTAATGGCGAGAGTTTTTCGCGGGCTGCCTGGATGCTGTCGGTAAATGCGTTTTGGTAACCCAGTGTCCGGGATGCTTTGAGCAGGTTGGTGAAGAGTTCCCAGGCCACCTCCTGGTCGATGGTTGCCCCGATGGAGATGTCTCCATGTTCCGGAGAGTAGGATGGCGAAGATACCAGCGTGCCGTCGCTGTCTTCAACGAGGTAGTCGAGCCAGAACTCACCCAACTCTTGGAGAATGGGATAGGCAAATTGGCGGAGGTAGATGGTATCTTGTGTAAAAAGATAGTGCTCCCAGATATGGTTGCCTAACCACGAGGCGGAGTTGGGAGCATATCCCCAGTAGAAGTTCCATCCCGGGGCGGTAAATCCATAAGCGTTGTTCATGGTATGTACCGACCATCCGCGGGCGTTGAAGTATTCGCGGGCGGTGATACGTCCCGGTTCACGCAGGCTCTCGATGTATTGTAGCAAAGGCGTATGACATTCCGACAGATTGGTAACCTCTGCCGGCCAATATATCATTTGCAGGTTGATGTTCATGTGGTAGTCGCAGGCCCAAGGGGGATTGTTCAGGTGATTCCATTTCCCTTGCAGGGTTGCCGGCATGGTTCCGGGTCGGGAGCTGCTGATGAGCAGGTAACGTCCGTATTGAAAGTAGAGCTCTTCCAACGAGAAATCCTCACCCCCTTTGCTGTATTGCAGCAGGCGTTGGTCTGTTGGCAGCGTTGTGGTGTCGGGAGCCTGGTTGAGCGAGAGAGACACCCGGTTGAAAAGCCGGCGGTAATCATTGACGTGCTCTTTTAATAGATATTCGTAGCTGTTTGCCTGGGCTTTTGCAATGGCTGTCCGGTTGGTGGTTTGGTAATCATTTCCTGTATAGTGGGGAAATTCGTTCTTGTACGAAGAGGCTACCGAAACGTAAAATTCTACATTCCGGGCTTTTTCTATTTTATATTCGTTGTTGTTGAAAGAGGGGGTTCCGTCGGTCCTTACCCAGACGATTCCCTCAAATTTTTCCCCGTTCGATTCCAACGTTCCCTCTATCTGTATCGTGTTGTCGTCAGAGGCGGAGATACGGGTATTTTTGTGGGGTGAGGTGTATGTCAAGCGGTAGGTGGCTCCTTCTTTTTTGTTGTTGATGTAACGCATCACCACTAACCGTGAGGGGTAGGAAGCAAAATAATAGTTCTGGAAATTGGCCCCGTTGTGTTGGAATGACACCGAACCTAACGATTGGGAGATGTTCAGCTGGCGGCGGTAATCGGTATAGGAGGAGTCGATACCGTCGATGGTAACCAGCAGGGAACCGAACGGTTGTTGAGCTCCGAAATCGCCGAATTCAGCACCTCCTGCTGCCGGGGAAATCTCTCCGACCAGGTAGGTGTTGGCCAATTTCCCGGCTTCTGCCGTTTTTCCTTGTGTCAGCAGGGAGCGTATTTGCGCCAGGTGTTTCCAACTCTCTTTTTTGTTTCCTCCGTTGTATTGGGGGTTGCTGCCGGGCCCTCCTGCCCAGATACCCTCTTCGGATATCTGTATCTCGTCAGTCGGTACACCGCCGAAAAACATGGCTCCCATGTAGCCGTTGCCGATGGGGAGGGCTTCGTTCATCCAGCTCTTTGCCGGAGCGTTATACCACAAGGTATATGCTTTTTCGTTGCCGGTTTGTGTGCAGGCCGTCAGGCAAGAGAGCAATACGATAAGTGTATGTTTGTACATTCGTTTGTGGTTGATAGGTTAAAAAGCGAGAGAGTTCGTTGGTTTGGAAAACGTTCTCTCTCGCTTGGCAATGAATTATAAAAATATAAGAGGTTTATACCGGAACGATTCCCTGTTTGGCCAGCAGTTCCAAACTGAGGTCTTTCAGCTTGTATTTTTGAATTTTTCCGCTTCCGGTCAAGGGGAATCCATCTACAAAGAATACATATTTGGGTATTTTGTATCGGGAGATTTTCCCTTTGCAGAAATCCTTGACATCGTATTCTGTCAGTTTGGCACCTTCGTGCAGGATGATGAACGCACCTACCTCTTCTCCATATTTTTTGGAGGGTACGGCGGCCACCTGTACATCTTTTACCCCTTCGAGGTGGTATAGGAATTCTTCTATTTCGCGCGGATAGATGTTCTCTCCTCCGCGGATGATCATGTCTTTGATACGTCCCGTAATGCGGTAATTCCCGTTTTCGTCTCTTACGCCCAGGTCTCCCGAATGGAGGAACCCGTCTTTGTCGATACATTCGGCCGTAGCTTGCGGATTTTTGTAATATCCTTTCATTACGTTGTATCCCCGGCAGCACATTTCGCCCTGTACGCCGTCGGGACATCTTTCGCCTGTTTCGGGGTCGATAACGGCAACTTCGGTAAATTCGTAGTCCGAACCTACGGTGGTGTAACGTACCTCGGCCGGGTCGTCTATCCGCGAGTGTGTCATCCCCGGCGATGTTTCGGTCAGACCGTACACGCTCGTAACGTCCATAAACATCTTGGTATTGACCTGGCGCATCAACTCTATCGGACACAGGGATCCGGCCATGATGCCCGTTCTGAGGCAACTCATGTCGAACATGTTGAACATGGGGTGATTCAGCTCGGCAATGAACATGGTGGGTACACCATATACGGCGGTACAGCGTTCCTTGTGGATGGAGGCCAGTACCAGCAGCGCATCGAAGCGTTCTACCATGACCTGTGTACAGCCGTGCGTCAATACGTTCATGGTAGCCAATACGATTCCGAAACAGTGGAATAACGGCACGCAGCAACAGAGTTTATCCTCGGCGGTAAACTTCATGTGTTCGCCCGTCAGGTATCCGTTGTTGGTGATGTTGTGGTGCGAGAGCATGACCCCTTTGGGGAATCCGGTGGTTCCCGAGGTGTATTGCATATTGACGATGTCATGGCAGTTTACCTGTTTCTTGGCCTCTTCCAGACGCTGGTCGCTGACGGTTTGTCCCAGTAACATCACTTCCGGCGTGTTGTACATACCCCGGTGTTTTTCTTGTCCCAGGTAGATGACGTTGCGCATCTTGGGGAAGCGTTTGCTCCGTAAAAATCCGCGTTGGCAGGTTTTCAGTTCGGGGAGCATTTCGTAAGTCATGGCGATGTAGTCGCTCTCGAATGTCCCGTCTATCAGGCAGAGGGTGTGCATATCGGAGTTTTCTACCAGGTATTCCAATTCATTTTGTTTGTAATTGGTATTTACCGTAACATATACGGCTCCGATTTTGGCAC
Organism: uncultured Bacteroidales bacterium; assembly: GCA_949300615.1. Taxonomy (GTDB): domain Bacteria; phylum Bacteroidota; class Bacteroidia; order Bacteroidales; family CHK158-818; genus Gallibacteroides. The sequence goes on from CASGEW010000017.1 coordinate 23,424, forward strand.
AGGCATAGAGGTAGGTCAGCCAGTCGGGGACGTTGGTGGCCCATACGCCCACGTGCGAGCCTTTTTCGACGCCTAACGCCAAGAGCCCTTTGGCTACGGTGTTGACACGTTCGTTGAATTGCGACCAGGTGTAACGTAGGTCTCGGTCGGAGTAAACGATGTATTCTTTATCGGGTGAGACTTCGGCCCAGTGTTCGAGCCAGTCTCCCAAGGTTCTGTCAAATAGTTGCATCTTTAAAAAACTTCAAAGGGATTAAATGGGGGTATATACAACTGCCAATATTTTGGCGGTACAGCCTTTGGCGGCATGAACGCAGTGCGGTACGATGGAGTCGTAGTAGATGCTGTCTCCTGCTTCCAAAATATAGGTGTCGTTGCCGTAGTTGACTTCTACTTTTCCATCCATCACCCAGATAAACTCTTCTCCTTCGTGCGAGGAGTTCATTTCTGCGGCCTTGTCGGACGATGCGATGTCGATGATGAACGGTTCCATGTGGCGGTTCGTCTTGGACTTGGAGAGGGAGTGATACTCCATGTGTTTGCGGGCATCGGGCGAGTTGGTTGAAAAACTGATGCAGGAGGCACTTTCGTCTTTGCGGCAGACTACCGGGCCGATATTTTCCTGGTCATCCAAGAATGTTCCCAGGCGTACTCCCAAGGCACGGGCTATTTTTAAGAGGATAGCCAAGGCAGGGAGGTCGATGTTTTCTTCGATTCGGGTAATCTGTTCGAGACTTAACCCTGAACGTTCGGACAGCTCTTCCCGGCTGATGTTTTTGCTTTCGCGTACGGCTTTTACCTTTTCGCTTACGATTCTATTTTTGTCCATGTTAATATGATTGTTTTTTCTTTTTGATTGTTTTTTGGTAATAATTTGTAATAAAACGGTGCAAAATTAATCAGATTTTTAACAAAACCAAAGGCTTACGCCGTTTTCTCATGTAAAATCTGTTGTCGTAGCAAGAATTTGGGCAACCTCAAAATTAGTAAGAATTGAAAAAACGCTGCTTTCGGATAAAATAATTGACCGTGATATTTCGGGAAGCCTCCGGAAATGTTTTTAAAAGATTGGTTTCGGGTTGTTGCCGGTAGTGTTTTTTCTCTTGTCGGAAGCTGTTGTGTGCCCGTATAACGGCTAAGGCATTGCCTGTTTTTCCGGTAAGCAGGAATTTAAAAAAAGCGGCCGTGTCGAGCACTCTTCGTTTGAAAAGCAGGGGCCGACCCTCTTTTATCGGCAGGTTTTTGTGCAGCATGAGCAGGTTGTTCCTGAAATTGAGGAACGTTTTTCGGGGTGTCTCGGTCGTCAGGGTGGCGGCTCCTAAGTGGAACACCTCGCTTTGAGGTACGACGAAGATTTTGTTTCCTGATAACCAGATGCGCCAACAAAGGTCTATCTCCTCCATGTGAGCGAAAAAGCGGTCGTCGAATCCGCCGGCTTTGCGAAAGAGTTCGGTCCGGATAAAGAGGCAGGCTCCCGATGCCCAGAATATCTCCGTGGGGGTATCGTATTGCCCGTTGTCCGGCTCTACGGTCGAGAAGATGCGTCCCCGACAATATGGATACCCGTATTTGTCGATGAATCCGCCGGCTGCTCCGGCATATTCAAAAAACGAACGGTTTCGGTACGATTTAATTTTAGGTTGGCACGCGCCCGCTTCCGGATGTTGTTTGCAAAAGGATACGAGGGGCGATAGCCACCCCGGGGTTACCTCGACGTCCGAGTTCAGCAGAACGGTGTAGGGGGTGTCGATTTGTGCCAATGCCCGGTTGTATCCCCCGGCATAGCCGAAATTTTCGGTTAGCGGGATGACTCTTATTGGTGGATATTGTTTTTGTATCCATGCGATGGAATCGTCGGTCGATCCGTTGTCGCAGACGACAATATCGGCCTCCTCCTCGGGGGTATGGCGTACCACCGAGGGGAGGAACTCTTCCAACAATTGGCGTCCGTTCCAGTTTAAGATGACTACCGATACTTGTTTCATGATTCGGGCAGGTTGTGTTTCCACCGGTTGTGGGTCCATAACCAGTATTGGGGGGCCCGTAGGATGGTTTTTTCCATCTCCCGGGTATATTTTTCGGTGATTTCAAACTCTTTTGTCTGTTGCGGGGTATCGGAGATGAGCCGGTAGGTGGCGGTGTAGTATCCCCGTTTGGGACATTCCACATCTAAATATACGACGGCGAAGCCTGTTTTACGGGCAATTTTCTCTACCCCGGTCAGTACGGCCGTCCTTTCTCGGCCCAGGAACGAGGTGCGGTAGTGGATATTGGCGGGCGAGGGGCTCTGGTCGGCCATGAATCCGGTCAGGGCCGATCTGCCCGAAGCCTTGTAGTGGAGCATCGTCCGCAACGTATCCTGTTTGGCGATGTTGGTGGTGCCATACCGGCTGCGCAGATGCAGGAAAAAACTGTCGAACCATTTGTTTTTCAGCGGGCGATAGACTTGGGAGAGGAAGTAGTCGCGTTTGTCCAACCACAGCGTGACGGACGGAACCCATTCCCAATTGCCGTAATGGCCCAACAGCATGATGCAGGGTTGTCCTTTGTCGAGTATGTTTTGTACCAGTTCGACGTTGGTGAATACCATGCGCCGTTTGGTCTCTTCATCCGAGATATGCAGGATTTTGATGGTCTCTACGACATAGTCGCAGAAGTGGCGGTAAAACTTTTTCTCGATCGAGACAATCTCTTTTTTCTTCTTGTGGGGAAAGCAGGCTACGAGATTCGACCGAACCCGCTTGCGGCGGTACCGGATGAGGTAGTAGAGCGGGAAGTAGAGCATATCGGCCAAAATGTACAATACCGGTAACGGCAGCAGGGCGTGCAGTTTCAGGTAAAGGTAGAGGGGAAAATAGGCTATGTCTCTTGTTTTCATTTTCAATCAGGTATTAATGTCGCCCGGAGGGCGTCGCCGGCCTTGTTGTAGGTGTCGGACAACCGAACCTTCCCGATGGTATTGACCCGTTCCTGTCGGGCCGGTAATTCTACCCGGATGTAGTTGTCGGTAAATCCGTGCATCGGCATCCCTTTTCGGGGTTGTTCAAACAGCACCTCGCGTACGTTTCCGGCTTGCGAGCGGTAGAACTGATCCAGTTTTTGCTCCGAGAGGGCGATCATGCGTTGGCACCGTTCGTGTTTTTCTTCGGCCGAGACGATGGGTTCTATTTTCAGGGCCTGTGTATTGGGTCGTTCCGAGTAGGTGAATACGTGCAGTTGCGATGCGGGCAACGAAGCGACGAATTGATAGGCCTCCTCGAAAAGCGGACCGGTTTCGCCCCGCATCCCTACGATCAGGTCGATACCGATAAAGGCATCGGGTATGAACCGTTTTATCGTCTCCATCTTTTGGCGGAACAGGGCGGTGTCGTAGCGTCGTTTCATCAGCCGCAGTACGGCGTCGCTACCCGATTGCAGGGGGACGTGGAAATGGGGCATGAAATGTCGCGATGAAGCCACGTATTCGATGATTTCGTCTGTCAGCAGGTTCGGTTCGATGGAGGAGATGCGGTAACGCTCTATTCCTGTTACGTTGTCGAGTGCTTTGATCAGATCGAAAAAACTTTCTCCGGTCGATTTCCCGAAATCGCCGATGTTTACGCCGGTCAGTACAATCTCTTTGCCGCCTTTTTCAGCCACCTCGCGGGCTTGTCCTACCAGGCTCTCTATCGAACCGTTGCGGCTACGCCCCCTTGCATACGGGATGGTACAGTAGGTACAGTAGTAGTCGCAACCGTCCTGTACTTTCAAGAAGTGCCGGGTACGGTCGTCCTGTGAACACGAGGGGGCGAATCTCTTGATCTCTGTACTTTTGCCCGATACGATGTGGCCGTGGGCCTGTTTGGTCAACCCTCCGATGTAATCGAGAATATCCATTTTGTGTTCTGCCCCTAATACCAGATCGACACCGTCGATGTGTGCCACTGCCTCCGGTTTCAGCTGGGCGTAACATCCGGTAACAACGATAAAGGCGCCGGGATGCTGGCGGGAGATTTTACGGATGGTTTGCCGGCTTTTTTTATCGGCCAGCTCCGTTACCGAGCAGGTATTGATAACGCAGAGGTCGGCTGTTTCGCCGGGAGCTGCTTTCCGGAATCCGTTACATTCCAGCAGGTGGGCCAAAGAGGAGGTCTCGGCAAAATTCAATTTGCATCCCAGGGTGAAATAGGCGGCCTTTTTGTCTTTGAAAATGCTGTTATCAATCATACTGCTATGGATTTTCCCGCAATGAGGTATGCAAAAGTATGAAAAAAGTTAGGATTTGTCGCAAAATTATCCTCCGATGTTTTGTCCTGGTATCCGGATTTTGGGAATATTGGGAGGAGGACGGAACACGGTATAAGTTTTTCTAACATTCGTTAGGGATGGGAAATTAGCTTTTCTGGTGGAAAATCATATCTTTGCAAGAGGATAAAAGAGAAGTTCCATGATACAGCAGAATTTTATCAAGCTATACGAGGCCTCGTTTCGGGAAAATTGGGATTTGCCCGCGTTGACCGATTATAACGAAAAACGGACGTTTCTTTATAAAGAGATGGCCGTTGAAATAGCGAAGCTCCATCTGTTGTTCCGGCATTGCCAGGTTCGACGGGGCGATAAAATAGCATTGATCGGAAAAAATACGCCCCGCTGGTGCATGGCCTTTATGTCTGTTGTTACGTATGGAGCCATTGTGGTACCTATCTTACAGGATTTTCACCCGAACGATGTGCAGCATATCATCAACCACTCGGAGGCAGTGATGCTCTTCGCCGGGGATCACATCTGGGAAAACCTCGAAGAGGAGAAGCTGCCACAGTTGCGCGGCATTTTGTCGCTCTCCGATTACAGTTGCTTCTGCCAGCGTGACGGAGAGGACATCGCCCAATACCTGTCGGATATGGATACCCATTTCCGGGATGCCTATCCCGCCGGTTTTTCCAAAAGCGATGTGCAGTATGCCCAGTTGGATAATGATAAAATCATTGAGTTGAATTACACCTCGGGTACTACCGGATTTACCAAGGGGGTGATGCTGACGGGTAATAACCTGGGTGGGAATGTGGTGTTCGGCATGGAATCGCAGTTGCATTACAAGGGAAGCCGCTGTCTGTCGTTTCTGCTGTTGGCCCATGCCTTCGGTTGTGCGTTCGATTTTCTGACCCCTATGGCCGTCGGTACGCACGTGATTCTGTTGGGAAAGATTCCATCGCCGAAAATCCTGTTGAAAGCATTCGAGGAGGTGAAGCCCAACCTGATTCTGACCGTTCCGCTCGTGTTGGAAAAGATATACAGAAAACAGATCTCTCCCATGTTGAACAAGTTGCCGTTGAAACTGGCCTTGAATGTCCCCTTGCTGGACGGTAAGATTTATGGGCAGATTCGGAAAAAGCTCGTCGATGCTTTCGGGGGACGTTTCGCGCAGGTGATTGTAGGAGGGGCGCCGTTGAATCCCGAAGTAGAGGCGTTTCTGACCAAAATCAAGTTCCCCTTTACCGTGGGGTATGGTATGACCGAATGTGCCCCGTTGATCAGTTATACCCATTATACCGAGTTTGTCCCCGGTTCGGCCGGACGTATCTTGCCGGGAATCATGGAAGTCAAGGTAGATTCTCCCGATCCGGAGAATATTTCGGGCGAAATATGGGTGCGGGGCGAGAATGTGATGAAGGGGTATTACAAGAATCCGGAAGCTACCGCACAGGTACTCGACAGCGACGGTTGGCTCCATACCGGCGATATGGGAACGGTAACGTCTGATGGTACGATATTCATACGCGGGCGGGTAAAGTCGATGATACTCGGCTCGAACGGCCAGAATATCTATCCGGAGGAGATAGAGGCCAAGCTCAACAATATGCCCTTTATTATGGAGAGTCTGGTCAAAGAGAAGAACGGTAAGCTGATAGCATTGGTCTATCCCGATTACGAAGCTGTTGACAGTTACGGCATCTCGAATGAAGATTTGCCCGTCGCCCTGGAAGAGGTGCGGCAAAACCTGAACAAGAACGTTTCGCCGTATGAACAGATAACCTCTATACAGCTCTATCCTACGGAGTTTGAAAAGACCCCCAAAAAGAGTATAAAGCGTTACCTGTACGACCGGTGATGATAGGCGTTGGGCGTTCCGCTTTTTCTCTTTCGTCCGGCCGACGAAAATAGTCATTAAAATCTATTGGCGTATTTGAAAAAATCGCTATATTTGCAACCGATAACAGATGAAGCGTATGATTATTGCAGCAACATTGCACCACAAACATCACCATCACTTGGCTCGTTAAGAGGTAAGCGGATATTTGCGTGTTGCTGATGACATAAAAAATGTGAGGCTTACCCTATGCAGGTAAGCCTTTTTTTGTTGCGAATGTATAAGTTGAAAAATAAAAACGATTATGTTACGAATTGCAGTACAGGCCAAGGGCCGGCTTTTTGAAGACACGATGGAGTTACTGGCTGAGGCCGGAATAAAATTGTCCTCGGCCAAGAGGACGTTGTTGATCCCTGCGCGGAATTTTCCCGTAGAGGTGTTGTTTTTGCGGGATGACGATATCCCCGATTCCGTTGCTTCGGGAGTAGCAGATGTCGGGATTGTTGGCGAAAACGAATTTGTCGAAAAAGAAAAAGCGGCAGAGGTTGTAAAAAGGCTCGGATTCAGTAAATGCCGCCTCTCTTTGGCCATTCCCAAGGATGAAGATTACCAGAACCTGAATTGGTTTCAGGGGCGCAAGATAGCCACCTCCTATCCGGGTATCCTCTCCTCTTTCCTGAAAAAGAACGGCATAAAGGCCGATATCCATGTTATCACCGGTTCGGTCGAGATTGCTCCCGGTATCGGGTTGGCCGATGCCATATTCGACATTGTCAGCTCCGGCAGTACACTGGTCAGCAACCGGCTCAAAGAGGTGGAGATTGTCATGGAGTCGGAGGCCGTGTTGATTGCCAACCCCAGGCTCTCGACAGAGAAAAAAGAGATACTGGAAGAGCTGTTGTTCCGCATCAATGCCGTACAGATAGCCGAAGACAAAAAGTATATTTTGATGAATGTACCCACCGACAACCTCGAACAGGTGTTATCCGTATTGCCCGGGATGAAGAGTCCTACCATCATGCCGTTGGCTACCCCGGGATGGAGCTCGGTACATACGGTGTTGGAAGAGAAACGTTTCTGGGAAATTATCAACAAGCTGAAATCCGCAGGAGCAGAAGGTATTCTGGTATTGAACATCGAGAAAATGGTATTGTAGTATAAAATTCGGAGTTTATGGAAGTAATCAAATATCCGTCCCGGAAAGATTGGGGGCATATAACCGCCCGTCCGCATTTCGACCATGCAGCGTTGCAGGGCAAAGTTGCCGGCATCTTGCAGGAGGTTCGGGAGATGGGCGATGCTGCCTTGTATAAGTACGAAGAGATGTTTGACCGTGTGTCGCTGAACTCACTGGCCGTCTCAGACGCCGAATGGGACGAAGCCGACGCCCTTCTTTCGGAAGAGTTGAAGCGCTCTATCCGGCAGGCACACGACAACATTGCCCGTTTTCACGCTTCGCAAGCCGTACAGCATCAGAAAATCGAGACGATGCCGGGCGTAACCTGTTGGCAAAAATCGGTGGGCATCGATGCCGTAGGATTGTATATCCCCGGAGGTACGGCTCCGTTGTTTTCGACCGTGCTGATGTTGGCCATTCCCGCCAAGATAGCCGGATGCCGCAACATCGTTATGTGTACCCCTCCCAACAAAGAGGGAAAGGTACATCCGGCCATCCTCTTTTCGGCCAAGACCGCCGGAGTAACCCGTTTGTTCAAGTTGGGCGGCGTGCAGGCCATCGGAGCAATGGCATACGGTACGCAGAGCGTTCCGAAGGTATATAAGATTTTTGGTCCGGGCAACCAGTATGTCATGGCTGCCAAGCAACTGGTTAGCCTTTCGGAGGTGGCCATTGATATGCCGGCAGGACCTTCCGAAGTGGAGGTGATTTCCGATGCTTCGGCCAATCCGGCTTTTGTTGCTTCCGACTTTCTTTCTCAGGCCGAACACGGTGCCGACAGCCAATCGATCCTGATGACTACGGACGATTCGTTGGTAGCTCCCGTGCAGGAAGAGATAGAACGCCAGCTGGCATTGCTGCCCCGGCGAGAGTTGGTTGAAAAATCCCTTTCGCACAGCAAGATTGTCGTATTGAAAGATTACGACGAGTTGATGGCCCTTACCAACGAATATGCCCCGGAGCACCTGATTATCCAGACGGCCAATTACCGTGAGCTGGCAGGTAAGGTCATCAATGCCGGATCGGTTTTCCTGGGACCCTATACGCCCGAAAGCGCCGGCGATTATGCCTCGGGCACCAATCATACGTTG
>CASGEW010000018.1 GCA_949300615.1 uncultured Bacteroidales bacterium
TGAAAGGAAACAGGCTATCCCTATGGAGATGCTGAATATCTGTATGAGTGCGGCATGGCCCGATGGTATCCGAACAGGAGGGAGAAGCGGAAACAGGAGAGTGCTGTCGGGAGAAAAATCCCGACAGCACTCTCCTCTCCGGATCACTCTAACATCCCGGTACTTCGCAGATATTCCGTTTCGTAAATTTTGTATTGTGCTTGTGCTTCAATCAGGTTGCTTGCGGCCTGTTTCCATCCTGACTGGGCATCGAGCAGATCGGTCAGCGGGGCCATCGACGCGGCATACCGGTTGTGCATCACCCGCAGGTTCTCTTCGGCTTGTTGCAATCCTTTTTTTGCTGTCTCAACAAGTCCATATCCATCCTGCACGTTGCGGATTGCCTGTTGTACCTGGATCGAGAGCAGGCGGGAATTCTTTTGCAGTTCGAGTTCCGCATTGCGTAATTCATACTGTGCCTTGCGGACCTTCTTGCCGTTTTCTCCCCAATGGAAAATCGGAACCTTTACAGAGAGCATGGCCAATCCGAGGCCGTCGCGAAACTCTTGCGTATAGGGTACCATCGTACCGCTGGCATCGGCCATCCCGTTGATCTTGATATTGCCGTAGTAGCTGTACCCGACAGACAACCCTACCACAGGCAACATATCGGCACGGGCCATACGTATCTGTTCTTTCCCGGCGACAACCTGTTTTTCGAGCAGGTGCAATTCCGGCCGGGCATCGAGCTCTGGTGAGAGTGTACCGGGTGCCTGGATGGTGAATACCGTATCGACGGCGTCTATCTCCGCATTAAAATCGGCCCCTACAATCCGGCAAAGCGACATCCGGCACAGGTCGGCCCCGTTCTGTACCTTTTGTAATTGATAGTGTATCTCGGTGCGTTTCGCTTCGATGCGTAGCAGGTCGTTTTCGGTAGCCATCCCCGCAGCCAGTGCTGTTTTCGTTTGCCGATACAAGGTATCCATTTGGGCTTGGTAACTTTCTATCATCCGGACTTTGCGGTTTACGGCAATATAGCTCCAATAGGCGTTGTCGGCCTCTACAATGACATCCATGCGTGTCATGCGTAGTTGTTCGGAGGCCGCTTCCTTCCCGATCCGTGCCAGTCGGTTTCCGGTCATGATTTTCCCTCCCGTATAGATGGGCTGTGTCAAATTGATACCGGCCATATAGGTGCCTCGCATCCGTAGTTTCATCCCCATCATGTCCATATCGGGAAGTATATAAGAGCCTATGGCCGAGGCGTCGAAATCTGGCAGGAAAGCTGTTTGGGCGATTTGTTGGTCGAGCTCCGCCTGTTGAAGGGCATTGTCCGCTTGTTGCAGCTCTTCGCTGTGCGACAGTGCCATCTCCCGACATTCGTCCAACGTGAGACGGAGCGGTTGCGGTTGTTGTGCCCAAACACCTGTAAGGGAGAGCAGGATGGCACCACACGAAATAACTATATTTCTCTTGTTCATTTGATGGTCGTTTTTATGGGTTAGCGGTTTTACGGATATGGAACAGCGTTGCATAGAAGAGCGGCAGCAGGATGAGCGTAATGATCGTGCCGACGGTCAGCCCTCCCATGATCGTGATGGCCATCGAGCTGTACATGGGGTCGCCTACGAGCGGGAGCATACCTACGATGGTTGTCAGCGAGGCCATCAGCACGGGGCGTACGCGCGATACGGTCGCTTCTATCACGGCTGTGTAGGGTGTCGCTTTCTCTTCGTGTTGGAGTCGGTTGATTTCATCTACGAGTACGATGGCGTTTTTTACCATCATGCCGATAAGTCCCAGCATCCCGATAATGGACATGAAGGTCATTGGCTGTCCGCTCAGCAGCAGCGAAGGGGTGATACCGCAGAAGACAAACGGGAAGCAAAGCAGGATCAGGATAACCTTGCGCCAGTCGTTGAACAGCAGCAGCAGGATAGCCAGTATGAGAAAGATGGTGATCGGTACGAACTTCATCAGGTTGGACGTGGCTTCGTCCTGTAACTCTCCCTCGCCGACCCAGCGCATCGAATAGCCCTCGGGCAACGGGATGGCGTCGATTTCATCGCGAATAGATTCGACTACTTTGGCCGGAGTCGCTTCGTCGAGGTCGGGATTCGGGTCACACTCGGCTTCGATGATGCGCCGTCCGTTGAGCCGCCATACAACATCTTCGTCCCAGTCGAGTCGTACGCCGCGGGTTACGTTATCGAGCGGTACGGCACGGAACATTTGGTCTTGCAGTCGGCTCATCGCATCTCCTCCGGCCAAGGCTCCTTGCAGCTCTTCGTTCGAGAGATGGATGTTCATCGTGCTCCAAACCGGTATCTCGTCAAAGCGTTCGATGCGGCTGCCGTCGTCATTGCGTACTTGCAGGTTGAGGGTAACCATCCGATTTTGATCGGCAAGTACCCCGACCGTCATTCCGTCCGTAGCGGCCAGTAGAGCGTTGGCCACATCGCCGCGTTCGATTCCCGAACGCAGGGCATTTTGCTGATCGTATTCGGCAACGAGGCTTTTACTCGTCGGTCGCCAGTTGTTCTGTACCGAGTAGGGATCCACATAAGGAGAGCGACGCATGATTGTTTCGGCTTGTGCACTCAAATGGCGCAGTACGGTTGGGTCGGGACCTGCGAATTCTACTTCGACGGTGTGGGAGGTCGCGATCGAGAAATTGTATTTTCGGATGCGGATGTAAGCGTCAGGATAGGCCTCGCGGAGTTGCTGCCGTACCGTGGGGATCTGTTCCAGTACCGTATGGTAGTCTTTACAATCGACCATCAGCTCGCCGTAACAGTCCCCGCCCGAGGTCATCGGACGTACCAGGCAATAGTGTGCCGGGGCGCTGCTTTGGCTGACGGCCACGCGGTCGATGGATGGATTTTTCCCCAGCAGGTCGCTCATTTCCAACAACTGGTCACGTACCGTATTGGCATCGGTAGAGGCCGGGAAAAAACATTCGACGACAAATTGTTTATAGTCGAAATCGGGGAAAAAGAGGTTCTTGACGCGCGTCATACCGAAAAGTGAGAGTATCAAGATTCCGGTCGATACGGCGATAGTCGCCCGCTTATAACCGATTAAAAAGGCAATCGCACGCCGTACGAAACGGTGGACGGGCGAGTTCATGACTTCACCAGTCCCTTTGGCTGCTCCGGATTCGCGCTTCGGTAGCCATGTTTTTGCGCAAACCGGTACCTGGATGAGTGCCAGTACCCAACTGGCAAGCAGGCTGACACACAATACCAGAAAAAGGTCTCCGGCATACTCTCCGGCCGAATCGGGCGATAGATAGACGCACAGGAAGGTCGAGGCGGCGATGATCGTCGCTCCTAACAACGGCAAAGCAGTATTCCGTCCGATGCGGTAGAGGTACGTTTTCGGCCCGAATCCTCGTTTCCGGTCTATCAGGATGCCGTCCATGATGACTACGGCGTTATCTACCAGCATACCCATTGCCACAATGAAGGCCCCGAGCGAGATGCGTTGCAGCGTTGTACCGCAGGCAAGCAGTATCGGGAATGATACGGCCACGGTCAGTATCAGCCCGAAGCCGATGATCAGGCCGCTGCGCAGTCCCATGGTGAAGACAAGTACCAGAATGACGATCAGAACCGATTCTACCAGGTTCCACATGAACGAAGAGATGGCCTCGCTTACTTTCTCGGGTTGGAAGAATATCTTTTCCGTATGGAAGCCCACCGGGATGTGCCGCATTACCTCTTCCAAACGGCTATCGACCGCCTTCCCCACGTCGGGGACGATGGCCGACGTCTCCATTGCCAGGCAGATGGCCAGGGATGGTTGCCCATTGACGAAGAACCCGTTGCGTTGTGGCTCGGCATAACCGCGTTCTACGCGGGCGATGTCGCCGATACGCATCGTCTTACCATCCATTGTCTGGAAAGAGAGGTTGCGGATTTCCTCTTCGTTATCAATGGCCGAATCGACGTAAAGGGCAATACGTTCTTCGCCGCTACGGTATTTGCCGGCGTTCACCGTTTTCCCGGCCTGTTGTAATGCTGAGATAATTTGCGTGGGGATGATACCGTTGCGTGCGATTTGTTCTTTCGAGAGAATGATATTGATCACCTCGTCGCGGTTACCTACGATGTTGATGCGTTTAATGCCTTTCACGTCGAGCAGTTCCCGACGGATGTATTCGGCATATCGGAACATCTCGGGGTAATCGTATCCGTCGGCGGTCAAGGCATAGAAGATACCATATACGTCCATCATGTCGTCGATGATCACCGGGTCGTAGCATCCCTGTGGCAGGCGGGCTACTGCGTCGTTTACCTTGCGGCGTAACAGGTCGAAATGCTGTTCCAGGTCACGGTTCAGGACTGTCATTTGAAATTCGACGGTGAACATGGCCGAACCGTTCCTACATTCGGTTCTTACCTTTTTTACGTTGGGTAAGGCCCGCAGTTCATCTTCCATCATCCGGGCCACTTTCAACTCCATCTCGTGCGCGCTGGCCCCCGGCCACGGAACCACGACCATGGCCTGTTTGGTAGATACGGCAGGGTCTTCCAGCTTGGGCATCTGTATGAATGACAGCATCCCGGCAATCAGGATTGCTACCATCGACGACCAGAAAAGTACCGGCCGCTGCATGAAAAATCGGGTAATCTTCATTACAGCACTCCTCCTACATTGGTTTTACTTGGAGATTCGATCACCCGTACACGTTCTCCTTCCCGAAGGAGATTCACGCCGGCCCGTACGATGCGTTCCTGGCCTGTCAGCCCTTCGATAACGATGGCCCGTCCCTCGTCGTCGAGTTTCTGGTTGAGGACGACTTCCCGCTTCGTAACGGTAGAATCGTTCCCGAGTATCCATACGCACGCGTTCTCTCCGTCGCGGAAGAGGGCTCGTAGCGGTACGGCATATCCGGCGACGGAAGCCGTATCGGCCACCGTGATGGATACCTCGACATTCATGCCGGCCGTCAGCTGTTTGTCGGGTTGATCAGCAAAGGTGAGCCGCAACCGGTAGAGCTGATTTCCATCAGCCTTGGGGGTAAGGCTCGAAAGGTGCATCGGGCTCTCTGCTTCCATCCCTGCCGCCGTACAGGCGTAACGGACAAAACGGTCTCGCTGACGGTATGTCTCTTGCGGGATGTCAGCTTCCACCTCCATCGTCGAGAGGTCTAACAAAGAAAAGAGGGCGGTACCGGCATCGACCATCTCTGCCGGCGAAAAGTTTACGCGCTGTACATATCCGTCCGTTGGGGCATACAGTTTCGTATAATCCAACTTGTTTTTATTTACCTGCAACTGTATGCCCAGCTGTTTCAGCCCGGCAACGGCTTTTTCGTAATCGTTGGCAGAAACGCTTTTCTGGTTGAAAAGTTTCTCTGTCCGTACTACTTCCTCTTCGAGTTGGTCGTATTGTATCTGTAATGCCTCTACCCCTAACCGGTAATCGGCATCGTCCAGTTCGGCCAGCAGGGTACCTTTTCGGACGTAATCGCCCTCGTGCACCAGGATGCGTTCGATCTGTCCGGCTGTTTTGAATCCGAGGCTGATGGTATGCGCTTCGCGCACAATGCCCGGATAATTTATTACATGAGAGGATTCCAACCTAACGGGTTCGGTCAACATGACGCTCCGCATATTGGAATTCTCGTGCGATGGCCCGTTGCAGGCACAGAGTGCACCGACGACGATGACCAGGGTAATTGATCTGTTCATGTTTCTGATATATTTTTAATGACGGTGTTTTTTGTTTGTTTGCAAAGTTCCCGATTTATTTGGTAGATTATGTCGTCTAATGGGATAGTATTTTGTTCTAATAGATGACAAATGTTGTGAATATCGACTGAAATAACTAAATTCGTTCGTCGAAAAGTAGAATATATAGAGATGAAGCAGGCTTACTGGAATTTGGATTTGATACGGCTCTCCGCAGAAAGCACAGCAGTACATCTGGACAAAGAGTTTATTTTGATCGATAACCTCGATACCCCGGGGATAGAGTCTCGTACAGAGACGTTTTTCACCAATCATCCGGTCAAAGTCTCCTTTGTTGTTGCCATTTTGTGCCTGGCCGGCCAGATACGGTTTCGGTATAACCTGCAAGAGGTAGAAATCTGTGTCAATGATGTTTTTGTGGTACAGAAGGGGACGATCGGAGAGTTTCTCGGCATGAGTCAGGATGCACGCATTGTGGTGATGGCTTTCGATCCAGAATATTTCCGGACGGCCAGTCAGGTCGAGGCGGTTATGTCCATACAACGTTTGTTGCATCGTTCTCCCTGTTTCCATTTGACAGACGAGAAGATGGAGGAGACGTTGACGATTTATCGTCTGATGAAAGCGAAGATACTCGAAAAGGATAACCCGTTCCGGAAAGGAGCCCTACTCGGGTATGCCCAGGCGCTTGCCTACAACGGATATTACCAACAGTTCGTATTGTTGTCGTCCGAGGACAAAAGGCCGAAAGAGAAGACCAGTCGCAAGCAGGAACTCTACGACCGATTCATCAAAGAGGTACAGAAAAGCTATACCCGCGAACGAAGCATCTCCTATTATGCCGATGTATTGTGTGTTACTCCCAAATATTTGTCTCAGGTCATACATCACGTAAGCGGTCGTTTTGCCAGTGAATGGATTACCGACTTCGTTATCCTCGAAGCAAAAGCCTTGCTCAAAAGTCGCAAATACACCGTGCAGCAGATTGCCGATATGCTCCATTTTGCCAACCAATCCTTTTTCGGGGTCTATTTCAAGAAATATGTAGGGTGCTCCCCGACGGCATACAAAGAGATGTAGTGCTTCTACCTCGGATGCTGCTTCTTTGCAAGAAAATTAGAACGATTCAGTTTATGATTCGTTAAGGGAATTTTGTACTACTATCTGCTTGCTGTTCTCCCTCATTGTTTTTTCTCTTTGACCGGGCCCTGCACCGATAACCATCTCTTTCATACTTTTCGGAAGTATTCACCAATATTACTACAACCGGAAATGATGGGATTGGCTTGGTGGTTGAACAGTTGCAAAAAAATGTACCTCGCCTTAAATATTGGATAGTAACCGATCGAACAATTATCAGGGGAAAAATAGAGCCTTTGCCTCAAAAGAATAACTTGATAGTTAAATATGTATAGAAAAAAGTTATGAAGATATCTTCTATTTCTCATACACATCATATCAATCTGCATATATTCCATATACTAATCGCCCCGCTATTTTCTCCCTCTTCGCTGTCAAGTTCAATATGGAGTTGGACTGACAACTATGTACGTACTCCTTTGTGTTGTTCGTTCCTCTTCTTTTCCATCGGAAATGCTTGATGTTGAAGAAGGATAAAGACAGGAAAAATAGTTCGTAGAATAGGCGTGTACTTTTCCGTGCTGTTGATGATGGCTTGTACAGACCATCTCACCGATCAAATCGACGTGGGCGAAGGATATTTGCAGTTGAGTTTTTTGCAAGCCGAATCCCGTGCGGTAGTAGGGTCGGACGGTTCAGGTTTTTTCAGTAATGGAGACCAGGTTGGCCTCTATATTGATAATGGGGATCAGGTTCAGTATCAGGAGATGACCTATCAGGACGGAGACTGGTTTCCGCGTTTGAAACGGAGTGATTTTGGTTACGGGAGGGGAGCTGGATGCCATTCTCCCGGTTGAACCTTATACGGATGCCGATCTCGATTGGACCGACAAGCAGTCGCGCAGTTCGGTGGAGATGGGCGACCCTCATGCGCGGCCGGCAATCAAACTCCTCCAAAAGAATGTCGTCGATTATGATATGATTTTCATTGGGTATCCCATTTGGTGGGATCTTGCTCCCAGAGAAATGAATACTTTCATGGAATGTTATGATTTGAGAGGCAAAACCATCATTCCATTTGCAACGTCGGGCGGCAGCAGCATTGCCAACAGCGTCAAGGCCCTGAAAAGGGAGTATCCCGCTTTGAATTGGAAAGAGGGACGGCTACTGAACCAGCCCCATGAGAAGATGATCCGAAGTTGGCTTGATAAAGTAGGAATCTGATTGCGTGGGAGCATCTCTTCCGTGTTTACCGTCGGTCTATTCAAGCGGTATTAGTATAGAGCAGAGGTTATTCCCCGAATAATATTGCAGGAGCAATAGCTTCTGTCAGGTTTTGCGATCGTTAAAGGGTAGAGGTCAGGAATACGATGGGCTTATCGTATGGTTGTTAAATAGCAGAACGTATTATCTCTATTGTCTTATCGATGCCGATTCGGGAGCTGTTTACGGCCAAATCGTAGTTTCCCGTATCGCCCCATCGCTGGCCAGTATATTTCCAATAATGATTTGCTCGCTCCTTGTTTACTCGCAGGATTTCCTCTTCGGCCTTCTGTGCCGGGATACCATATTCGCGTGTTACCCGGCTGATAGCCGTCTCTATATCCGAACAGACGAATACACGGAAACAACGAGGATTGTGTTTAAGTAAAAAATCGGCAAGACGTCCAATGATAACACATGGGCCTTGTTGGGAAAGTTTACGGATAATACGACTCTCCGTAACGAATATTGCATCGTCGTCGGATAGCTCCATTTCGGGCAGGATACCGCTGCTGTCGGCAAAAATCATTTTCAATAATTCCATGTTGGAGGTACTCTGCTCTTTTCTCTTGATATATTCTGAACTGTATCCCAGCTCTTCGGCGGTTCGGTCGATAATGGTTCGGTCGTAAAGAGGAATCCCGAGTTCTTTCGCCAGACGTTCACCTATTTCATGTCCTCCGCTACCGTATTGGCGAGAGATGGTAATGGTGAGCGGGTACTCTTTCGTTTCGGCATAGCTGTCCGTTTGAATGTTTTCCGTTTGTTGTACCCCTGATACCAGCCAATTATCCAACCATTTCATGTGCGGGCTGACAAAGCGAACGATGATTCCGACATAAAACATCGAAAAAAGCGTACCTACTCCAACCAATTCCCATCTCCAACGTCCGAAAAAGAGATAACAACAGATTACGGCAATAACTACCAGTAGTACATCGAAGCATATCTTTACCTTGCCAAAATCTATGTGGAATACTTTGGCAATGGTTACAGGAAGTCCTTCTCCGGGGATGAGAAGTACATCGCTGCGAACCTCCCAAACAACTCCGATTCCCAGTATCAATCCCGATACGGCTAATTGGATCCATCGCATTGAGTACCCCATCCAGGTATCGCCCCATTGCAGCGGTTCTGTAAGCCACATCCCAAAGTCTGTGAAAAATCCGAATAACAGGCATACGCCTAATTGAAGAAATTGTATTTTATGAAAATCTTTCCGTAACAACGCAAATTGTAACAGGACGAAAAAAAACTGCATACAGAAGATGTAGCCACCCACCGAGAGCGGCGATTGGGGAACCATGCTCAATACGTATGGAGGACAGGTGATAGGGGATGAACCGAGGTTGGCTCGTATGGCCAGCGATACGCCGATACCAAGAATGAAGAGGGAGAATATGAACGACATACATCGTCTTATCCACTCTTCGATGCTCCTTTTTTCTTGCATAATAGATGATATTCTGATTTTGGGCGCAAAGGTATGTACATTGCGAATCTTATCATATATTTGTATGATTAATAGTTTTAATGTGTATAATCGGAAAAAATAATGGAACTGACACACCTGAAATATTTTGTCCGCCTTGCAGAGACACTCAATTTTACCGAAGCAGCACGGCAACTGTTCATAACGCAAAGTACACTTTCCCAGAGTATCAGACAGACGGAAGAATCATTGGGTATCCCGTTGTTTGAACGTATTGGCAAGAAAGTATATCTTACCGAGGCAGGGCGGGAGTTTTTGCCTTATGCACTCCGTTCCATAACAGAAATTAAAGAGGGGATGCAACGCCTCTGGGATATACAGAAAATATATCGGGGCGAACTATCCATTGGCGTTGTTTATAGCCTTTGTCCATTGCTTGCCGAATGTGTATCCCGTTTTTCACAGTCGTATCCCGACATAACCTTACGACTCTTTCATTCGTCCTCTATTAACGAGTTGGCAGATAGAGTACACGATCATCGCATTGACTTTGCCCTCTCTTACAAACCGTCGCCCTTGTCTCCGTTAATCGATACCGTAGAGCTTTTATCGGTTCCGCTCTGTTTGATTGTACGATCTGACTCCCCATTGGCCGTGTTGCATGAAGTATCGTTAGAGGTAGTCAGTGAGTTACCTCTTGTATTGTTGGAAAACGGAATGTATCTGCGTAAGATGATTGAGAAGTTGGCAATAGAAAATAATATTACGCTTCAACCGAAAGCCGAGGTAAACAATTCGGCTCTGTCGTTACAGATGGTATGTACCGGCAAATGGTGTAGTATCTCTTTGCAGAAAACCGTCATGCAATTTCCCGGCTTGGCGGCAATACCCATAAAAGAGGCCCAAAATAATCTGGTTATTTCCTTGTTGTGGTTGAAGAATAGTTATCAAAAAAAAGCGGTACAGGAAATGATGAATATCATCAAGCAGGCTGTCCAAAAAGAGGGAGGTTTACAATAGCCTTTGATGGGATATATTTTATTCGTTTGAACCAGTTCTTGAAACTTTGTAGTGTCTATGATCTCTTTTTGGACTGTTTTTTCGTGTTGTATTTCTATAAAACTTTCTCTATTTTTCACCCCGTTAAAAAGGAGATTACTGTTCTTTCTCTTTTCTCCAATCATTTAAGTTTTTCCCCTTATAACTGAAATATTTAGGCCCTGCATAAGCCCCAGAAGTGTTTTGTCTATTTTCTGGTAGGAAATTGGCCGTAAATGCAGAGAGGCTGTAAAGCCGGCCTTCGTATTCAATTTTGTCATCACTGGCTACTTTTACAGGAATATCAAGTGCATCGAAGACGACAGTGTCCCCGATATTTACCCCGATCATGTGAAATTTAAATGGGGGCTTTGGTTTTTTTCGCAGTTTTTCTTGTGATTCGGCTTCTATTTTTTTGTCTTCTTCTTTGTTCTTACTGATGACAGGTTTCCCTTCAACATAGACGCTTAATTCCGCATCATCCAGCAGGTCGGCTATGTCGCGCATTATATCCAGCGCAACCGATGGAGCAATGTTGAAAAATTCGCGATTCTGGCGGATGCGCAAATCTGTCAGGCGATCTATTTGTTTGTGTATCTGTTTTTCTACTTTTGTAAATTTCTTCGTTTTAAGTGTAGCATATATCTCAAATGGCAAAGGAACCGCTGTATTGTCGAGTTCTTTGCTCCGAATATCCACAGGGCGGGAACTTTTTCCTATTTTGACCCAATCTTCCCGGAAGCTGGGATTTGTTAATATATAAACATAACCGGATTCTGTCTTTTCCATGAAAAATGTTCTATTTTGATGTCTCTTATTTTAGATACCGATCTCTCTTATTTGCCGGGTTATACCTTTTGCTAATTAAGAGGTGGAATAGAAATTTGGATTATCTTTTCTATTCTCCTTGGTCGAAACCGCTTATTCGATTAGAAAATTAAGAGCCATTGTTGTAAATGACCACCACATTTTTACAAAGATAAAAATTATTTTTTATTTCTTTTCCGAACGATAAGTTTATAGGGAAAAATGTGTTTGTTGGGGAGTGTTAAAGAACAATTTTTTGAGAGGGAGATTATTGCAAAAATTTCCTTATTTTTGGGAAATGTAAATTTGAATGTTCATCTAATTATATATGCTTATGAAAATATATACCCGAATCAATTCTCTTTGGCTGTTGGCGGTTCTATGCAGTATGTTTGCGTATGGGGCACAGGCTCAGCAGATCAATGCGAAAGTATTGTACGAGATTGTCAGCAGCAACGGCCTGGTGCTTGACAATCAAGAGAGTCAGGAGAACAGCTCCAACATCGTATTGGCTACTCCTGTTGCCGGAAAGGCCTCGCAGGCATGGAGTATTGTCCCGGCCGGCGACGGCGGCTACTATACCATTACCAATGCCACGGCCGACAAAAGTATCGACAACAACAATACCCGCAAGGCCAATACCGCCGTTATCCAGTGGGACAGCATGAACGATCATGCCAACCAGATGTGGAAAATCACGCCGGTAGGCGAGAACCTTTATACCTTTACCTGTATGGCCAACGGGTTGAACTTAGGTTATCCCGATAGCGGATTACCCGGAGAGCTGCTCTGTCAGTTGGAGGCCGACGGGACAAAGAGCAACCAGCAGTGGCAGTTGAAAAAGTCGAACATAAAACTGAGTGCAGATAAGTTGCGAAGAACCACGAGTAAGGAGGATTGGGAAAACGAAACGATTTTCGCCATCAACAAGGAGCCGGGACACGCCACCTACACCCCGTTCCCATCGGTAGAGTCGTTGAAGGCCGACCCCAGTTACCGCCGGGCCTGGATTACACCCGAATCACCCCGCTATATGTCGTTGAACGGTAATTGGAAGTTTCATTGGGCCAAACAACCCTCCGAACGGCCCAAAGATTTCTATAAACCCGGTTACGACCTTTCCGGTTGGGACGAAATTCCGGTTCCCTCCAACTGGGAGATGTATGGATACGGAACCCCCATCTATACCAACATAACCTATCCGCACCGCAACAATCCTCCCTTTATACAAGGACAGAAGGGCTATACCATTCTGGATGAACCCAATCCCGTAGGGTCGTACCGCCGCGATTTTGAACTGCCGCAGACGTGGAAGGGGAATGAAATCTTCATCCATTTCGATGGCGTGTACAGTGCCATGTATCTGTGGATAAACGGAAAGAAGGTGGGATACAGCCAGGGGTCGAACAACGATGCCGAGTTTAACATCACCCCGTATGTAAAAACCGGCAACAATACGTTGGCCGTAGAGGTATATCGTTGGTCGGACGGAAGTTACCTCGAAGACCAGGATATGTTCCGGTTGAGCGGTATCCACCGCGATGTTTACTTGTTCTGTACGCCCAAACTGCGGTTGCGTGATTACAAACTGACGCCCCGCTTCGAGGGAGACGACCTGACAAAGGCCTCGTTGGAGGTATTGACCAAAGTCCGCAATTACGGGAGTGGAAAGAAAGCGGCTCAGGTAGCGATCACCCTGTTGGACAATGCCGGGTCATCGGTGGCATCGGCCGTTCAGCAGGTAGCACCGGTAGCCAGAAACCAGGAACAGGAAACGACGATCTCCTTACCGGTAACCTCTCCGCGGCTCTGGTCGGCCGAGACTCCCCATCTCTATACCGCTATTCTGGAATTGCAGGATGCGCAGGGAAAGACCCTCGAAGTGCTCTCCTCCGAGGTCGGTTTCCGTAAAATAGAGATCAAAAACAACAAGGTATATATCAACAACGAGTTGGTGCTCTTCAAAGGGGCCAATCGCCACGATACCCATCCGCAGTTCGGGAAAGCCGTACCCGTATCGTCGATGATACAGGATGTGAAGATGTTTAAGGAAAACAACCTCAATACGATTCGTACCAGCCACTATCCTAATTCCCCGAAAATGTACGCCCTCTACGACTACTACGGGCTGTATGCCATGGATGAGGCCGACATCGAGTGCCATGGCAATATGTCTATCAGTAACAAGGAGAGTTGGAAACCCGCCTATATCGACCGCATGGTACGTATGGTAGAGCGCGACAAGAACCATCCCTCCGTTATTTTCTGGTCGATGGGGAACGAGTCGGGTAACGGAAAGAATTTCGATGACGTTTATCAGGCAGCCCGTGCCCTGGACGACCGCCCCATCCATTACGAAGGCAAGAACGATGTGGCCGACATGGACTCGCGGATGTATCCCTCCATCGAAAGCATGATTGCGCAGGACAAGCAGCCGCGTAACAAACCCTATTTCCTGTGTGAATACGCCCATGCCATGGGGAATGCGATCGGCAATCTCGAAGAGTATTGGGATTATATCGAGAACCATTCCGACCGCATGATCGGCGGTTGCATCTGGGACTGGGTAGATCAGGGGCTTAACAAATATGGTGAATCGGCCGACCGTTACTATTACGGCGGGGGCTTTGGCGACACGCCCAACGATGCCGATTTCTGCTGTAACGGAATCGTTACCCCCGACCGCCGCCAAACCCCCAAACTGGCCGAAGTGAAAAAGGTATATCAATATGTCAAGTTCAAACCCGTTGATCTGGCACAGGGAAGAATCTCGGTCGAAAATCACTATGACTTTATCAATCTGAACAATTTCCTGATCATGTGGGAGCTGGTGAAAAACGGAAGGATTGTCGACAACGGCGTTTCCGTCGCCAACGCAGCACCTAATCAGGCCGAAGAGATTCAGTTGGGCTACGCCGACAAATTGAACCAGAAGGACGAATTCTTTTTGAACCTGAGAGTCTTTCTGAATGCCGATTTTGTTTGGGCGCCGCGTGGGCATATCGTTGCCACCGAACAGTTTGCCTTGACAGACCGGGTACCGGTTGCAGCGATTGATTGTGCATCCATTCCGGATACCCTTCGCGTTGCCGAGGTGGAGGGCACGTTGCAGGTCCGTGGCAAGGGAATAGCCGTCGATATCGACCAAACCTCCGGCATTATGACCTCGTTGCGGTTGAAAGGGAAAGAGATGATTTATAACCGCGAGGGATTTGTCCTGAACTGGTACCGTTCCATCAATAACGACAAGCGCAATTACCAGGAGACCACATACGGGTTACAGCCCGATAAGGCCGTAACCTGGCAGATAGGTGAAGCGGGGAAATGTGTAACGATAACTACCCCCATGCTGGCCCATATCGGCAAACGGACACAACAGCCTTACGAGATAACCTATACGGTTTATGCCAACGGGACGGTCGATGTAGATGCTTCGTTCGTTACCGGAGAGCGGTTCAACCTGCCTCGGCTCGGGTTGACCGTTATGTTGAATCCCTCGCTCGAACAGGTTCTCTGGTACGGCCGCGGACCGATCGAGAACTACGTCGATCGGAAAAATGCCGCCTATTTCGGGTTGTATGGCAATACGGTAACGGGTATGGAAGAGGCCTATGTCCGCTCACAAACGATGGGTAATCGGAGCGATATCCGTTGGGTCGCTTTTGCCGAACAGCCTGATTCCTCCGACGGAATCAGGATCGTGTCGAAAGACCGCCTCGATTTTAGCGCGCTTCACTATACCGACCGGATTCTTTGGGAAACCCGCTATGGGCATGATCTGGACAATGTCCGTTTGCCCCAGGTGGTATTGAACCTCGATTGCATCCAACGGGGAATCGGCAATGCCAGTTGCGGTCCGGGCCCGCGTCCCAAGTACGAAATCGAGAAAAATAAAACCTATCGGTACGCGTTTCGGATAGAGTCCTATCAGCCCGATAGAGTGCCCCAACCGGAAGTTGCCACTCGATGACCATTTATCAGGAAGCCGGCAACGCACCATTGCGTACCGGCTTCCTGCTTGAAAAACGAGAAATCTCTCCCCACCTGTTTACAGATTATGATTAAAAAGAAGCAGTTACTCCTCAGTGTATGGTGTTTGATACATACCAGTATCGGACTGTTTGCCCAAACGTGGTATCCTTTTCAGGGCCCGTCCATCGATCCGGCCTCTATCCTGAATGCCTCTTCGTGCCTGGATGCTCCTGCCGGCAAGCACGGCTGGCTTTTGATGGAGGGGAACGACTACTGTTTTGCCGATGGAACCTCCGTCAAGTTTTGGGGCGTAAACATCTGCAACATGGGTGCCTTTCCGCAGAAGGAGCTGGCCGATAGGTGGAGTGCCTATTTGGCCAGGCAGGGTGTAAATGCCGTCCGTTTCCATAAATTTACCTGGGACGGGACAGCTCCGTTACCCGGTTCTACCGTCATAGAGGCCCGTCTGTTTGACCGGCTCGACTATTTTCATTACAAGCTGAAAGAGCAAGGTACCTATGCCGGTTGGTCGCATATTTACGGACACCGGGTTCGGCCCGCCGACAGTACCCGGATATTGGCTTATGACGAGGTGGTCAAGGCCGGTAGCGATCACCTGAAAGGAAGTACCATCGGCCTGGTTCATTTTGCCGAGGATTTGCAGCAGCTCTCGATAGAGCTTACCGTGAATATGCTCAACCACCACAATCCCTATACCGGGATGCGGTATGCCGATGACCCGGCGTTGAGTTTTATCGAGTTGCAAAACGAAGACAATGCCTTCTTCCCTACTACCTTGCAGTGGATGGAGGCGTGTCCTACTTACAAGGCGCTGATCTGTCAAAAATTTTCCCGATGGTTGAAACAGAAATACGGCACCCAGGAGGCCCTCGAAAAGAGTTGGGGCGAGGCCTTTAATGTCTTCAAGGAGTGTTATCCGGACGAGAGCCTTGCCAACGAAAACATCCATCCCATGCCCCATCAGTGGTATTTCAGCCACGATGCGTTTGAAAAGATGCCCCAGTGCCGTAAGCGGCTGTATGATTCGGCCCGTTTCATTTACGAGTGTCAGCAGGCCTATTACAACAAGATGGTAGCTGCGATACGGGCTACCGGGTACAAGGGGGCCATTGTGGGCAGTTGCTGGCAGGCCGGAGACCACATCGGCCACTACTACAACCTCTATGCCGATTACAAGGTGGGAGTTATCGACCGTCATAACTATTTTGGCGGAGGCGGCGGACATACCCTGAAAGAGGGAGAATTCAATAACGCCTCCATGCTCTCGCGGCCCGGCAGCGGACTGTTGGGCACCGGGATGCAGCAAGTAGAGGGCCGCCCGTTTGTCTTGTCCGAATGGATGAGCTTGATTCCCAACGAATGGACGGCCGAGTCTGCGCCCATTATTGCGTTGTACGGATTGGGGTTACAAGGGTGGGACGCCTCGTTTGCCTTTGCCTCGAATCACCCCGCTATTACCTCGACCGTTGAGGTGCCCGGCGGGAACATCTACAACGCCGATAGTCCGTTGCAGATGGCTCTTTATCCTGCCTTGTCGCGTATGGTCCAACATGGAGATATCCGGACAGGAGCCGATATCGGAGTCTGTCGGTTGCACGTGCCCAGCTTTATGGAGGGAAAACTGGGCTTCCGTTCCCGCATCGAACAACAAGGCGACCAGAAACAGTTCGAGGGCATCATCCCTCCCGAAGCCATGGCCGTGGGGCGGGTCTCCAACCGGTTTGTGGAGGAATACCAGGAGACCCCACCCCAGCAGGATTACCTGGACTATTACGACAAGCGGCAGCAGGAGTATCGCAGTACCACCGGACAATTTGTGTGGAACGTCAAGGAGCGGGGATATTTTACCATGCAGACCCCTTGCAGCCGGGCGGCCGTCGGATTCAATGCCGGCAAGGAGCTGGCTTTGGGCAACATCCGTTATCGTCTGGACCGACAAAATCCTTTTGCCGTCATGTTGTTGACTTCGTTGGAGAGGGGTGTCTCTTTGGATGAAACCTCCCGGGCATTGGTAACCCTTGTTGCGCGTGCCCGGAATACCGGGATGAGTTACGACGACCACTCCTCCCGGTTGGTAGCCAAAGGCGAGGCCCCGTTGTTGATGGAGCCCGTTTCTGCCCGACTTCGTTTGCCTCGTCCGGCCAGGGTTCATGTACTGGATCATCGGGGGATGCGTACGGGCAAGGAGATAAAACCAGCCAAAGGAAATGTTTTCCATTTGGATGGTTCCAACGGTACGGTATATTATGAAATAGAATATTTATAAGATAGGCTTTTCGGGGGAGGAGAATTCTCCGAGAAATGCAGCCTTATTTTGAACTGAATAGTAACCATATTTATTCGTTAAAACAGATGAAAAAGAGTTGGATGTTAGGAATCGCCCTGTCGGTTTGTGTATCGCAAACTGCTATGGGATGGGGCCGTGTAGGACACGATGCCATTGCTTATATCGCCGCGTGTAACCTCACGAAAAAAGCAGAAAAGAGAATAGAGAAATATTTGGGACACTCCATCGTATATGATGCCTCGTGGATGGACGATTATCGGGCCACCCCGGCATACAAGCATACCTCCCAATGGCATACCGCAGCCGTGAACGAAGATTTCTACTATACCGATGCTGTTCGCAAGCCGGGCGGAGATGCTGTTTCCGCGTTGGAAGATGCCATTAAGTTGTTGCAGAACTATAAGCAGCTGGACGATTCTACGCTGGTAGTGAACCTCAAATATGTCATTCACCTGGTAGGAGATATGCATTGTCCCACCCACGTACGTTATCCCGGAATAAGCAACTACAACATAAAGATAAACAACAAAGAACACAGTTATCACTCTGTTTGGGACAGTTACATCATCGAGTCTAACCGGAAGTGGTACTATACCGAGTGGCAACAACAGCTGGACCGTTGTTCCCGAAAAGAGAAAAAGGCGTTGGCGGCAGGTACTCCTCGCGATTGGTTCCATGAAACGGCTGTCGATTGTCGGGTTATATACGATTGGGCTCCCAAAGGAAGTTCGCAGGGACGTGATTTCTTGAATCAAGCCGAACCGTTGGCCGAAAAGCAGATACTCAAAGCCGGTTATCGACTGGCCCGTCTGTTGAATGATTTGTTCGGATAGAGGTAGTTGGGAAAGACGGCTCTTTCCCTGAGGGCGTAAAAATAAAAAAGAGAGATGCGTTTATGCACCTCTCTTTTTTATGATTTTTTGTTATACCCTCTATTTGGCATCCACATCTACCAGGTGTCCGCGATAGATGGCGTCGGTACGGTTGCGCGAACTGATTACCATATAGGCTTCCCCTTCCGGGTTGATGTCTATCCGGGCCTCGAAATAGCTGTTGTCCCGGTCGTTGAACTTGAACGTTACCCGGTAGCCCTTTTTACCCCGGTCTTTTATTTTAAAATCCGTATAGGTCGATTCTACCAGGATGTGAGGCTCCGAGCATTTTTTCATACTCTCCAACTTCCCAAGAAACGGCAGGTTGGTTTTGATCATTTCGTCGCCGAAAAGTTTTAGATAGAATCCCGGCAAGACGGTACGCGAGGCAATGACCTGTCCTCCCGATTTCCATCCGGGAACGGCTTCGCTTAGAAACACATTCCCTTCTCGTCCGAAGGTCGATTCTGCCGTAATCTTGAACTGGCGCGATTCCAAACGTTCTTTAATGATTCGTTTTTTCTGTATGGTGGTAGAATCTTTCTGTGCCTGTATGGTCAGACTACTGATGAACAGGCAGATGGCACTTAAAATCATCCATTTTTTCATAACACGTAAATTTTAATCGGTTTTATCTGTTTAAATATAACCATAAAAACAGTTGAAAGTTGCCGATTAATAGCTTTTTTAAACCTTTAATGAATGATACCTCTTTGGAGAAGATATGGATATAACCATAAAGGTCTCTTTCCCAGTAGATAAAACACCCATCAGTCTCTTTGAATAAGATTTTTTTGGTTAGAGGATGTTACGAAGAAACTGCAATAGTTTTCCGGTAGCAATGGCCCGATGGCTGATTTTGTTCTTTTCTTCCTCACCCAGTTCTGCAAATGTCCGGGTATAGCCTGTGGGTTGGAAGATCGGGTCGTATCCGAATCCTGCATCACCTCGTTTCCCGGTGGTGATTTCCCCTTGTATAGCCCCTTCAAACAGATGAGTTTCGTTTTCCCATATCAGTGCGATAACTGTCCGGAATGAGGCTTGTCGTTCCTTGATTCCCGCCATTTTGTTCAGTACCTTTTCCATGTTTCGTTGCGGGTTGCAATCTTCTCCTGCATAACGGGCCGAATAGACTCCCGGTTCGTTACCTAAGGCGACGATTTCCAGTCCGGTGTCGTCGGCAAAGCAGTCGTATCCGTATTTCTCCTTGATGTAACGAGCCTTGATCAGGGCATTCCCTTCGAGTGTATCGGCCGTTTCCGGGATGTCGTCGTGGCAACCGATTTCGGCCAGGCTGAGAATTTCCAAATTTGTCCCCGCTATTTGCCGGATCTCTTCCAGCTTGTGCGGGTTGTTGGTGGCAAAAACGATCTGTTTCATCGAACTTTTATCTTGTCAAATCCCTCTCCGTAAACCCCTACGACGTTGGCTTGCGAGATAAAGGCCTGGGGGTCTATCTCCTTTATCAGACGAAAAATGGTTACCGATTCATACCGCTTGGCAAGCACTACCAGTACTTTCCTGGGATTTTTGGAATACCATCCCATCCCGTCGAGTACGGTTACTCCCCGGTGCAGGTCTTTGTTGATGCGGGTGGCTATTTCCGGATATTTTTCGGAGAATATAAGAAACTGTACCGATCGGCGGGCACCGTTGATAACCAGGTCGCACGTATAGGTGGTGATAACCATCGTTACCAAACCGAATACTACTTTCGAGATGTCGTGGAAGACGATGTACGAGGAGAGGGTAATCAGGATATCGCAATACAGGATACCTCTCCCCAGCGATATGTTGCGATATTTATTCACGATAGCGGCGATGATGTCGGTACCCCCGGTGCTCCCGTTTGAGGTGAAAACGAT
This sequence comes from uncultured Bacteroidales bacterium, assembly GCA_949300615.1. GTDB lineage: Bacteria > Bacteroidota > Bacteroidia > Bacteroidales > CHK158-818 > Gallibacteroides. The sequence continues at coordinate 20,319 of CASGEW010000018.1, forward strand.
GCCCAAGGCTGTTCCGCACATCATCCCTCCGATGACGCACGACATAAAGGGTTCATCTTCGATGATGGGCTCTCTTAGGATGGCTTGAAAGAACGAGAGCAACGCAGACATACCGAATACCCCGAAAATGGTGCGGATACAAAACTGGAATCCCAATATCTTGATGGCTACCAGCAATAGTACCACGTTGATGACAAAATAGGTCACACCGATGGGAATACCGGTTGCATAGAAAATAAGTGCGGCAAAACCGGTTATTCCGCCCGTTGTTACGCCCAGAGGCAGGAGAAAGCTGGTCCACCCGAAAGAGTATAGTACCAGTCCTAAAAAGATCAAGACAAAGTCTTTAATGTTTCTCCATAATCCGAAAAATTGCAGATGAATCATTTTGGGTTGGTTTGTGTTGAAAACCGTACGGGATATCCCGTACGGTTGGGTCTATAATACGATGTTGATAATCTTGTTGGGCACGACGATCACCTTTTTCGGACTTTTTCCTTCCAACCATTTGGCCGAAGAGGGGTGAGCCAGCGCCTCTTTTTCAACTTCGGTTTTGTCCGTTCCGGCTTTGAATTCCATGCTGAAACGCACCTTCCCGTTGAACGAAATGGCATATGTAACCATATCTTCTTTCAGGTACTCTTCGTTGGCTACGGGCCATGTTGCATCGCATACCGTATCGGTATTGCCCAACTGGTGCCATAATTCTTCGGCCAAGTGGGGAGCGAAGGGGGCGAGCAATACTATCACCTCTTGCAGGATGGCTTTTTTGTTGCATTTGAGGGCCGAGAGTTCGTTGATGCAGATCATGAATGCGCTGATGGAGGTGTTGAACGAGAAGTTCTCGATGTCCCAGCTTACCTTTTTAATCAGTTTGTGCAGCGATTTTAGCTCCTCTTTGGTCGGGGTTTGGTCGGTAACCACCCAGGCATCCCCTTTGTAGAACAGTCCCCACAATTTGCGCAGGAAGCGGTGTACGCCGTCTATCCCGTTGGTATCCCAGGGTTTGCTTTGTTCGATGGGGCCCAAGAACATTTCGTACAGACGCAGTGTATCGGCGCCGTAACGTTCTACGATGTCGTCGGGGTTCACTACGTTGAACATTGATTTCGACATCTTTTCTACTGCCCATCCGCAGATGTATTTCCCCTCTTCGAGGATAAACTCGGCGGTTTTAAATTCGGGCCGCCAGTTGCGGAAGGCCTCTATGTCCAGTATGTCGTTGCTGACGATGTTCACATCTACGTGTATCGGGGTGGTGTCGTATTGCGATTTGAGGTTGTACGACACGAACGTGTTGGTGTCTTTGATGCGGTAAACGAAATTGGAACGTCCCTGGATCATCCCCTGGTTGATCAGTTTGTGGAACGGCTCTTCTTCGCACACGATGCCGAGGTCGAATAGGAATTTGTTCCAGAACCGGCTGTAAATCAGGTGCCCGGTGGCGTGTTCGGTTCCTCCTACATAGAGGTCCACGTTGCGCCAGTAGCGGTCTATCTGTGGATCGACCAGTGCCTGGTCGTTGTGCGGGTCCATATAGCGCAGGTAGTAGGCCGACGATCCGGCAAAGCCCGGCATGGTGCAGAGTTCCAACGGGAAGTGGTCGGCCGTTTCCCAGTTCTTGGCGTGTCCCAACGGCGGTTCTCCCTTTTCCGTGGGCAGGAACTTGTCTATTTCGGGCAGGAGCAACGGCAGCTCTTTCTCGTCGAGCATATAGGGCATCCCCTCTTTGTAATATACCGGGAAAGGCTCTCCCCAATAGCGTTGGCGGCTGAAAATAGCGTCGCGCAGGCGGTAATTTACTTTGACGCGTCCCAGTCCCTTTTCGGCAATAAACTGTTTGGTTTTGGCGATAGCCTCTTTGATCGTCAGCCCGTTCAAATCCAACCCGTTGCCGCAGGAGTTCTCGACGATACCCTCCTTGGCGTCGAAGCTCGATTCGGAGACGTCGCACCCCTTGATGAGCGGGATGATGTCGAGGTGGAATTTTTTGGCAAAGTCGTAGTCGCGGCTGTCGTGTGCCGGGACGGCCATAATCGCTCCCGTACCGTATCCGGCCAGTACGTAGTCGCTGATCCAGATTGGAATCTGTTTCCCGTTGAGCGGGTTGATGGCGTAAGCTCCGGAGAATACGCCCGTAACCGATTTGTCCATCATGCGTTCCCGTTCGGTCCGGTGTTTGATGGCTTCCAGATAGGCCTCTACTTCGGCTTTCTGTTCGGGGGTCGTTACCTGGTTTACGTAGTCGCTTTCGGGAGCCAGCACCATGAACGTTACCCCGAAGATGGTATCGGCCCGAGTGGTAAAGATGGTCAGCTCTACATCCGAGTTGGCTACCTTGAATTGCATTTCGGCCCCTTCCGACCGACCTATCCAGTTGCGTTGGGTCTCTTTCAGCGATTCGGTCCAGTCGATGGTTTCAAGCCCGTCGAGCAACCGTTGAGCATAAGCCGATACCCGCAGGCACCATTGGCGCATCATCTTTTGTTCTACGGGATGTCCTCCGCGGATGGAGACGCCCTCGCTCACCTCGTCGTTGGCGAGTACCGTTCCCAACGCCGGACACCAGTTTACCATGGTGTCGCCCAGGTAGGCGATGCGGTAATTCATCAAAATCTGTTGCTGTTCCTTTTCCGATTTGGCGTTCCACTCTTCGGCGGTAAATTGCAACTCCTGTCCGCAGGCGGCATTCAGTCCTTCCGTACCTTTTTGAGCGAAAGTCTCTACCAGTTCCGAGATGGGACGGGCTTGTTGCTTGTCGTTGCAGTAGTAGCTGTTGAACATTTGGATAAAGGCCCATTGGGTCCATTTGTAGTATTCGGGGTCGCAGGTGCGTATCTCGCGGCTCCAATCGAAGCAGAACCCGATTTTATCCAACTGTTCGCGGTAGCGGTTGATGTTTTTGGTGGTGGTGATGGCCGGATGCTGTCCGGTCTGTATGGCGTACTGTTCGGCGGGAAGTCCGTAAGCGTCGTATCCCATCGGATGCAGCACGTTGAATCCCTTCAATCGTTTATAGCGGGAGAAGATATCCGAAGCGATGTATCCCAGCGGGTGTCCTACGTGAAGGCCTGCCCCCGAAGGATAAGGGAACATATCGAGAACATAGAATTTGGGTTTTTCTCTGTTTTCCGTTACCCGGTAGGTTTGGTTCTCTTTCCAATATTGTTGCCATTTCTGCTCGATTTCTCTAAAATTGTACTCCATAGCTATGTGATTGTTTTGTTGTGCTTTAATTTTGGAGCAAAAGTAGTAAAAAAGTAGATTCGTTATTTTATTGCCCGAATCTATTTCGAGAGTTTTTATATAAATAATGAGCGATTCGTTTTAAATCGGTGTCGATTTTGGGGAATAGAACGGAAGATTTACTTATTGGCATTTTGTCTTGACCAAAGTTTCACTATATTTGGATAATATTAGGATTCGGCTCGGCAGGGTTGAATCCGTAAAATTTTTTTGTATGGTTACGTATTTCATTATTGCCGTAACGGTGTTGGTCTCTTGGCGATGTTTCAGCCGGCCCGATTGGTTGCAGCGGTTGGCGTTGATCCCTTTCCGAGTGGTACGGGAGAGAGAGTGGTACCGGTTGATCAGCCACGGTTTTGTTCATGCCGACACGATGCACCTGTTGGTGAATATGTTCACGTTCTGGTCGTTCGGTGTCTATATCGAAGCTCTTTTTGAACGCATCGGGTTTCCCCTTTGGGCCTATCCCACGCTCTATTTCGGCGGGATGGTGGCAGCCTCCCTGTACGATGTGGTGAAACGGCGCAACAACCCGAATTTCATTTCCGTGGGGGCCTCCGGAGCGGTGTCGGCCGTTCTGTTTTCGGCCATCTTTTTCGACCCGTGGGCCAAAATCCTGCTCTTTGCCGTTGTCCCGGTTCCCGGTATCGTGTTTGGCGTGTTGTACCTGATATATTGCCAATACATGGATAAGCGGGGGAAAGACCGGGTAAACCACAATGCCCACTTTTATGGGGCGATTTTCGGTTTTCTCTTTCCGCTTTTCTTCAATCCGTCGTTGATATACCTGTTTTTAAGTTATTTTTAAAAGAACTGGAATTGTGATAGCATTGAATTTCGACGAAATCCCCGAAGGGCGGGATGCCCGTAGCCGTTTGTCGGCATTGGCGTGGGACGATCTCCTGGAAAATCTCTCCTTTCGGAGCGAGACCGTTCAGGGTCTCGATTTGCAGGATGCAGGAGTCCGTGCCGTGATGTTCGACCGATGCATTTTCCTCGATACCTCGTTTCTTCGGTGCCGTTTTGACCGGGTCTATTTTAAGAATTGCGATCTTTCCAACATCCATTTTACAGACTCATCTTTTCATCAGGTAGTGTGTGTGGATTGTAAGTTCATGGGTGCGGTTTTTTTTGGCGGGAGTTTTTGGGAGGTAACGTGGACCGGATGCAACGGTCCGTATATGAGTTTCTCTTCCGCGAAATTGCGGGAAGTCGGTTTTGAGAAATGTCATCTCGAATATGCCGAGTTTACCGGTTGTCGGTTACTTTCCGTCTCTTTCTCTGAATGTTTGCTTTCGCAGGCCGAATTTGTCCATACCCCGCTTAAAGGTATGGACTTGACCAGTTGTTCCCTTGGCGGGTTGCGAATCGCTGTCTCCGATTTGCGGGGTGCTGTGGTAACCTCGTCGCAGCTGCTCGAATTGTCCCACCTGTTGGGGGTAATCGTTAAAAATTAATGGAATTTAAGCAGAAGCATGTCGCTTTTTTTCGATACGAGAGGGTGTAACAGCCGGGAATTTTGTACGTTTGTACGCAGATTTAGATGAACCGATGAAAATTGGACCGATAGAATTAGGCGATCGTCCGGTGCTTTTGGCCCCGATGGAGGATGTAACCGACCAGCCGTTCCGAATCCTTTGCAAAGAGTTCGGAGCCGATATGGTTTACACGGAGTTCGTATCGAGCGATGCGTTGGTCAGGAGTGTCGAATCTACCCGCAAGAAATTGTCTATCAGTGAGGCGGAACGCCCGGTAGCCATTCAGATATACGGACGGGATACGGAGGCGATGGTAGAGGCCGCCCGTATCTGCGAGAGTGCTTCGCCCGATATTTTGGATCTCAATTTCGGTTGTCCGGTAAAAAAGGTAGCCGGGAAAGGGGCCGGAGCCGGGATGTTGCGCGATATTCCCAAGCTGTTGGAGATTACCCGGGAGGTGGTAAAAGCCGTTCGGATTCCCGTTACGGTCAAAACCCGTCTGGGTTGGGACAACGACAGCCGGATTATCGTATCGTTGGCCGAACAGTTGCAGGATTGCGGCATTGCAGCCCTCACCATCCACGGCCGTACCCGTAGCCAGATGTACACGGGGCAAGCCGATTGGACGTTGATAGGCGAGGTAAAGAACAATCCCCGCATGACCATCCCCGTTATTGGGAACGGAGATGTAACCAGTGCCGAGATTGCCCGGGAAAAATTCGACCGTTATGGCGTCGATGCCATTATGGTGGGGCGGGCCTCGATCGGTCGCCCGTGGATTTTCGGAGAGATCAAGCAATTTTTGCAGACCGGAGAGACGGCGTCGCCGTTGTCTGTACGGGACAAGTTTTTGGTTTTGCGCAGGCAGATTCGGGAAAGTATCCGACGGATTGACGAACGGCGGGGTATTTTGCACATTCGCCGGCATTTGGCCATGACCCCTCTTTTTAAGGGAATCCCCAACTTTCGGGAAACCCGTATTGCGATGTTACGGGCCGAAACAGAAACCGGGTTGTTGGAAATTCTCGATGAAATCGAGCAAAAATATGCCCCCTTTTTCGATCCTGATCAGAAGTAAAGCGAGCAAATAGAAACATAATAAAATAATGAGGATATGAGAAAAATTATTTTAATCGTGGTTGTCGCGATGTTTATGGTCGGTATTCCGCAGGCATCGGCACAGTTGTTCCAGAAAGTAGAGGGGAATAACGATTACGTACGGGTAACAGACAAGGTAGAAGATTTTCATAAAGTGCGGATATACAATTCGTTTAACGTGGTGTATATCCAAAATCCCGATTCTGCCGGTATCGTCAATATTAAAGCGGAGTCGAGCGTATTGGAGAACCTCTCCATAAAATCGGAAAAAGGAGAGTTGTCCCTGAAATTAAAAGGCCTGGGGAAAAAGGATTTCGGAATCATTTTGGTAGAAATCTACTCCTCTTCGTTGTCGCGGGTCGAAAATGACGGAGGCGGCGTTTTTGAGTCGCACCAACCGGTCAAGGCTACCGAGCTCTATTTAGGCGTGTCGGGGTCGGGCCAGATAAAGATGGATTCGATCGACTGCAATATCCTAAAAGCAAAAGTCGCTGTTGGCGAAGGAGATATGTTGTTGAAAGGCGTCGCCCGCCAAGTAGATTATTCGGTATTGGGAGGTAGTGAGATTCGGGCACACGATTTGAAATCGGAAGAGGCCAACTGCGCCATTACCGGTAACGGCAATATCGGATGCAATGTCTCCAAAAAGCTGACCGCTACCATTACCGGGGCCGGAAACGTATATTACGAAGGCAACCCCGAAATCAGTAAAAAAGGTATCGGAAAAGGCAAAGTGCTTCCGATAGATGCCAAAGAGGTAGAAGAATAATTGTTTTATGACAGATATTGTCGGATATTAAGGAAAAAATTCTTTAATCGCTTGCATCCTAACCAATATTGCGCTAATTTTGCACGACCTAAGCATAATATTACACAATTAATAAACAAATAATTTAAATTCAATCATTTATGTGGTTAAGTAATTCTTCTGTGGGAAGGAAAGTGGTCATGAGTTTATCGGGGCTGTTCCTCATCCTGTTTTTAACATTTCACATGGCGATGAACCTTGTGGCCGTTTTCTCGGAAGACGCCTACAACATGGTTTGTGAGTTTTTAGGAGCCAACTGGTATGCATTGGTGGGAACGTTGGTACTGGCCTTTGGGTTTGTACTACACATCATTTACGCCATCATCCTGACATTGCAAAACCGGAAAGCTCGCGGTCATGAACGCTATGCCGTAAACGAAAAACCCAAAACGGTAGAATGGTCCTCTCAAAATATGTTTGTTTTGGGCCTTATCGTTGTATTGTTCTTCGTGTTGCATTTAGCACAATTCTGGTTTAAAATGCAGTTTGCCGAAATCTCGGGAATCGACATGGGCGTAGATCCCCACGACGGAGCCGCATTGATCAAGAGTACATTTGGCAATCCGCTCTTTGCCGTTCTGTATCTGGTATGGTTTGCAGCCATCTGGTTCCATCTGACACACGGATTTTGGAGCGCTATCCAGACCATCGGTTGGAACAATCATGTATGGATGGAACGTTGGAAATGTATCTCCAATATTTTTGCTACGGTTATTTTTGCCGGATTTGCCATCGTAGTTATCGTCTTTTACGTTAAGTACGGTTTATGCGGCGCTTGCTGATTAAATCGAGAAATTGGTTAACAAAGAAAAAACAATCATTATGACTAAGATAGATTCAAGAATTCCCGAAGGGCCGTTAGCCGAAAAATGGGATAATTATAAAAGTCACCAAAAGTTGGTAAACCCTGCAAACAAACGCCGTCTTACCGTTATCGTGGTAGGTACGGGTTTGGCCGGAGCTTCCGGAGCCGCCTCGTTGGCCGAAATGGGTTTTAACGTATTAAACTTCTGTATCCAGGATTCTCCCCGCCGGGCACACTCCATCGCCGCACAGGGAGGTATCAATGCCGCCAAGAACTATCAGAACGACGGCGATAGCGTATATCGCCTGTTCTACGATACGATAAAAGGAGGAGACTACCGGGCACGCGAAGCAAACGTTTATCGTCTGGCACAAGTTTCCAACTCCATCATCGACCAGTGCGTGGCACAAGGCGTTCCCTTTGCCCGCGAATACGGAGGGCTGCTCGATAACCGTTCGTTCGGGGGAGCACAAGTATCCCGTACATTCTATGCCAAAGGGCAGACCGGACAACAGCTGTTGCTGGGTGCCTATTCAGCATTGAGCCGTCAGGTACAAAAAGGGAAAGTAAAACTCTATACCCGTTACGAAATGCTCGATCTGGTGGTAATCGACGGTCGTGCGCGCGGAATCATCGCCCGTAACCTGGTAACCGGAAAAATTGAACGATTCTCGGCCCATGCCGTAGTCATCGGGACCGGCGGTTACGGAAATACCTTCTTCCTTTCAACCAATGCCATGGCATCCAACGGATCGGCCGCCATGCAGTGTTACAAAAAGGGAGCCTACTTTGCAAACCCCGCTTTCGCGCAAATTCACCCCACCTGTATTCCCGTACACGGCGAGTTCCAGTCCAAACTGACCCTGATGTCCGAATCGCTCCGTAACGACGGTCGTATCTGGGTTCCCAAAAAACTGGAAGATGCCAAAGCCATCCGCGAAGGAAAACTCAAACCCACCGATATTGCCGAAGAAGACCGCGACTATTACTTGGAACGTCGTTATCCGGCATTCGGTAACCTCGTTCCCCGCGACGTGGCCTCTCGTGCCGCCAAAGAACGTTGCGATGCCGGTTATGGCGTAAACAGTACGGGGTTGGCCGTTTACCTCGACTTCAAAGAAGCCATCGAACGTTTGGGCGAAGATACCGTTCGCGCCCGTTATGGCAACCTGTTCCAGATGTACGAAAAGATCGTAGATGAAAATCCGTACAAGACCCCGATGATGATCTATCCTGCCATCCACTACACGATGGGCGGTATCTGGGTCGATTACGAATTGATGACCTCCATCAAAGGGCTATTCGCCATCGGCGAAGCCAACTTCTCCGATCACGGAGCCAACCGGTTGGGAGCATCTGCTTTGATGCAGGGTTTGGCAGACGGATACTTCGTATTGCCTTACACCATCCAGAACTACCTGGCAGATCAGATTCAAGTACCTCTGTACAGCACCGATATGCCCGAATTTGAGGAAGCCGAAAAAGCCATCCAGGATCGTATCAACAAATTGATGAACATCAAAGGAAAACGTTCGGTAGATTCCATCCACAAAGAACTCGGTTTGATCATGTGGGAATATGTAGGTATGGGACGTACCAAAGAGGGGCTTCAAACGGCATTGACCAAACTGGCAGAAGTCAAGAAAGAGTTCTGGTCGAATGTACGTATCCCGGGCGAAGCCAATACCTTGAACGTAGAGCTCGAAAAAGCCCTTCGTCTGGCAGACTTTATCGAAATTGGCCGGTTGATGGCTTTGGATGCCTTGAATCGTGAAGAATCTTGCGGTGGGCACTTCCGCGAAGAACATCAGACGGAAGAGGGAGAAGCCCTGCGCCATGACGACAAGTTCATGTATGTCTCTTGCTGGAAATACCAGGGAGAAGACAAAGACCCCGAGTTGTTAAAAGAACCCTTGAACTACGAATGTATCAAAGTTCAACAACGTAATTACAAACAATAATTCTTAACCGAGCCTCGTGTTGCCTGGAAAGGGATACCTCCCCGGAGAGGCAGTACGGCAAATACATTAATGTTATGGACAAGACAATCAATATAACGCTGAGAGTATGGCGTCAAAGAGGCCCGAAAGAAAAGGGTGCTTTTGAAACTTATTCGTTGGAAAACATATCAACCGACAGCTCCTTCCTGGAAATGTTGGATATCCTCAATGAAAAGCTCATTAACGAAGGAAAAGAACCGGTAGTGTTCGATCACGATTGCCGCGAAGGCATTTGCGGGATGTGTTCATTGTATGTAAACGGACATCCCCACGGGCCAGACGAAGATGTTACCACCTGCCAGTTGCATATGCGTAAATTCAAAGACGGTGAAACCATCACCATCGAACCGTGGCGTTCAGCCGGTTTCCCGGTGATCCGCGACTTGATGGTAGATCGTTCGGCTTTCGACAAGATTATACAAGCCGGAGGATACGTGTCGGTAAATACCGGTGGTGTTCCCGATGCCAATGCCATTCCCATTCCCAAAAAGAATGCCGACGAAGCGATGGATTCGGCCTCCTGCATCGGTTGCGGGGCGTGTGTAGCCGCTTGTAAAAACGGTTCGGCCATGTTGTTCGTATCGGCCAAGGTCAGCCAGCTGGCTCTGTTGCCCCAAGGACGTGTCGAAGCGGCCCGCCGTGCCAAAGCCATGGTGGCCAAGATGGACGAACTCGGATTCGGTAACTGTACCAATACCGGCGCTTGCGAAGCAGAATGTCCCAAGAACGTATCCATTACCAACATTGCCCGTTTGAACCGCGAATTTATCAGTGCAAAACTGAAAGACTAATTATTCCTTTGATGATAACAACAACGGCTGCCTCTTGCATGGGGCAGCCGTCGTTGTTTTATGTGATGGGGAAAAGTTATCCGTACGGTTGAAAAGAAGGATTTTTTA
>CASGEW010000019.1 GCA_949300615.1 uncultured Bacteroidales bacterium
TTTTCACCCCTTTGTATTTCCAATGTGCCGCCAGACCGTGTTCGGCAATTTCGTCCATCCGTTTGGTTCGTATCTGTACCTCTACCCAGCGGTTTTGCGGGCCCAATACGGTAATATGAAGCGATTCGTAACCATTGCTTTTGGGGATGGATAACCAATCTTTCATCCGTTTGGGATTGGGTTGATACATATCCGTAATAATGGAATATACCTGCCAACAAGCGGCTTTCTCCTGTTCGAGCGGGACATCGAGAATGACCCGGATGGCAAACAGGTCGTAGATGTTCTCGATGTCTGTCTGCTGTTTTTTCATCTTGTTCCAGATGGAATAGATGGATTTGGTACGACCCTTGATGTCGAATTCCCATCCGGTCTCTTCGATCTTCCGTTTTACCGGTTCGATAAATGCGTTGATGTATTGATCTCTGCTGCGTTTTGTCTCTTTTAGTTTGCGGGCTATCTGGGTAAAAGTCTCCCGGTTGGTATATTTTAACGAAAGGTCTTCCAGCTCGGATTTTATTTTGTACAACCCCAACCGGTGGGCCAACGGTGCATACAGGTAGGAGGCTTCAAATGCAACATCGGTACGGAACTTTTCGTCCGGATGGTGGTTGATCATCCGCATCAAACACAGCCGGTCGGCAATCATGATAATGATAACCCGAACATCCTCGGCAAAGGTAAGCAACAACTTGCGGAAGTTTTCACTGTCGATGGCCGCATGCCTGGAATAGAGGCTGTTGGCTTTGAGTAACCGGCGTATGATAGAGACGACATCTTCTCCAAACTCGGCTTGAATATTTTGCGCACTCAATATCTCTTTCTCTACCAGGTGATAAAGTAATACGGCTATCAACATACTGCGTTCGAGACCCACCTCTTTGGAGAGAATCATGGCGGTCTGTACATTCCTGAGTAAAAGGCTAAGCCCGTTTTTATCTCTCAAATAGGCGCCATTCTCCATGGCATTCTGAATCATGGCCTTTATTCGGTTACGTTCGTCTCCGGAAATGATTTCGTCCGATAACCGTACCAGTACCTTGTACGAGTCTAAAAAAACAGTATGTTCATCCTCTGTAAGAAAAACCGTATCTCCCATAAGAAACACCCTTTTACAAAACAAGTCCAAATATATAATTTTTTTAGCCGGATTGTTGCGCCATACCGGCTCTTTTTGTAAATTTGAGGGAAATAAACCTAACCATATCGCCATGTTTACAAGTTCAGACAAAGATTTACTAAAATCAAAAGGAATAAGCGAATTACAAGTGGAAGAACAGCTAAACCGGTTTAAGACAGGATTCCCCTTTCTGAAAATCAGCGCTCCCGCTACCAAGGAAAGAGGCGTTTTATGTTTGACAGAATCGGAAGCAGACCGTTATTTGCACGTATGGGACAACTACCTGCAACAGGATAGAAAGATCGTAAAATTCGTTCCTGCCTCAGGAGCCGCCAGCCGGATGTTCAAAAACCTGTTTGAATTTTTGGATGCTCCTTATACTGAGCCGACAACTGATTTTGAGAAGAAATTTTTCGATTCCATCTCCCGGTTTGCTTTCTACAACGACTTAAACCAAGTTTGTCTGAATAAACAAGGAAAAGATATCCCGGCATTAATTGCCGAAGGAGCTTACAAAACCATTGTATCCAACCTGTTGCAAAAAGAAGGGCTTAATTACGGTTCACTTCCCAAAGGATTGTTGAAATTCCACTCTTATCCGAGCGGGGCGCGTACCGCCATGGAAGAACATCTGGTAGAAGGGGCATTGTATGCGGCCAACCGGTCGGGACACGTAAACATCCATTTTACCGTTTCGGGAGAACATAAAGAGTTATTCAGCCAGTTGGTTGCCGAAAAACAACCTGTCTATGCCAAGTTGCAAGGCGTAACATTCAACATCGGGTTTTCTGAACAAAAAAGTTCTACCGATACCATTGCTGCGGATATGAACAACGAACCGTTCCGCGACAACGGAAAGCTGTTGTTTCGCCCGGGTGGGCACGGCGCCCTGATCGAGAACCTGAACGATATAGACGCCGATATTATTTTTGTCAAGAATATCGACAACGTAGTTCCGGACCATTTTAAAGACGAAACCATCCGGTATAAAAAGGTTTTAGGCGGAGTTTTGGTTACGTTGCAACAACAAATCAGTGCCTATGTCAATCGTTTGGAGACCGGAGATTATACGATGGATTACCTTCGGGAGATTATCACATTCCTCCAACAACGGTTGTTTATCAAGAATCCCGATACAAAACATCTGGAAGACAGTGATCTGGTATTATATCTGTTAAATAAATTGCGCCGTCCGATCCGTGTATGCGGGATGGTGCGAAACGAAGGTGAACCCGGCGGAGGACCTTTCTTGGCGTACAATCCCGACGGAACCATCTCTCTTCAAATTTTGGAAAGTTCACAAATAAATATGGACGACCCCGAAGCCAAAGCAGCGTTTGAATCTTCTGCCTTTTTTAATCCTGTCGATTTGGTTTGCGGCGTTAAGAATCACAAACGGGAAAAATTTGACCTGACCAAATTCGTAGATCCCAATACCGGATTTATCTCGTTTAAATCTAAAAACGGGAAAGAACTAAAAGCGTTGGAATTGCCGGGGCTTTGGAACGGTGCCATGTCTGATTGGAATACGGTATTTGTAGAAGTTCCTGCTGCGACTTTCAATCCCGTAAAAACGGTAAACGATTTGTTACGTAAACAACATCAATAAAATAGGTAAAACAAAATAGTATATCATCATTTTTTTACGACAGCCTGCCATCCTTTTGGTGGGCTGTTTTTTTATGTTCGGCGTAGTATTCCGTGAGTCGGATAGATGTTTTAACACGAAAACATCCCCAATTGGGGTACCAAATATTACGTACTCTTTACCGGAGGCAAGACCCGTCTCTTTTTGCAGGATGTCGGCCGAAAGGTAAAACGCTGACGGCGGTTTCCCCTTTTGTGCGGGCGATAAAAGGAAAGTGATTCTTTTTTTTCGCTTTTTGAAAAAAGCGGCACCAAAAACTTTTTGGTTCGGCATAGTATTTCGTACAACCCGGGAAATGTTATTCTATGCGAACAACAAAAAAGAATATGGGGATGTAGTATTAACATAAAAAAGGACGCTTTGAAACAAAAGCGTCCTTTTTTATGTTGGGTAGAAAGTGAATGAATCTTATAAAATCCCTTGTGCCATCATTGCCTTGGCTACTTTCATAAATCCGCCTACATTGGCACCTTTCACGTAGTTTACATAACCGTCGGCTTGTTTTCCGTAACGGATACAAGTTTCGTGAATATCGTGCATGATTTGTTTCAGTTTTGTATCCACTTCTTCGGCAGTCCAGCTCATCTTGATAGAGTTCTGTACCATTTCCAAACCACTTACAGAAACCCCACCAGCGTTGGCTGCTTTACCCGGAGCGTATAATATCTTGTTTTCGAGGAAGAGCTCGATAGCTTCGGGCGTAGAGGGCATATTGGCGCCTTCTGATACGGCGAAACAGCCGTTAGCCAACAGTTTACGGGCATCGTCGCCGTCCAGTTCGTTTTGGGTAGCGCTCGGCATGGCGATGTCGCATTTTTCTCCCCAAGGACGTCCCCCTTCTACATATTTGCAACCGAATTCTTCGGCATATTCTTTAATACGTCCGCGATAGATGTTCTTCAATTCAAAAATGAATTTCAGTTTCTTTTCATCGATACCGTCGGGATCGTAGATATAACCGTTACTATCAGACATGGTTACAACCTTGGCTCCTAAACTGATAAGTTTTTCAACTGTGTATTGAGCCACGTTTCCTGATCCGGATACGGTAACCACTTTCCCTTTTATATCGATGTTCTTGGTTTTCAGCATTTCCAGCAGGAAGTAAACATTTCCGTAACCGGTAGCTTCGGGACGAATCAAAGAACCTCCCATTTCAAGACCTTTACCCGTAAATGTTCCGGTATTTTCTTGTGCCAGTTTTTTGTACATACCGTACATATAGCTTACTTCGCGACCGCCAACACCTATATCGCCTGCGGGTACGTCCGTTTCAGGGCCGATATGTCTCCACAATTCGAGGATGAATGCTTGGCAGAAACGCATTACTTCTGCTTCCGATTTTCCTTTTGCGCTGAAATCGGAACCTCCTTTACCACCACCCATCGGCAATGTAGTAAGAGAGTTCTTGAACGTTTGTTCAAAAGCCAGGAATTTAAGGATGGACAGGTTTACGGATGAGTGGAAACGGATACCTCCCTTGTACGGGCCAATGGCATTGTTGTGTTGGATACGGTATCCCATATTGGTATGAACTTTCCCTTTATCGTCCATCCAGGTAACGCGGAAAGAGAAGATTCTATCCGGAATACAGAGACGTTCGATCAGGTTGTAACGATCGAATTCAGGATGTTGGTTATATGCCTCTTCAATGGTAGGCAAAACTTCTGCTACGGCCTGATGGTATTCAGGTTCATTCGGAAAGCGTCTTTTCAGTTCGCTTAAAACTTCTTGTGCATTCATTTGCTAAAATATAATTAGTTATCGTTTTGAAAAATCGAGGAAAAATTCATGTTTTTGTTTATGCACATGATCCACGCTTTTATCTTCTTGCGTTGCAAATATACGATAATTAAAAAATAAAATGCAAGCATTTTTGGAGAAAAAACAACAAAAAACTGAAAAAAGCGATATTTTGTGTCATTTTGAATAAATATGCGTGATTTTTGTCGCTTTTGGTAAGCTAAGATTTTCTTCGCCGCTTTTTGAAAAAAGCGGCACCAAAAACTTTTATGATTGGCACAGAATAACCTATGTTCGGAAATGTTGGTTGTTGGTGGATATTACGAGCCTTTTGGGGGAGAGTCTGTATATTCCGGTAACGGATTTACAACCGGTATTTGTCTCGACCGGGCAAAATCCAACATGAATTGGTATGCTGCCTCTTTCTCGTTGGGGATGATTCCATCGAGAATGGCATCTTTGATAGCGCTTTTTATAGTCCCTACCTGGCTGCACGGAGGAAGGTTGAATATCGCCATGATCTCTTCTCCCGATATGGGGGGTTGCATATTTCGGATGCGGTCTTTCTCTTCGATCTCTTTCAGTTTGGTACGTACCAGTTGAAAATTATCCCGGAAACGAGCCACTTTTTCGCGGTTCTTCGAGGTAATGTCGGCTTCGCACAACAGCATTAAATCTTCTATGTCGTCGCCTGCGTCGAAAAGCAGCCTTCGTACGGCTGAATCGGTTACCGTATCTTCGGCCAGGATAATGGGGCGCATATGTAACCCGACCAGTTTCTGTACATATTTCATCTTCTCGTTCAGCGGTAATTTCATCTTCCGAAAGATGGAAGGGATCATCTTCTCGCCCACGAAATTGTGGTTATGGAACGTCCAGCCTATTTTTTCATCGTAGCGTTTGGTAATGGGTTTGGCAATGTCGTGCAACAGTGCCGCCCATCGGAGCCAGATGTTATCGGTACGGGCTGCCACGTTGTCCAGAACTTGCAACGTATGGAAGAAATTGTCCTTGTGCCCTTTCCCGTCCTTGGTTTCGACGCCTTTCAGCGCATCGAGTTCCGGGAAAATCAGTTTAAGCAGCTGGCATTTGTTCAGCAGCAGATAACCGGTAGAGGGTTTCTCCGATGCCATGATCTTGTTCAGTTCGTCGATGATGCGTTCCTTCGAGATGATGTTGATGCGTTCAGCATTGCGGGTAATGGCGTTGAGCGTGTTCTCCTCTATGTGGAATCCCAGCTGGGTGGAGAAGCGGATGGCCCGCATCATCCGCAAGGGGTCGTCGCTGAATGTGATGTCCGGATTGAGCGGGGTGCGGATCGTTTTGTTTCCCAAATCGGAAAGACCTCCGAACGGGTCGATCAATTCGCCGAAATGTTCCTTGTTCAGGCAGATGGCCAGTGCGTTAATCGTAAAGTCTCGTCGGTTCTGGTCATCGGACAGTGTTCCGTTTTCCACCACTGGTTTTCGCGAGTCCCGGCTGTACGACTCTTTTCGGGCCCCGACAAATTCGATTTCCAGATTCCTGTATTTCACCTGGGCCGTACCGAAATTTTTGAAAACCGAGAGGTATGCCCCTTTGCCGAGTTGTTTCGACAGAGTGGTTGCTAAGTTGATGCCGCTACCCAATGTAACGATGTCTATATCTTTGGAGGGACGCTTTAAGAAAATATCGCGGACATATCCGCCGATTACGTAGCAAGGCTGTCCCGCCTGGTCGGCAATCGAGCCGATCAGCGAAAATATGGGATGTTTCAGGTGTTCCGACCACAAGGACGAATCAGGTTGCATAATCTATCGTATCATAAGTGCGGAAAAGGCGGCGTTGCACGCTGTTTCCGTCGGTAAGCATAATCAATAAGCAACAGCAGCCGTTGCTTGTCATTGCAACATGGCCGCTGCACGTTTCAGGCTCTCTATAAAAATATCTACCTCTTCTCGGGTGTTGTAAATGGCAAACGATGCTCTGGCCGTAGCCTCTATCCCCAGGGCATGCATGAGGGGTTGAGCGCAATGGTGTCCGGTACGGACGGCTACGCCCATTTTGTCGATCAACATTCCCACGTCGTACGGGTGGCTGTTGCCGATCAGGAATGAGATGACAGCCCCTTTCTGGCGGGCTGTACCGAAGATGCGCATACCCGGAATCTCCTGCATCCGTTGCGTAGCATATTGTGTCAGTTCATTCTCGTGTGCGGCGATGTTCTCAATGCCGATTTCCTCCACGTAATTCAACGCGGTAGAGAAAGCCGATGCGCCAATGTAATCCGGCGTACCCGCTTCAAACTTGAACGGCAGTTCGTTGAAAGTGGTTTTTTCAAAAGATACGTGGGCAATCATTTCGCCACCGCCCTGGTAGGGAGGCATCCTGTCCAGCCACTGCTCTTTCCCGTACAATACGCCGAAACCGGTGGGCCCATATACCTTGTGGGCCGAGAAGACGAAAAAGTCGGCATCCAATGCCTGTACATCTACTTTCAGGTGGGGGATAGCCTGTGCCCCGTCAATCAAAACCGGCACCTCGTATCGGTGTGCCGTGTCGATAATCTCTTTTACCGGGTTGATTGTTCCCAATACGTTCGATACGTAGGTGATCGATACCAGTTTTGTTTTGGGGGAGAAGAGCCGACGAAATGTTTCCATATCCAGTTCTCCGGTAGGAGTGATGGGGACAACCTGGATACGTATCCCTTTTCTCGTTTCGAGCAGTTGCCACGGTACAATGTTGGCGTGGTGTTCCATCTCCGAGATGATTACCTCGTCGCCCGGTTGCAGAAAAGCCTCCCCGAACGAGGATGTCACCAGGTTGATCGATTCGGTAGTGCCTCGCGTAAAGATGATTTCATGCGAATGACGTGCATTTATGTACCGTTGTATGTGGCGCCGGGATTGCTCCATGATATTGGTAGCCTCCTGGCTGAGGAAGTGTACACCCCGGTGTACGTTGGCGTTGCTGAGGTAGTAACTTTCGGCAATCTTATCGACAACACATTTGGGCGTTTGTGATGTCGCAGCGTTGTCTAAATAAACCAGCGGTTTCCCATATACCTGGCGCGACAGGATGGGAAAATCTTCTCGTATTTTTTGAATGTCTAACATAGGCGAATTATTGGCAGATTCTGCACCCCGAACATTTGGCTAACTCTCCGCGGAACCTTTTTTCCACCAGCAGGCGTAGCCTGTCTTTCAAGGCATCGAGCCGGACCGTATCGATCACGTCGCTGGTAAAGGCGAACATCAGCAACATCCGGGCCTCCTCTTCGGAGATACCCCGCGAGCGCATATAGAACAGGGCCTGTTCATCCAGCTGACCGATGGTAGCTCCGTGGCTGCATTTGACGTCGTCGGCGTAGATCTCGAGCTGCGGTTTGGTAAACATTTGGGCTTCCGACGTGGCACACAGGTTTTTGTTGCTTTGGTACGCCTCGGTCTTGATAGCCCCTTCGCGTACCAGGATACGGCCGCTGAACGACCCGGTAGAGGAGTCGTTCAAAACATATTTGAACAGCTCCCGGCTGGAACAGCGGGGAACGGCATGGTCGATGTAGGTGAAATTATCGATCGTCTCGTTTTGGTCCCCGATAGCCATCCCGCACAGGTGGGCTTCGGCATTTTCTCCTTCAAAACGCAAGAAGTAGTTGTTTCGGGTCATGCCGTTGTGTAGCGTGATACCATTGACCAGAACGTTTGAACGGGCCTGTTGCGATACGAAAGTGGTGGCGATGCGTTTTGTTTTCAACGTCGTCTCCTCAATTTCGTAATAATCGAATGTGGCCCCTTCTCCCACGAAGATTTCGCATACCTGTGTCGAGAGGAAATGTACGTTGTTGATCGTGTGGTCGCATACCAGCAGTTTGGCTTGTGCTCCCTCTTCTACGACGATGAGGATACGGCGGTTGGCCAGGAAATCGACATCGCTCCGCAGTACGTTGACCAACTGGATGGGCTTCTCGACAATGACCCCCCGGGGAATGTACAGAAAGAAACCGTCCTGGGCAAACGCCGTATTGAACGCCACGGTCCCGTCCTGGCTGTTCCGGGCCAGTTGGTGGTAGAATTTCGCGGTCAATTCCGGATGTGTCTGGGCCAATGAGCGAAGGCTGCCGGCCAGGACCCCTTTGGGAAGGAGGCTTTTGGGCCGCAGGTCGCAAAAGGTATCGTTTACCAGGAAGTAGAGCGATGTACTTAGGTTGGGAACATCGCACCGGAAAATTTCGTAAGGGTCAACCGGTATCTCGATTTGGTTCAGGTTCATTCCGAAATCCGGAGCAAATGCTTCGGGGATGTCCGTATGCCGATAATCCTCTGCCGTATGCGGAGGAAATCCTAACTCTTTGAAACGGCTCATGGCTTCGTCCCGGTAAACGTTCATCACGTTGCAAGAGTGTTTGTTTATGGACGGGGCAAATTCCTCGAACAGCGATATATATTGGTCTTCTGAACTCATCTTGTTGCTTTTTTCATAAATAAAGGTTGTCGAAAGTTATTCGCCCAACTCCTTTTTAATCCAGTCGTATCCTTTCTCTTCCAGTTCCAGGGCCAGTTCCGGGCCTCCCGATTTTACGATGCGTCCTTTGTACAGGACGTGTACGAAATCGGGTTTTATGTAATCGAGCAGGCGTTGGTAGTGGGTGATGACGATTGTGGCGTTTTTCCCTGATTTGAGTTTGTTTACGCCTCCTGCCACGATACGCAGGGCATCGATGTCCAACCCGCTGTCGGTCTCGTCCAGAATCGATAGCCGCGGTTCGAGCATGGCCATCTGGAAGATTTCGTTCCGTTTTTTCTCTCCGCCGGAGAATCCCTCGTTGACCGAGCGGCTGGCCAGCTTGTTGTCCAGCTCCACGATTTCTCTCTTTTCCCGCATCATCCGCAGGAAGTCGGTAGCTGAGATAGGGGGGAGGTTTCGGTATTTGCGTTGCTCGTTGATGGCGGCCCGCATGAAATTGACCATGCTTACGCCCGGTATCTCCACCGGATATTGGAAACTCAGGAATAGCCCTTCGTGGGAGCGGTCTTCGGGCGATAGCGCCAGCAGGTCTTTCCCGTAAAACTCGACAGAGCCTTCGGTTACCTCAAATGCGGGATGTCCCGCCAGTACCGATGACAAGGTGCTTTTCCCCGATCCGTTGGGGCCCATGATAGCGTGGACCTCTCCCGGCTTTACTACGAGCGAGATACCTTTTAAGATCTCTTTGCCGTTTATGTTTGCGTGCAGGTTTTCTATTTTGAGCATATTCTGGTAATTTTATTTGTCTATCTGTTTGTCTATCCGACCGACCCTTCCAACGAGATTTGCAGCAGTTTCTGCGCTTCGACGGCGAACTCCATCGGCAGTTTGTTCATCACCTCCTTGGCATATCCGTTTACAATCAGTCCGACGGCATCTTCGGTCGAGATGCCCCGTTGGTTGCAGTAAAATATCTGGTCCTCGTTTATTTTCGAGGTGGTGGCTTCGTGTTCCACAATGGCGGTCTTGTTTTTGATATCCATGTAGGGGAATGTGTGTGCACCGCAGTGCGGGCTCAACAGCAGGCTGTCGCATTGTGTGTAGTTGCGGGCATTGTCGGCGCGGGGAGAAACTTTGACCAGCCCGCGGTAACTGTTCTGGCTCCGTCCCGCCGAGATGCCTTTTGAAACAATCGTACTGCGGGTGTTTTTCCCTAAGTGGATCATTTTGGTACCGGTGTCGGCCTGTTGGAAGTTGTTGGTTACGGCCACCGAGTAGAACTCGCCCGATGAGTTGTCTCCGGCCAGTACGCAGCTGGGATATTTCCAGGTAATGGCCGAACCCGTTTCAACCTGTGTCCACGAGAGTTTGGAGTGGTCTCCCTTACAAAGGCCCCGTTTGGTTACGAAGTTATAGATTCCCCCTTTCCCGTTTTTGTCGCCCGGATACCAGTTTTGTACGGTCGAGTACTTTACCTCGGCACGATCGTGTACGCGAATCTCCACAATGGCGGCGTGCAGTTGGTTTTCATCGCGCATGGGAGCGGTACACCCTTCCAGGTAGCTGACGTAACTGTCGTCGTCGGCTACAATCAGGGTCCGTTCAAACTGTCCGGTATTGGCTGCGTTGATGCGGAAATAGGTGGACAGTTCCATCGGGCATCGCACCCCCTTGGGGATATATACGAACGAGCCGTCGCTGAATACGGCTGAGTTGAGGGCTGCAAAAAAGTTGTCGCGGTAGGAGACCACCGATCCCAAGTATTTTTTTACCAGATCGGGATAATCCCTGACGGCCTCGCTGAATGAACAGAATATAACGCCCAGCTCAGCCAGCTTTTCGCGGAAGGTGGTACGTACCGACACACTGTCCATCACCGCATCCACAGCCATGCCCGAGAGCATCATCTGCTCTTCGAGCGAGATACCCAGTTTGTTGAACGTTTTCAATAGTTCGGGGTCCACCTCGTCAAGGCTTTTGGGGGCCTCTTTGGTTTTGGGGGCGGCGTAGTAGCTGATTCCCTGGTAGTCGATCTCCGGGATATCGAGGTGTGCCCAGCGAGGCATTTCCAGGGTAGTCCAGTAACGGTATGCGTTCAGCCTGAATTCGAGCAACCATTCCGGTTCCCGCTTTTTCTCGGAGATGAGCCGTATTACCTGTTCGTTCAGCCCTCGTTCTATGATGTCGGTATCAATCTCTGTAACGAATCCGTATTTGTAGTCGGACGAGGTTACCTCACGAATGATTTTTTTAGATGTATCTTGTTCCATAATCGTTCTGTTCTGTATGGGTCAGAACCGTTTTAGAGAGAACGTTTCCGTTACTCTCTTTGTTTGGATTGATTCTTTTTTTTAAGTCTTCCCAGTTGATCTCTTTGACAACCAGCGAGAAGAGAAACGGCGCTGCTTCCTGTACGGGCAGGTATAGAAGCGATTCTTCTTTCACGTTCTGGCTTATCAGTTTTGATTCTTTGTCAGAGAGTTCGTAGATGTTGATCGCCACGCTTAAAATGACGATGATTTTAAGTTCGCAAAAAACAATGCCCAGTATCCTGTTGATACCGCTTAGCCGGGTGATGGAAAGTATCTTGTCCAATAACCGGATACATATCTCGCAGATGAGCAGAATGGCCAGAAAAGCGAAACAAAAGGAGAGCGGTTTGGCGATGTTTGCCGGAACCTGAAACAGGGAGTTTAACAGCGAATCTATCGGTATGGCGACAAATTGCGAGCAGAAAACGGCTATCACCAAGCCTGCCAGTGAGAGGGCCTGCCGTACCAGTCCGCTCATGGCACCCCGGATGATTCCGTATAACAGGAAACACATTATGATAATATCCAGGTAATTGAGATTCTCCATTTCTTTTGTCCTGCCTCCGTTTCGCGGTTCTGTCGATATAGAAAAAGAAACACAGAAGAAATTTCATGTCCGGTATTTCCCGGGATGCGTCCCACTGTGTTTCTCTCGTATTAAAAAGGTTGCATTTCGGCGGTTGCTCTCCGAGGCTGTTACAGGCTTTTTTTAACCTCAACCTCTTCGTATGCTTCTATGATATCGCCAATCTTGATGTCGTTGTAGTTGGTAATGTTCAACCCACATTCGTACCCGCTGACCACCTCTTTTACGTCGTCCTTGAACCGTTTGAGCGATCCGAGTTCGCCGCTGTAAATAACGATACCGTCGCGGATGAGGCGTACCTTCGAGTTCCGTTTTATCTTGCCGTCTTTTACCAGACATCCGGCCACGGTTCCCACCTTGGAGATGTGGAACGTTTCGCGGACCTCTACCGTCGAAGTGATCTCTTCCTTTATTTCGGGCGAGAGCATCCCCTCCATAGCCGATTTTACCTCTTCTATGGCATCGTAGATGATCGAGTACAAGCGGATATCCACACCCTCTTTTTCTGCCAGTTTGCGGGCCGATATGGAGGGACGTACCTGGAACCCGATGATGATGGCGTTCGATGCCGCCGCCAATGTAACATCCGATTCGGAGATTTGTCCGACGGCCTTGTGGATGACATTGACCTGTATCTCTTCGGTGGAGAGTTTGATCAACGAGTCGCTCAATGCTTCGATAGAACCGTCCACGTCGCCTTTCACAATGATATTCAGTTCCTGGAAGTTGCCTATGGCAATTCTTCTTCCGATATCGTCCAGCGTCAATATCTTTTGGGTTCTCAATCCCAGTTCCCGTTGAAGCTGTTCGCGCTTGTTGGCTATTTCGCGGGCCTCCTGGTCGGTTTCCAATACATTGAATTTATCGCCGGCCTGAGGGGCACCGTTCAGCCCCAGTATCAATACCGGTTCGGCCGGACCTGCCTCTGTAATGCGTTGGTTCCGTTCGTTGAACATGGCTTTGATACGTCCGTATTGGGTCCCGGCCAAGACGATATCTCCGGTTTTCAGGGTCCCGTTTTCCACCAGCACGGTGGCCACATATCCGCGTCCTTTGTCGAGAGTCGATTCTATGATAGATCCGGTTGCCCGTTTGTTGGGGTTGGCTTTGAGGTCTAACAGTTCGGCTTCCAGCAATACCTTTTCCAGCAGTTCGTGTACACCGGTACCTTTTTTGGCCGAGATCTCTTGCGACTGGTATTTACCACCCCAGTCTTCTACCAGGTAGTTCATGTTGGCCAGCTCCTCTTTTATCTTGTCAGGATTGGCATTGGGCTTGTCAATCTTGTTGATGGCAAAGACCATGGGGACGCCGGCTGCCGATGCGTGGTTGATGGCTTCGATGGTTTGGGGCATCACATTGTCGTCCGCTGCCACGATGATGATGGCAATATCCGTTACCTTGGCTCCGCGGGCACGCATGGCGGTGAAGGCTTCGTGTCCCGGGGTATCGAGGAAGGTGATGCGGCGACCGTCGCTCAGTTTTACGTTATAAGCGCCGATGTGCTGGGTAATACCGCCGGCTTCTCCGGCTATTACGTTGGCGTTTCGGATGTAGTCGAGCAAAGAGGTTTTCCCGTGGTCCACGTGTCCCATCACCGTAACGATGGGGGCTCTGGGTTGCAAATCCTCTTCGGAGTCTTCCTCTTCTTCCGAGGCGATTGCTTCGACCACTTCGGCACTCACATATTCGGTAGTATAACCGAATTCTTCGGCTACGATATTGATGGTTTCGGCGTCTAACCGCTGGTTGATGGATACCATGATACCGATGCTCATGCACGTGGCAATAACCTGGTTCACCGGGATGTTCATCAGGTTGGCCAGGTCGTTGGCAGTAACGAACTCCGTCAGTTTCAGTATTTTGCTTTCGGCCATCTCCTGTTCTTCCATCTCCTGCATCCGGTTCTGGAAGGCTTCCCGTTTGTCTTTACGGTGTTTAGTCGCTTTTTTGGGTGTTTTGGTGGTCAGCCGTGCCAACGTCTCTTTTATCTGTTTCTGAACGTCTTCTTCGTTTATTTCGGCTTTGACGGGCTTTTTAAGTTTGGGTTTGTTTTTATTGGCCGAGTTTTCCCGCGACAGCCGATTAGGTTTGTTTGTCCCTACCGTTGAGGCGGCGCGTTCTATGTCTATTTTTTCTTTGTTGATGCGTTTCCGTTTTTTTCGTTCGGTTTCCGGTTCGTTATCGGCACTCTCTTTTGCCAAGGCAAAGTTTTTCTTTAACTCATTTCGTTTAATCTCTTTGGCCTCCCGTTCTTTCCTTCGTTCCTCTTTCGATTTTTTCTTGGGCCGGGTTTGTTGATTCAGGGCCTCGAGGTCTATTTTCCCTACTACATTGATCGTGTTGGTCAGTTTCGGGTGGCCTAAGGTAAAGAGTTCTTCCTCTTTGTCCGTTTCGGTTTGGTTGGTAGTCGGCTCATCGGATTCTTCCTCTTGCAGGGCCGTTGCCGTACTATCAGCTTCTGGATTGATGACGTTGTTGCTGTCCGTTTCCGTTTCGGTAGAGGTGTAGGTTTGTTCTTCCTCTGCTGGGGGGGCGGACAGTGTTTCGACTTGGACGGCAGGTTCGTTCGTTATCGGTGATACGGTTGCCGGAGTGCTCTTCTCCGAAGAGCTGTCATGCGGTTTCGTCGTTTTGGCATATTTGGGATTTAACGCGTTTAAATCTATCTTCCCTACCTGTTTGATACGGGGTCTTATTTCGTCCGAAATAACAGTCCGTATTTCGACGATCTCATCCGGTTTGTTCTCTTTTTCAACAGATTCGTAGCCTTCGATTGAAACGCTTTCTTTGCTCTTCTCTTTGTTGTGGCGTTCAAGGCTGATCCGATCCGATTCTTTTTTCAGATGCTGGTCTTTGCTGAACTCTTTAATGAGCAAAGCGTGTTGTTCGTCACTAATTTTTGTCATGGGGTTTGCCTCGATGGTAAATCCCTTCTTTTGCAGGAAATCGACAGCCGTCTGAATTCCTACGTTTAAATCTCTTGCTACTTTATTTAACCTGATCGTCATATTTGGTTTTATCATTAATACATTATAAGAGTAGGGAAACAAATTTTTCGTTTCCCGGGCCGGATGTTATCGGGCGGCTTCCCGTCCGACCGCCGGTTATTCTTCAAATTCGGCTTTCAGTATGCCGATCACTTCATCGACGGTACTCTCTTCGAGGTCTGCTTTTTCGATAAGTGTTTCGCGCGGCATGGCCAGTACACTTTTGGCGGTGGCACATCCGATACTTTTGAGCGATTCGATGATCCATTCGTCTATTTCATCTTTGAATTCGTCCAAATAGATATCTTCTTCTTCGGCTTCATCGAGGTCGCGATATACGTCTATGGTGTATTCGGTCAGCATACAGGCCAGTTTGATGTTCAGGCCTCCTTTGCCGATAGCCAGGGATACCTCTTCGGGTTTGAGAAATACTTCGGCCTTTTTCTCCTCTTCGTTGAGCCGGATGGATGATATTTTGGCCGGGCTCAATGCGCGTTGGATAAACAGCGAGGCGTTGGAGGTATAATTTACCACGTCGATGTTTTCGTTTCTCAACTCCCGGACAATACCGTGTATGCGCGAGCCTTTCACTCCCACGCAAGCTCCTACGGGGTCGATGCGGTCGTCGTACGATTCAACGGCTATTTTGGCCCGTTCGCCCGGTATGCGGGCTATTTTGCGGATTAAAATCAATCCGTCGTGTATTTCGGGAACTTCCAACTCGAAAAGGCGTTGCAGGAATACGGGCGAGATGCGCGAGAGGATGATTTTGGGGTTGTTGTTTTTATTATCCACCCGTGCTACGATGGCCCGTACCGTTTCACCTTTCCGGTAAAAATCGGAGGGTATCTGTTCTGTTTTGGGTAACAGGAGCTCGTTGCCTTCATCGTCGAGCAGCAACATCTCTTTTTTCCATATCTGATATACCTCTGCGCTGATGATTTGCCCGATGCGGTCTTTGTATTTATTGTACAAGCTATCTTTTTGCAGTTCCAGAATTTTGGATGCAAGCGTTTGCCGCAGGTTCAAAATGGCGCGCCGCCCGAATTTTTCAAAGAATACTTCGTCTGTCAGCTCTTCGCCCACCTCGATGTCTTCTTCTATTTTTTTTGCGTCCGACAACGATATGTGCAAATTGGGGTCGGTAACAGTACCATCTTCTACTACGGTACGGTTTCGCCATATTTCAAAATCTCCTTTGTCGGGATTGATGATGACGTCGAAGTTTTCGTCGGTGCCGAACATCTTTGCCAGCACATTGCGAAACGACTCTTCCAGAACGCTGATCATGGTTGTTCTGTCGATATTTTTCAACTCTTTAAATTCGGCGAACGTGTCAACCATGCTGATAGTTTCTTCTTTCTTGGCCATATTCTATTTGAATCGGATTAAATATTTGATGTATTTTATTTCGTCTCTTTGAAAGGATAAATCCTCTTCTATCTCTATTTTTTTCTTGCTGCCTTCTGGTTTTACCTTTTTCGTCACCGCGAGGGTAAATCCGGCATCGTCGGCCGATTTCAACACACCGATCAATTTTTGCCCGTTTTTGGTCAATACCTCTACCTCGTTTCCGATGTTTTTCAGGTATTGTCCCAGTACCTTGAACGGAGCAGTCAATCCCGCCGAGCCTACTTCCAGTTCATAATCTTCCACGTCTCTGTCCAGCCGCGATTCAATGAATTGGCTCAAATCCGAACAGGTAGAGATGTCAACCCCTTCGATGTTGTCTATCTCTACGACGATCGAGTTGCCGGGTTTTATCTCCACATCTACCAAAAAGTAGCCTTCGTTGTTTGTTATCCATTCTTGGATGATTGTTGTGATCTCTTTTTTCTCAATCATTTTTGAACTGTTTAGGAACAAAACGAGGGGGCATTCGTGCCCCCTCCCATCTTCTCCCATTCCAGCTACAAAGATATATATATTAGGTGGCTCTACCAAATCCTTCTCTCTTTTTTCGATAAAATTGCGGTATAGCCGGATGAAAATTATATTTTGTTATTTTTTATTCTGCTTTTTTAAGAGATTGGGAAGGTGAACTGTTTCAGTTCTTTTTCCAAGATTTTTTCCTCTCCGCCGCAGTACAGATTACATATTTGATGGAATCGTTTGCTATGGTTCATCTCGCTGAGGTGTGCCAGCTCGTGGCAAATGACATAGTCTATCAAGCGGTCGGGGAGTAGCATCAGGTAGTATGATAGCCAGATGTTTCCGCGAATGTCGCATTTGCCTAATCTTTGTCGTCCGTGCGATATGCTGATAGACGAGTAGGGGGCATTGGTTCGACGGCTGAGTTGTTCGGCTCTTTGTGGCAGAAAAGTACGGGCCGATTGGTGCAGAAAACGGCGAATACCCTTTTTTAAAGCGTGTTGTAGAGAGGCTGTCTCAATCGGGATGTCAGTAGGGCAGAAGATAGTCAGTAGCTGTTCGTGTAGCGAAAAACGTAATTGGCTGTCCTGATGTGGAACCAGGTGTATGGTAAAGCTACGGGTTGTAATGATATCTCCTACTTGCAAGAAAGACTCTCTCTTTTCCGTGAGTTTTTTTATCCGATCCCGGTCTTGTTCGATAAGGGTCCGGATCGTTGCCAGGGTGACGCCGGGAGGGGTAGTGATGGTAAGCTGCCCGTTTTTAATTCTGTATATGACGTGTCGTGCCCATGCGTGCGTCCGGATGACGATGATGCCCCACTCGGCGTCTTTGATTTTTCGGAGTTTCATGCAACAAAGGTAATCCATTTCTTGTTAAATTATAGATTTGTTTGGCCGATGGTACATCCTCTTTCGCCCGGGGTGGTTCGATCTTTCCTCTTTTGGGAACGTTATTTGATAAAAAATAAGTTAAATATAGTAGTTTGTATTGCATAGTACTTAAAATACGCATATCTTTGTAATGCTATTAAGGGAAGGATGAATGAATACGGAAAATGTAAAATCCCAGATGCGGAAAGGAATCTTAGAGTATTGCACGTTGTTGATACTAAATAAGAAGAAGGCCTATGTGTCTGATATTATACAGGCCTTGAAGGAGGCCCGCCTCATCGTTGTCGAGGGGACGCTCTATCCGTTGTTGACGCGTTTGAAAAATTCGGGCCTTTTGGTTTACAGTTGGGTCGAATCAACGCAGGGGCCTCCCAGAAAATATTACGAATTGACGCCGGAGGGACGTCTTTTCCTGGAAGAGTTGGAATCTTCGTGGAACGATTTGAACCAAGTCATCAGCCATATAAAAGAGGAACGTGGCGAAGGCAACCGCTTCTCGGAGCCGGACAATCAGGTACCCGATTATATTGCCGGGCAGGATTCTTTCAGATAAACAGTTAAGCAGGTTATATTTGTTATGAAAAAGACTACAACCATAAATTTAGGGCAATCGATCTTCCATATCGATGAAGATGCATACGAATCGTTGCGTCAGTATCTGGACAGTTTGAAGAGCCATTTTGAAAACGAAGAGGGGGCTGACGAGATATTGGAAGACATCGAAAGCCGTATGTCCGACCTGTTTAAAGAGCGGATTCGTTACGGTCTCGAAGTGCTCACCATCAGAGATGCCAGCGAAGTGATCGAGATAATGGGCCATCCCGAAGATTTTGAAAAAGACGGTTTGGCGGTCGAACCGGAAAACGTTGGTGAACCCAATGAGGCGGGAGAGGCTTCCGCCCAGCCGTCGTCTCAGCCATCTCCCGAGATGAGCGAAGAGGAGATATTGAATAGCCCGTATGAAAAAGGACCCAAACGGTTGTTTCGCGATCCGGACAATCAGGTGTTGGGAGGAGTATCCTCCGGGATAGGCCACTACCTGAATATAGATGCCAATATCGTACGGATTCTTTTTGTAGTATTCGCCTTTCTGTGGGGAGCCTCCGTGCTGCTGTATCTATTGATGTGGATTGTCATCCCCGAGGCGAAAACCTCCGCACAAAAGTTGCAGATGAATGGCTATGCCGTTACCATCGACAACATACGGCACAGTATTCTGGCCGAAAAAAAGAGGGGCGATAGCGGAGGTCAGGCATCCCGAAAAACAAGATCGGCGTTGATGGTGGCTTTACGGGTATTGCTGATAATCGTCATAACCTTGATTGTGGTAGGGATCATCAGTGCCTTGTTGCTGTTTCTGATGCCTTTCGGTTTCGGGGCGATGTTTTTGTCCTCCTTGGCGTGGCTTTTTGACGGGGGTGCTCTGATGGCTCCTCATGTCCCGGGTATCGGTGTTCCTGATAGTTTTTGGCCTGTAATATCACATTCTACCCCTTTGATTTTTGGGCTGTTGCTTGTTTTTGGAATTCCGATTGTCGCGTTGATCCGATTTTTGATTGTCAGTGCGGTTTTGGAGAAGCCGCTTAGCAAAACCATCAATTGGATTTTAGGTATAAGTTGGCTTGTGGGGATTATTTTGTTGTTGTATTGGACTTTTTCCTACCTGCCTGTTCTGCTCTCAAAACCGGTTTGGCACATCAACATGCATTGGCTTCAAATGTAAACTCATGATTAAGTTAATATAGGTTAGATGTTAGATGCGTTTATCTGCTCCCCACATTAGTTTGTTGCGGAGCGTGTTGTGAAACAGGTGGTCAAGTCTCTTGACCACCTTTGTTGTATAATCAGCTTTGCGGATGTTCAGCTCATACCGGCTGTTCATAACGGCCGAACGTCCATCTACCCCGATCAAAAAGTTCGTGTTGCGGCTCTCCACCTGCAAGCGGATGACCGAGTCGTCGTTGATGACCAGCGGACGCACATTCAAGCTGTGTGGGGCCACCGCCGTAATGACGAAATTGCGGGCCTGCGGTACGATGATAGGCCCCCCGACACTTAGCGAATAGGCCGTCGATCCGGTCGGCGTAGCGATAATCAATCCGTCGGCCTGGTACGCATTCAGGTAATTGTTGTCCAGAAAAGTATGTATGGTAAGCATGGACGATGAGTCCCGTTTCGATACGGCAATTTCATTCAGGGCGTAAGGATAAAAAGATTCGCACAACCCTTTGGTTTGCAGTTGCAACAGCGAGCGTTCCTCCACCAGGTATTGTCCGCTGATGATTTCGGTGATGGTTTGTTCTATCTCTTGCGGCGCCACGTCGGCCAAAAAACCCAGGCGTCCGGTGTTGATACCCAAAATCGGAATATTTTTACGGCCGATTCGTTCGGCTGTTTTCAGAAACGTTCCGTCTCCGCCCATGCTGATGGCGATGTCGGCGTCGAAATAGTCGTCCGAAATCAGTTGCGTGGTTTGTGGGCGCAAATCCATGTTGGATACCAGAAAAGCATAAAAATCCTTGCAAATGGCCACCTCCACGCCGTATTTCTCCAAAACGCCGAACAGGAGCTTGGCTTGCGCGCTCTTTTCTTTCTGATGCTTATTCCCAAAAACCGCTATCTTCATAGTGTTACATTTGTCGTTATTAGGGGGTACTGTCCCGAAACTTACCCAAACAGTCCCGTACCGTTTTGTACTAAACGCACAAACGTACACATTTTTTTACATTTAACGCCGATCGCACGCCATAAAAAAGACTTAAAAAAAATCTTTTATACATATTTTGACGGAATTTTCTGCAAATACTATTATTTTTGCATCGTACGAAACGAAGCCCCCTTTCGTTTTGAAAAACTATTTGGAAGAATATCTACGATAAGCTAAGAATGACAAAACTGAGTGTAAACATTAATAAAATCGCTACTTTGCGGAATGCTCGTGGAAGAAATGTGCCGGACGTGCAAAAAGTGGCGGTAGATTGCGAACAGTTTGGTGCAGAAGGAATAACTGTCCATCCCCGTCCCGACGGGCGCCATATAAAATACAGCGACGTATTTGCGTTGCGTCCCTTGATAAAAAGCGAATTCAATATAGAGGGCTATCCATCGCCCCAATTCATCGATTTGGTATTGAAGGTAAAACCCGAGCAGGTAACGCTGGTGCCGGATGCCCCCGATGCCTTGACCTCCGATTCGGGCTGGAACGTAGCCGAAAACCTCGATTTCTTGACCGAGATAGTTGATAAATTCAACGGAGCGGGCATACGTACCTCCCTGTTCGTATCGGCAGATGACATAGAACAGATCAAGTGGGCAGCCAAGACAGGAGCCGATCGGGTAGAACTCTATACAGAGCCCTATGCGGTAAAATACGAAAAGGACAAAGAGGCCGCTGTCGCACCGTTTGTACAGGCCGCAGAAGCCGCCCGCAAGTTAGGGTTGGGCATAAACGCCGGGCACGACCTGAATCTCTCCAATTTACACTACCTGGCGGTCAACATCCCGTATTTGGATGAGGTATCCATCGGGCACGCCTTGATATGCGACGCCCTCTATTTGGGATTGGGAGAAGCCATCCGCCAGTACAAAGCCTGCTTGAATTTAAAATAAATACAATTAATCGTTATAAAAGAATCAACCAATGAACCTGTTATTATCCATCCAACAAGCAACCATCGACACTGTCGAGACGATGCCCGATCTGACTCAACTCACCGGAGTACAAGAACCGGAACTCAGTATGTGGGAACTCAGCCTGAAAGGCGGTATCATCATGATCCCCCTGTTATTGCTTTCCATATTGGCCGTATATATCCTGATAGAGCGTATTTTAGCGATTCGTCAGGCAGAAAAAGAAGATACCACCTTTATGGACAGGATAAAAGATTATATACACGAAGGACAAATTGATTCAGCACTCAACCTCTGCCGCAAGAGCAACACCCCGTATGCCCGTATGGTAGAAAAAGGCATCTCCCGTTTAGGGCGTCCGATGAACGATGTGCTGGTAGCCATAGAAAATGTCGGGAACATGGAGGTGGCCAAGCTCGAAAAAGGATTCACCGTTATTGCCACCACCGCAGCCGGAGCCCCCATGTTGGGATTCTTGGGTACGGTAACCGGTATGGTGCGGGCGTTTTTCGATATGTCGTCAGCCGGAAGTGCCGCCGACATCACCTTGCTTTCAGCCGGTATCTACGAAGCGTTGGTAACCACCGTTGCCGGGTTGGTAGTGGGGATCATTGCCCTGTTTGCCTACAACTATCTGGTATCGAGAGTTGATGGCGTTGTCAATAAAATGGAGGCCAGGACCATGGAATTCATGGACCTGTTAAACGAACCTGCAAACTAAAAAGACAGAAGAATGGCATTAAAAAGGAGAAATAAAATAGCGGCCACATTCAGTATGGCCTCTATGACAGACGTAATATTTCTGTTGCTTATATTTTTTATGGTAACATCCACCGTGGTGTTCCCCAATGCCATAAAAGTGTTGTTGCCCCAAAGCAAGCAACAGACCTCGGCCAAACCGCTGGCACGGGTAACCATAGATGCCAACCTCAATTACTATGTAGGATACGGCAACCAGAAAGAAAAGATGGTACAGTTCGATGACATAGCTCCGTTTCTGGTCGAAAAGCAAGAAGCCGAGCCGGAAATGTATGTAGCCCTGTACGCCGACGAGTCGGTTCCCTACAAAGAGGTAATCAAGGTGTTAAATATCGGAAGTGAAAATCGTTTTAAAATGGTGTTGGCTACCCGGCCATCCAAAAAATAACACGGCGTGAAAGACAACGATAAAAATAGAACGTATGCACTTGTCGGCACCGTAGGGTTCCATACGCTGCTGATACTCCTGCTGTGCTATTTTACCTTTACACAGACATTGCCCACGGACGATGGCGGTGTATTGGTACAATTCGGCAATATCGACGCGGCTCGGGGAACATTTGAACCCCAACATACGGGCGATGCGCCCGAACCGGTACAGCAACCGACCCCTCCGCCAACGCCGAAGCCCCAGGAAGCCGAAGAGATTGTAACGCAAGACATCGAAGAATCCGTGGCGA
Organism: uncultured Bacteroidales bacterium; assembly: GCA_949300615.1. GTDB lineage: Bacteria > Bacteroidota > Bacteroidia > Bacteroidales > CHK158-818 > Gallibacteroides. The sequence continues at coordinate 22,683 of CASGEW010000019.1, forward strand.
TTGAAGAAGATATAAAACGCCAGAAAGAACAAGAAGAGAAAGAAAAACAACAACGCATAGAAGAGGAACGCATCCGGAAGGAAAAAGAAGAGGCTGAGCGGAAAAAACAGGAAGAAGAGCGCAAGGCAGCCGATATAGCCAAACGTACGGCAGGAGCATTCGGTTCAGGTAATCAAAAAGGGAGCAGCGGTACTGCCGAAAGCGGTGCAGGCAATCAGGGAAGTCCCTTTGGAAACTCTACCGAAGGAAAAAGTACCGGCGTAGGAGGCATCGGCGATTTTGACCTGAACGGACGTTCGTTGGGAGGCGAAGGTCTTCCTCGTCCGGCATATCAGGCCCAGGAAGAGGGTAAGGTAGTCATTGCCATAACGGTAGATCCCAAAGGCAATGTCATCATGGCCGAAATAGGCAAGGGTACCACCATCGAAAACACCTCGTTGCGCAATGCCGCCAGAGAAGCCGCCAAGCGGGCGAAATTCAACGCCATTAGCGGTACGGCCAACCAGTCGGGGACTATTACCTACCGGTTTAACCTGAAATAATCATATCCGTTGATTTTATTAGTAAATAGGGGGCTTCGGTTGTTTTTGAACCGAGGCCCCCTATTTTTCTATAACGCCAGAGAGAGTACGTTTTGTTAGGAGTTGGCTGTCGGTGTTGAGGTTAGCCGTTTCTTAACCATTGTTCAAATTGAGGCAACAACATACGGGCAGTCTTGTCTATTTCGCAAGGTACCACCGATGCGTAACCGTTTGCCAAAGCCCATTCGTCGGTAGCCCTATTGTCCGGTTCTTCGTTTTCAAAATATCCGGCCAGTTGGAAAAACGTCCGTCCCGATGCATCCGTTTTCCGGACAAACTCTTCTGTCCAATATCCTTTGGCCTGTTGGCAAATTCGGATGCCGTTCAGCTTTTCCGTTGCCGGGATATTGACATTCAGGCATATCCCTTCTGGAAGAGAACTTTGCAATGCCAGACGCATGATCTTTTCGACAACAGGGATACATATTGAAAAATCCGCATCGGGCAGGTGCGAGCAAAGGGAAAAACCGATGGAGGGGATGTGTTGTACGCAACCTTCAAATACCGCTCCCATCGTACCCGAGTAGATTACGCTGATTGCCGAATTGGAGCCGTGGTTGATACCCGAGAGCAGCAGGTCGGGTTTTTCCGCCAGGATTTCGTGCATGGATAGCTTTACGCAGTCGGTAGGCGTCCCGTTTATGCTGAATAGTTGCAATTTGTCGGAAGCCGTTTGATGCTCGGTAATATACAACGGGTTGCGCGGAGTAATGGCGCACGATTGTCCCGAACGGGGGCCGTCGGGAGCAACCACCACCACATGGCCGAATTGGAGCGCGATTTGCGTCAGCATTTGGATTCCCTTGGCCTCGAAGCCGTCGTCGTTGGTTATTAAAATAAGAGGTTCGTCTTTTTTACGATTTGTCATACGTTCGTTTTTGTTTCAGATTTCATACAAAAATACGAAAAAAGCAGAATAGGAGAGAACCTATACCCGATATTCCCTATCCGGTTGATTGCTAAATAAGTTGAAAGAAAAAACTAAAATAGGCAAAAAATCGTATCTTTGTCAGCCGGGCAAAAGAGTTGTCGCATAACCCCTGCATCGAATTGTTATCAACAATCGAGGCGAGTTATTAACAGAAAAAGCAAATAATAACGGCCGGATGTTCAGATTTGGGTGTTTTGTCTTTACTTTTGTTGCCTGAAATAAAAAGAGTTTATGAGTAAAATAATTGCCATAGCAAATCAAAAAGGCGGAGTGGGAAAGACCACTACGGCCATCAATTTGGCGGCATCGTTGGTTTCATTGGGTAAAAAAGTGTTGCTTGTCGATGCTGACCCGCAAGCCAATGCCACCTCCGGATTGGGTTTGGACCTGCGTCTGGTAACCACCTCCATATACGAATGTATGATCTCCCGCACCTCCATCCGCGAGGCCATGGTGGAGACCTGCGTAAAAGGGCTCGATTTAGTCTGTTCGCGGATCGATTTGGTCGGAGCCGAGCTTGAATTGCTGAATATCGAAGAGCGGGAGCACGTTATGGCATCGCTCTTGAAAGAGGTGCGTAACGAATACGATTATATCTTGATAGACTGTTCTCCGTCGTTGGGGTTGATTACGGTCAATTCCCTGACCGCAGCCGATTCCATTATCATTCCGGTCCAGGCAGAATATTTTGCTTTGGAAGGAATCAGCAAGTTGTTGAACACCATTAAGATAGTCCGTTCAAAATTGAATCCTTCCCTTGAAATAGAAGGTTTTCTGCTCACCATGTACGATTCGCGCTTACGTTTGGCCAACCAGATATACGAAGAGTTGAAAAAATATTTCAACGATTTGGTATTTACCACCGTCATACAGCGCAACATCCGGTTGAGCGAGGCTCCCAGCCACGGGATGCCCGTGTTGTTGTACGATCCCGATTCGCGCGGTAGCCAGAATCATTTGCAGTTGGCCGAAGAGTTGATAAAGAAAAACAAGGCATAAAGAAAATCCGAATATGGCAGCAGTAAAAAGAAATGCGTTAGGCAGGGGATTGGAAGCCCTCATTACCATGGACGATATAAAGACGGGCGGATCGTCGTCGATCAATGAGATCGAGTTGTCGAAAATCTCCCCCAACCCCGACCAACCCCGTCGCGAATTCGATGAAGATGCGTTGAGCGAATTGGCCGCATCCATTCGCGAACTCGGCATCATACAGCCCATCTCTTTGCGTCAGGTAGGAAACGAAAGCTATCAGATTATTGCCGGCGAGCGTCGTTATCGAGCCGCATTGTTGGCCGGGCTAAAAACCGTTCCTGCCTATATCCGTACCGTAGAAGACGAGACGGTGGTAGAAATGGCCCTCATCGAAAACATCCAACGGGAAGACCTGAATGCCATTGAAATAGCCTTGGGTTTCCAGAAATTGATAGAGCAGTATCACCTGACACAAGAGAAGTTGAGCGACCGGGTAGGAAAGAAACGGGCCACCATTGCCAATTACCTCCGCCTGCTCAAACTCCCGGCCGAAGTGCAGATGGGCTTGAAAAACAAGAAAATAGACATGGGGCACGCCCGGGCATTGATCGGTATCCCGCCGTCGTTGCAGTTGAAGATATATGAACTGATTCTGGAACACGGCTATTCGGTACGCAAAGTCGAAGAGATGGTCAAATCGATGAACGACGGTTTATCCCAGGATACGACGAAAAGCCCGAAAAAAAGCACCAAAGAGAATCTTCCGACATTCGATTTGTTGAAAAAGCACCTGTCCGAATATTTCCGTACGCCGGTACAGGTGAGTTGCAATCAAAAAGGGAAGGGAAAAATCAGCATCTCCTTTAAAAATGAGGAAGAATTAGAACGGATAATATCCATCCTGGATAAATTGAAAGCGTGATTTAACTCAAAAAAGAGAGAACGGTTTTGTTAAAGAAGGTCATTCAGATATTGACGGTTTTTGTTCTGGTGTCGGCTACGGTCCGGGCGCAAGACCATCACTTTCAGGAGAAAGAGGTTTTCCGGCAGGATACCGTATCCCTGAGTCAGGATTCGTTGCTTACGGCCCCTGTTGAGCAAGAGCAGTCCCAAGCCGTTGTTTTTGCGCCTGACCCGATGAAAGCCGTTTGGTATTCGGCCCTCTTCCCGGGGTTGGGACAGGTCTATAACCGAAAATATTGGAAATTGCCGCTTGTAATAGGCGGATATATGGGATTGACCTATGGCTTTTCGTGGAATAACCGCTATTATAAAGACTATTCCACCGCGTACCGGGACGCCATGGACAATGACCCCAATACCAATAGTTACATGGATTTCCTACCCGCGTACATGACAGAGGAGTCGCTGGACATGGAGTGGCTTCAAAGTTCGTTGAAGAAACGGAAAGACTATTTTCGTCGGAACCGCGATTTGTGCATCATTTCCATGGTGGGCTTGTATCTGCTGTGTATGGTCGATGCCTATGTCGATGCCCAGTTGTATAACTTCACCATCTCGCCCGATCTGAGTATGCGGGTAGCTCCGGCCGTGATCGAACCGGAACGTTTGCATCCCTCCATGTTCGGGTTGCAATGTGCTCTGACTTTTTAAAACACACATTATGAGATTTGTTGTAATTATCGTATTCTTTTTATTATATGTACCGGTCGGATTGATATACGGGCAACATCCCGTAAGTCAGTTGGGGGCGGATACCGTTTCTATTCGTCTTATTCCGGATTCCGTACATCTGGATAGCGAGGTAGAGCAGCCGCAGCAGTGGCCCAGGAAGAGACATTCGCCCGCAGCCGACTCCATCTACGACGATGCCATTATGTTGCCGGAGAGCCTCGAAAACGATGTCGATAGCCTGTTGACAGACTGGTTTGTGCAAACATACGCCCACAGGGACTCCTCGTGTGTCAGCCAGGTAGATAACGTCGTTTACCCCGATTCGGTTTATCGCAGGCGATTGGCGATGTTGCCCGCCTATATCGAAATGCCGTATAACAGCGTCGTTCGTCAGTTTATCGATTTATATACCGGTCGCCGTCGGGAATTGGTAGAGTATATGCTGGGTTTGGGTGTATATTATTTCCCGATATTTGAGCAGGAACTGGAAAAAAACGGCCTCCCGTTGGAGTTGAAATATTTGCCGATTATCGAGTCGGCGTTGAATCCCAAAGCAACCTCCCGGGCCGGAGCGGCCGGGTTGTGGCAGTTTATGCTCCCTACGGCTAAATTAATGGGATTGGAGGTAAACAGTCTGGTCGATGAACGTCGCGACCCCTATAAATCGAGTGCGGCGGCCGCCCGTTATCTAAAAGAGTTGTATGACATATATCAAGACTGGAACCTGGTGATAGCTGCATATAACTGCGGCCCCGGAACCGTCAATAAAGCCATTCGTCGGGCCGGAGGCAAGCGCGACTATTGGGAGATATACTACTATCTCCCGCGTGAAACCCGCAGTTATGTACCTCTGTTCATTGCTGCCAATTACGTGATGACTTATTATAACGAACACAATATTTGCCCGGTACAAACCGATTTCACCACCTCCATCGATACGGTAGAGTTGAACCGTCCGTATCACATGATTCAAATATCCGAAGTGTTGAAAGTCCCGATCGAGCAGATTCGCGATTTGAATCCCCATTACCGTCGCGACATTATTCCGGGCGACAGTGTTAAATCGCGTTCGCTCTGTCTGCCCTCTCAGTATATCTATGCCTTTATCGAAGAGCAAGACTCTATTGTGGCTTACAAGGCCGACTCGTTGCAGCGGCGTTCCATTGCCGGTCCGCTGTTGGCCAAAGGAAAAGCCGGGATAGGAACTGCGATCTATTATAAAATCAAGAACGGCGATACCCTGTCCACCATAGCTCGGAAACACCGGGTGTCGGTAAAAGACCTGAAAGAGTGGAATAATTTAAAAAACAACAAAATACGGGCCGGAAAGACCTTGATTATATATACCTGATGGAGAAGACTCGTACCATCGATCATATCACATCCTTTCCCGACAATACGAAATAGGGCGTTTAATCCAAAAGTTTTTGGTTCCGCTTTTTTCAAAAAGCGGAGGAAAATAAAATCATTATATATATAAAAGAAGGCTGAATTTCCGCAGAGAAGTTCAGCCTTCTTTATGTCCGTCCCGGTATAGAAACCCGATTATTTCCAGAAAGCCGGTACAGGCAGATGCATACCGGCCATTACCAACCCTTGCTCTTTTGCATACAGAATATAATATTTGCGGGCTTTTATCGCAGCCGTTTTATCCATATCGAAAGAGGCGCAAATGTCCGGATAGGGTAATTGCAAGGCGGCACCGTGCATCAGATCTCCGATAATCAGGAACCTGCCCACTTGAAAAACGGTATGTCCCGGGGTATGTCCAACCGCATCCAGAGCTACCACCTTACCCGGCAGGGAGTCGCCGAAAGCAAACAGATGGAGTTGTCCTTGGTATGCCTCCATCGTTTTTACCACTTGTTGTTTCTTGCTGTCATCCATACCCATCCATCCGTCGTATTCCGCTTTTGAGGCATAGATTTCAGCATTCGGGAACACTTTGCGGTTGCCGTTCAGCATCCCGCCGATATGGTCTCCGTGGAAATGGGTCAGATAGATGTATTTTATGTCTTCGGGAGCTACATTCAAAGAGCGTAATCCCTCCATCAACCGACTGTTTTTATCCCCCATCCCCGTATCGAACAAGATTAGCTTGCCGTCCGATTCGACCAAGAAGGTACTCATGGTAGAGGGAATTCCCCCTTGGAGCGAGAGGCTGTCTATTAGATTCTTGCCTGCATCGGGAAACAGCGATACCGGCATCAGCTTCTCCTGAACGTTGTCGCGAATCCAGTTTACCTTTACACCGTCCAGTTCACAGACGGCCGAAACGCTGTCGCCCGTCCATGTTACGGCATTACGGGCCGTATTGGTTTCATTCATATTGTTTTCTGTTTTTCGGGAATTGTTTCCACAAGCTGTTACAGACAACAGAATCGTTCCTGCAACGAAGTAATACCACCTTTTTTTCATGGGCTTATATGTATTCAAATTAAATTATGTCGAGCGGACCTCTGTATTTTACAAATATATCAAATTTTTATTGGATTAGATAGAGCGTACCGATATTTAAAGAGAGTCGAGGCGCATAAAAAAAGCTGAATTCCTTTTTTGCCGGGAGTTCAGCCAAATATGGTTCATAAAAATGTTTCTGGGTCGGGAATCATTGTTTCGGTTTACGGATTTTCCCGAGACATTTTGCATTTTCCGTTCAGGGAGGCACCCGGTTCAATGACCAGCGAGGCGGTTTGAATGTCCCCCTCAAATAGGGAGCTGCTTTTGAGCGTGAGCGATTGTTGGGCAGAAATATTACCGGTAACTTTTCCGGCAATCTCGGCCGTAGAACACTGGATATTTCCTACGATTGAACCGGTTTTCCCCAGCACCACTTTTCCGGCACACACCACATCACCCTGTACCGTTCCGTCTATGCGCAGGTCTTTGGGAGCGGTGATGTTTCCAACAATCACCGTCTCTATTTCCAATGCATTGTGGGTAAGGCCGGTAGCCTGATTCGTCTTTGCCATGGTTGTTGCGTTTTTCGTTTGTATAATAATGCAAAAATAACAATCCTTTTTCATATATCGTTTAATCGGATATGAATAATTATAAATTAAATGTAAAGGAGAGAGACGATTCAATTTTCCAAAATGTTTCCAGAATA
>CASGEW010000020.1 GCA_949300615.1 uncultured Bacteroidales bacterium
AGGAAATCGGGCATCTGAATGTCGGAGCGGATATTGTGCAAAGCCCGGTTCTGTTGACACAGGGACACAATGCTTTCCGTAGTATTGAATATTTCCTGCCGGATGTGGTCTCTCATTTGTTCTTCCGTCAGGTATTCGCGTTTTAGGGCAAGCGCACTGGTTTTCATTCCATATTCATGCGCAACACATCGGTCAAGTATCTGTTGTATCTTTCTGAAATTGGCTTCTCTTATATCTTCCATATTCATTGTGCATTAAAATCGGTTCAGGTCGCAAAGATAATGCCTGAATACCGTTTTCAGCGCAAACAAAAGCAGGAGAAAGGAAGAAATATGCAGCATATTAGTTAAGAAAACATAAATAAGAAGTGCCAAAACCACGAAAGTACACAACCACGAAAGTACACGTTTCCTTTCTTTTCGTCAAGAAGTACGCTTTTAGTACGCCTCAACAAAATAAATAAGGCTGATAATCAGTCGATTATCAGCCTTTCTAAGTACCCAGAGCCGGGATCGAACCGGCATGGAAGTGAATCCACTGGTGTTTGAGACCAGCGCGTCTACCAATTCCGCCATCTGGGCTTATTGACGCTGCAAAGGTAGATAAATTTTCTGCTCTGCAAAATTTTTTCCCCATTTTTTTATTGCATACGAATAGAATCGTCCCTTTCAGCCAATCTGAAACAAAAGGACGTTTGGACTCGATTGTATATATTTACCTGAAAAAGACAATAAAAGAAAATATTCGGACACGAGACGAGGGATTATCCAATTTTTTAATATCTTAGCCCAATTAATTTATATCTTTTACAAAAGCTGTTTTTAATATTATGAATAACCGATACTGCGTGATTATGAGTGGAGGGGTCGGCAGCCGCTTCTGGCCTTTCAGCCGAACGGATTGCCCCAAACAGTTTCTCGATTTTTTGGGAACGGGACGTTCGTTGATTCAAATGACATACGACCGTTTTGTTCGACTCATTCCTAAGGAAAATATCTTCATTGCCAGCAACGAGGTTTATAAAGATTTAATTCTTGAACAACTTCCCGAGATTCAAGAGGATCGGATCCTATTGGAACCTCAACGCCGCAATACGGCTCCTTGTATTGCTTGGGCGGCTTACCACATACAGGCGATCAACCCCAACGCCAACATCGTGGTTGCTCCCTCGGATCACCTGATTCTGAACGAAACAGCGTTTCTGTCAGTAATCGAGCAGGGGTTCGATTTTGTCTCTTCCCGCCCGGCGTTGCTTACGTTAGGTATCACACCGAATCGCCCGGAAACGGGATACGGTTATATCCAAGTGGGTGAAAACGGAGAAAACGGTATCAGTACGGTAAAGACCTTTACGGAAAAACCGAACGCCGAATTGGCGAAAGTTTTTGTTGAAAGCGGCGAATTCTTTTGGAATGCCGGCATCTTTTTATGGAACGTACAGAGTATTATCAAAGCCATCCAACGCTATTTGCCCGAAATATCGGTCCGTTTTGAGGAGGGAATCCCGGTATATAATACCGATGCCGAAAAGGATTTTATTGCCCAGAATTTTCCGGCTTGTCCCAACATCTCAATTGATTTCGGCGTAATGGAAAAGGCCTCCAATGTCTTTATGCTCCAAGCCGATTTCGGATGGTCCGATTTGGGTACATGGGGATCGTTATACGACCGTTTGGCCAAAGATAAAGAAGACAACGTGGTATTAAAATGCAAAACGTTGATGTACGAAAGCAAGGGAAACATTGTAGCGGTACCGCGAAAGTTGGTTGTGCTGAACGGACTGGAAGATTTTATCATTGCCGAATCGGACAACGTATTGCTGATTTGCAAGAAAGAGGAAGAACAACGTATCCGACAATTTGTAACGGATGCCAAGATGAAGTTCGGGGACGAATTTGTATAGTTCTACATTTAGCATGAAACGCATTTGGATGCTGTTTTTATGCGGATGTCTGACCTGTATGACATTCGGTAAGAATTTTTCGGGCCCGAGAAATACCAATAAATCGTTATCCCCCAATTCAAAGGCTGTACGACAGGTGCTTCGGAACAAGCACCTGGTTGCTTTTTGGGATTTCTCCGAAGAGGAGGGAGATGCCAAACGGGACAAAAGCAAAAATGGATTTATTTTGCAGGAATACGGAAACACGCCTATCCCCGTAGTTGAAGAAGGGCCTGTTTCGGGGCGTTCTGTACGGCTTGACGGAGCGAGCTATTTTGCCATCCCCTACCGGCAGAGCGGGAAACTGAATGTGAGAACGAACGAGGTTACCGTGATTGCTTGGGTAAAATGGAGCGGCAAACAGACCGGGTTTGTGGCCGGAATGTGGAATGAGTATCACGACGGAGGCAAACGTCAATACGGGCTTTTTGTCTCCCTCCCCCATTACAACGGAAAGAATCAGGTTTGCGGGCATATCTCGCAGAGCGGGAAGGCTACCCCACCCTTCCCCTATTCAATCGATTATTCGGCCAGCCAACAGGAGGTTCCTCCGGGAGAGTGGTGCTGTGTCGCTTTTTCGTACGACGGGGCGTACATCCGCTCTTACCTGGACGGGGTATGTATTCCCCGAGCCCCGGAGTTGATTTTCCATACAACGGGTTTCGAGGGCTATCCCGACGGGCTTGTACAATCGAAGAATCCCTATTATTTCCCCGATGGAATCGGGGATAACGGTTCGGATTTTACCGTAGGGGCCGTCTCCCTGAAAAACGGGATGGGCAACTTTTTTATTGGATGTATCGGGGGAGTGGCGGTATATGGCAAGGCCCTGTCTGCGGATGAAATCGCTAACATTTCACGTTTATTCACCCCCTCACGTCAATAACCCGGGCTCTTATTTTTCTATCATAATCCGAATTTTCTTTACCCCTAACCTCGCTTCCAGCCAATCCTGAAACCGGCTCTGCTCCTGTTGGCTGATACCGCTCTCGAACGATACGATGGCCAACGTTACGGTATCGAGCCGCAATGTCTCGACGTTGTTGAAAATCAGGTTCGACAGGGCGATGTCCCGTACCTGGGGGAACAGCACCTTGATTTCGGGCGCAATCTCCACGCCGATGGAGTCGTATCGCTGGATGTAATGGAGCTTCTGTTGCAAAGAGTCCAAATGGCTCTTCAACTGCTCTATCTTGATTTGATTGTCTTTGTAGATATCCTGAAAAACCAGGCTGTTGAGGCTATTGATATCTATTTGGTCGTTCGTGTTGTACCCTTGCGAAACCGACAGGATGACATTTTTCAACCCGAACTGGGGCAACCGGCTCTTGATGGCCAGGATAGAGTCTTGGGGGACTTCCGCGCCAATTAACGAAACATCGATATGCTTTACCCCTTTCTGGATATAGGCCGTCCGGTTCAGAATCTGGGTATGCGGGAAATCGAACTGGGAGCGCACGAACTGATAGGCAGAGGCCTCGAAATAGTTGGTACGAATCATGTTGTAGGTCAAGATAAGGCTGGGGAAAAGGGTCAGGGTCAGAATAGTATAAACGATACGCTGTACATATTTTTCCCGGACGGGATCGACAAAACTCTTTTTGGAGAAGTGCATAAACTTTACCCCCAACGTGGTAGCGAAACTGATGAACACGCTGTTGATAAAAAACAGATAGAACGCTCCCCAGAAATAGTGCATATTACCGTTTGCCAAACCGAATCCGGCGGTACAGAGCGGGGGCATCAATGCCGTAGCGATGGCCACACCGGGTATTACGTTCCCCTTTTGTTTGGACGAGACGGCGACAATTCCCGCCAATCCACCGAAAAATGCAATCAATACGTCGTATATGGTAGGGCTGGTACGGGAGAGCAGCTCCGACCGCGCTTCATTCAGCGGGGAGATCAAAAAGTAAAGCGTGGAGGTAATGACACTGAAAACCGTGGCGACGGCCAAATTGCGGAACGAACGCTTGATCAGCTCGAAATCGTATATGCCCACCGATACCCATGATGGGGCCCATCAGCGGCGAGATCAACATCGCTCCGATAATCACCGCCGGCGAGTTGACATTCAAGCCCAACGACGCGATGAAGATGGCAAAAATCAGAATCCAGATGGTGGAGCCTTTAAATTCAATCCCACTGCGTATCGATTCGACGATATCGGATTCATTTTCACGGTCCTGACTCTGATCCAGGTACTTGGTAACAAACTGTTTGGCAAAAGATAAAAATTTCGCTGGCAACATTTTTTGTTTTGTTTTATTTAAACCACCTGTTCAAAAAAGGTATCTGCCTGAGCGGAAGATCCTTTTTGACGACATAAACTAAGAATAGAACAAATAAAACGGTGCGAAAGAGCAGCCGAAGCGTTAAATTATCTATATTTATTCCATAATAGAGGAATAAAAAGAGGATTAAAAGGGAAAAATATCTACCTGCCGAACGTAAATCGTAGGGGATAGGGTAGTAATGCCGCCCCATCAGGTAAGAGGCCATCATGACGAAAAAGAAGCAGGCAAATGCCGTCCAGGCACAAGCCATGTACCCGAATCGGGGAACGAACAGCACATTTCCTACCAACGTGATGGCAAAGCCGCCGAAAGAGAACCACGCCCCCCACTGGGTACGGTCCGTTACCTTGTACCATACCGAGAGGTTGAAGAAGATGCCTGAAAACATTTCGGCCACCATCACGATCGGGATGACATACAATCCGGCATAATACGAAGAGGGCAACACCACCTTGACCAGGTCGATGAAACACATCACGCCCACGAATATAATACAGGAGAATATGATGAAATAGCGCATGGCCTCGGCGTAATTGTGTTTGTTGTCGCTATCCTTTTTCTTGCGGTCGAAGATAAACGGCTCGTAGGCAAACCGGAAAGCGGTGGTAAACATCACCATGACGACGGCTATCTTATAGCTGGCCGAATAGATACCCAGTTGGTCCATCGCCCCGGGCGATTTGTCGAGCAGGGGATAGAGTATCTTGTCGATATTCTGGTTCAGGTTTCCGGCAATACCCAACAGCAGGATGGGATAGGAGTAGTTCAAGATTCTTTTAAGCAGTTTCCCGTCGAAAACCCACCGTCCGAAACAGAGCTCCGGCAGCAACATCAACAAGGTCGCCGCGCTGCTGACCAGATTCGCCACCAGGATGTACCCTACCCCGAAATCGGCGTTATAGAACCAGGCGATACTGCCGGGCAGGTGTTGTTGCAGGTAGGGGCAGACGATGAAGAAAAAGAGGTTTAATGAAATATTCAGGATAACGGAAAAGAGCTTTAAAAACAGGAAACGTACCGGCCGGTGCTGGTAGCGCAGGTAGGCAAAGGGAAGCGCCGAGAAGGCATCAATGGCGACAATCAGCGCCAACATACCTATATAGCAGGAGGCATACCCCGACCATTGTGACAACGGGGTGAGCAGTATCGCCATGAGGAGGACGAACAGCGACGAGGTGGTGGCCAACGAAAAGAGGGCAGTCCCGTAAACCGTCTTCGGGTCATTGTGTTCCGTATCGTTGACAAAGCGGAAGAATCCCGTCTCCATACCATAGGTAAGGATAACCAGAAAAATACCGATGTAGGCGTACAGGTTGGTTACCTCGCCAAACTGCCCCGTCGTGGGCAGAACGTTGGCGTACAACAGCGACAGGCTCCAATTGAGGAAACGGGGAACTACCGTGCTGAGTCCGTAAAAAACGGTATCTTTTGCCAGACTTTTTATGCTTGCCATCTCTCTTTGCGGTTAAAACAGGCTTCCCTGCTGTGTGGGGCGTACCCGATTCAGGTGCGTATAGGCCAACTCGGTAACCTCCCGCCCGCGCGGGGTACGCTTGATAAATCCCTCTTTGATCAGGAAAGGCTCGTACACCTCTTCCAGCGTACCGGGATCTTCTCCCAGGGCCGTAGCAATGGTGGTGATACCTACCGGGCCTCCTTTGAATTTGTCGATGATCGTTGTCAATATCTTGTTGTCTATTTCGTCGAGCCCGTAGCGGTCTATGTTCAGGGCTTCGAGTGCAAAGCAGGCTATCTCCACGTCGATTCTCCCGTCACCCTTTACCTGGGCGAAGTCCCGTACACGGCGCAGCAATGCGTTGGCTATACGGGGGGTTCCCCGGCTGCGCAACGCAATCTCCTGGGCAGCCTGGGTAGAGCAGTGTACCTGCAAGATGTCGGCCGATCGCAGGATGATTTTGGTCAATACGGCGTGGTCGTAATACTCCAAATGGCAGTTTATGCCGAACCGGGCCCGCAGGGGGCTGGTCAGCAATCCGCTGCGGGTGGTAGCCCCGACCAGCGTAAAGGGGTTCAGCTCTATCTGGATGGAGCGGGCACTCGGCCCTTTGTCTATCATGATGTCGATGCGGTAATCTTCCATGGCCGAATAGAGGTACTCCTCGACAACGGGACTCAACCGGTGTATTTCGTCGATAAACAGCACGTCGTTCGGTTCGAGCGAGGTCAGGATACCGGCCAAATCGCCCGGCTTGTCGAGCACCGGACCGGAGGTGATTTTAAAACCTACGCCCAACTCGTTGGCAATGATGTTGGAGAGGGTGGTCTTGCCCAACCCCGGAGGGCCGTGCAGCAGGACGTGGTCCAACGCCTCCCCGCGCATTTTGGCCGCCATGGCAAAAATGCGAAGATTCTCCACCACCTTCTCCTGTCCGCTGAAATTTTCAAACCGCAACGGACGCAAAGCCTTCTCGATGTCTTTTTCCACATCGGAGAGTTGGTGATTGCGTATGTCAAAATCGTCGTTCATGGGCGTTGTTGCTGTTACGACACCTTTCGTCGTATATGCCTGCAAAGGTATAAAACATTTTTGTATCCGCGATAGTCCAAGGAAGGGGACAGAATCGGTTTTTAAATAAAACCGTGTTCAATCAGGTCGCAGATGATTTCCAGTTCGGCATCTTTCCCTTCGGGGTCCCATTCGGCTTTCAGACTGACCCCGAACAGCGACCCGAAGGCCTGCCAGAAACCGGCTCGAAAACTGCCCAAGAATGCTTTGACCAGGTTGTAGGACGACTGGTTGCACTCGCGGTCGATCAACCGGATCAACAGTTTTCCCTGCCGGTAGTTCAGCTTTTTGAGCACCGGCTTGTACTCCTTGAACAGCTCTTTTTCCATCCGCCGCAGGTGGGCGATGCGCTCCTCCTCGGTAGGCAAGGTCTCTATGTATTCGTATGTCTCGATCAATGCCCGGTGTACCAGCTTGGCCAGCGGAAGTGTTTTGCGCACATCCTGTACCATCCGGTTGTAACCCTGTTTTTCTTTCTCGTTTTTGAACTCTTTTTTAGAGTAGATGGTAATGGCGGGCAACTGAAAACAGGGCATCCTTTCGCCGTCGATATAGGCCATGCGGGCAATAATCCCCTCCTGTACGGGTTGGGGGGGAGGTACCGTGTCCTGGGCTTTTGCCGGAATAGCAAAAACCAGACAGATGGCAAAAGTGATGAAACAGCCTGTTCTCATACCCGCAAAAATAAACGTTTTTAGGAGAATATCCCGCTCCTGTTAATAATATTTATTATCTGCTCACATTCCTCCTCAGTCTGTTTTCAACCGTGGTTGTTAATATTGGGTCAATTTTATGGTTCATATAGGATAATAATTTTTTTATTATTCTCATATACAAACTTTTATACGGTTGATAACTTTATTGGTAAATAGAAAAGTGGAAGAACCTGCCAGGATGTTTATATCTGAGCTTATAAATGATAAACAAGATTGATAACTGTTTAAAATATAGATAAATAACAATATATCAACAGCTGTTGATAAAAAACAAACAGGCATGAGGCATTTTGGGAATTAATCCGTACTTTTGTAAAAACAGAAAAAAGAGATGCAAACCATTCTATTTCACGATATTATTTTCGGCCCCATCAAAAGCCGGCGATTAGGGATTTCGTTGGGTATCAACCTGCTGCCTACCGACGGGAAGATTTGCAGTTTCGACTGCATTTACTGCGAATGTGGATATAACCGACAGGGAAAGGGCAGTGGCATCCACCGGCGCGAGGAGATAAAGACCGCCTTGGAAAAGAAGCTGCAAGAGATGAACGAACGGGGCGAAGCCCTCGATGTATTGACCTTTGCCGGTAACGGAGAGCCTACTCTCCACCCCGATTTTGAAGGAATCATCGACGATACCATCCAGTTGCGCGACCGTTACTACCCCCGGAGCCGGGTCAGCGTCTTGTCCAACGCCACCTGTATCCAACGTGAATCGGTATTCAACGCCCTGAACAAGGTGGATAACAACATCCTGAAACTGGATTCGGCCCATACCGACACCATCCGGCTAATCAACAACCCCAACGCCCGTCAGTTCACGGCCGAGGAGCTGATCCGGAATTTGCAGCGGTTCAACGGCAACTTGATTATCCAGACCATGTTCCTCAGGGGGCAGCACAACGGTCAGGCGGTTGACAACACCACCGAGCGGGAGGTAACGGCCTGGTTGGAGGCCCTGTCAAAAATCCGACCAAAGAAGGTGATGATCTATACCATCGACCGTCAAACCCCTGAAAAAGCGTTGGAAAAGGTGCCGGTGGAGGAGATGAACCGCATTGCCGACCGGGTACGTGCGTTGGGCTTTGAGGTGAGCGTATCGGCTTAACAACAGAAAACCTTAATCAATATAAAATTATGAAACAACACATTTTTTTTCTTTCTGCACTCTTTCTGTTCTGTTTTTCGGCCAAGGCCGAAACGATGAAGAGCATCCAGGAGTTCGGTGTTTTGCCGCAAAACACCCCCCAAACCAATGCCGAAAACCTGCAAAAAGCCATCGACTGGGCCGCCCAATCGGGAGCCGCCCTGTGGGTAGAGCCTACGGCAGAGGGTTACCCCGTGGCTTCGGGCATTGTATTGAAAGAGAGTGTCTCGTTGATTGGAGTACACGGCCCCACGGGACGGGGAACGAAACATCCGGATAAAAATGCCCCGACGGGGTCGTTGTTCCTGATTTCCGATGAAAAGGCCCCCTTTATCACCGTAGAGTCGGCTACACAAATCAGAGGTATCCAGTTCTGGTATCCCCAACAGACATACCAAGACAAAGACAAAATCATCCCATATCCCCCTACCATACAGATGAACCAGAACAAGACTGCCCAGGGAGTTACCCTTTCGTGCCTAACCTTTTACGGGGAGTACATCGCCATGGATTTTAACGGACGTCCCGACAACATCTGCGAACAGATACTCTTTGAGCACTGCTACGGATACCCGTTGAGCGGGGAGTTTATCCGGATCGACTATTGTTATGATATTCCACGTATCCTTCATTGCCACGTAAATCCCTCCAATATGCGGATGTTCGGGCGTACCTTCTCCAAAGAGGTGGTCGATGCGGTGATTGCCCGACCTACCTACACCTACACCATCAACCACACGGACAACGCCCAATTGATAGACCTGTTTACATTCGGTGCTCACGGCGGAATCTACTTGGGAGAACACACCTACGGGCAATTGACCAACTTCAACCTCGACTGCGTTACCGTAGGTATTTACAAAAACGGCGGGGGGACATTCAACCGGAACTGGCAAATCGCCCAAGGGTCGATCATTGCCAACGTAAAAGGGTGCGATACGGAGATACATCCCATCATCATTACCGGCGAGGGACATACGGCCATCTCGAACGTAGAGGCGTTCTCGGGCCCCAACGGGGCGTTGACGGCCGACGGATACTCCGACGATTTCCTGCTCATTACCGGCGACAAACCCTTGACCGTCTCCCTGTACGGGTGCCGGATGCGAAATTACCGGGCGGAGAATCCCCTTACCATCCGGAATCCGCAGGCCCGTGTACAGGCCGTTGCCTGTGTGGATAAAGCGGAGCAGTTCTTCAATACACTGATTAACCCATAAATGGGCCGGAGAGAGAAGATATTCGGACTCCTGGCGGTTTGTCTGTTGGGATGGGCCTGTGTGGCGGGGAGTTCGTGGCAGGAGTGGACTGAATCCACGCTGCGTCCGCTTTCCCCTCCCGACGAGGAGGATTACCGCGATCTCCGCTTTCTCGATACCCTGTTGGCTGGTAAAACATTCCTCATACTGGGGGAGGAGACCCACGGCGAGGAGGTTACCACGGCCTATAAGGTGCGGTTGATTCGCTACCTGAATCGGCAATTGGGATATACGGTCTTATTGACCGAGGGATTGAACTTCCATACACCGGCTACGGTCGCCGCCGCGAAAGAGAACGCCTCGCTGGCCTACCTCGGTTCATCCCTTTTTTCTCCTTTTTACGAAGAACAGTCGGAGAGGTTCCGGATGTGGGGAATCGATGCCAACCCCGATGCGTCATCCCGAAACTTTATCGACTCACTGCATCGGGCTATCAGCCAGGCCGGAACGGCCGATTTCCCGGTGGATTGGGAGGAAATGAAAAAAATGAACACCTTCCTGCACGATTCCCGTAACCAGGTTCCGGCATCGTCGGCCTCGCTTCAAATCCGCCTGCGGCAGGCAGATGAGCTGATCGTTGCGTTGCGTGCCGTAGGAGATGTCCTCTTGAACGGAAGCGACGCAAATGATTCATCCGCTTTTGAACGGAAATGGTGGGTACAGAAGATAGACAACCGCATTTGCGAGTTGGAAGATTTCCGGTTGTCGGCCCAGAATCTCTTTTTGCACAAAGGGTTTGCAATGGATTCGTTGTCGCGCCGGGCCATCTCGTTGCGCGACCGGCAGATGGCGGAGAACATCCGGTGGATCAAATCAATGTACCCCGACGAGAAGTTTATCATCTGGGTAGCTACCGTACACGGTATGACATCGTACGGGTTGCTGGAAGAGCCTCACCGGAGCCGGTTCAGCTACCGCAAGTCATTGCGCAGCTGGCTGGACGAGTGGTTTCCGGGACAAACCTATACCCTCGCCTTCAACGACTACCGGGGGGCGGTCGATGACGGGAAGCAGCTACAAGGAGAGTTGCCGACGCCCTCTGCCGGAAGCCTGGAAGCGGTACTGAACAGCCACTACGCCTTCTCCTTTGTCGATTTCTCCACCTGTCGCGATTCGTTGCTCACCGGCCAACCGTTCAAGGCCAGTCTGGTGGGCGGAGAGAAAGAGGGGCGGTGGATGCAGGCCGTGGACGGGGTGCTGTTCATCCGGCAACAGAGGCCTTTGTGCAGGCAAGAATTAGGGAATTAACATATTTAATAATGATTTGGAGAAATGAGAGAATGGATGGTGTTTGCTAAAAAAGAACGCTGCGATCACTATAAGGCATTGCAGGAAATTGGATTCATAGATTGGGCAAAAGCGCGAAATTTCAGGTTTGAAATAGGGGATATCGTATATGTTTTTAGCTCCGAAGAGCGGAAAATAATTTTCAAAACCGTGGTGGTGGCAGACAATGTGTCGCGTGGAGATTCTGCATATTGGTTTGAGAAAGCTCCCCAACCTCTTACCTGTCGGTTAAAGGCCGAAAAAGAATATACCGGAAACAACCTGTCAGAGGAGCTATTAATGGAACATGGATTTAAGGGAAGAAGGAGCATACAGCATCCCCTGTGCGGAAACCGGGAATTAATGGAATATATCAGGGAACAATTTGAATTTTCTTAATTGTGGTAAATGGTTGCGTTTCATACAGGGAATCTTTGCATTACGTAAATTTAGAGATAACCCCGTTTTCTTAACCTTTCCTTTTCCGTTCAAACCATTTTTAAACCTATTATTGAGGCTATTAATGTTGCCGTAAAAAACAGGCGTATTGCTGTTGCAGGTTCATGGAAAAATAAAATGCCTATAACAACTGTGCCGACAGCACCAATACCTGTCCATACGGGATAAGCTGTGCTTATTGGTAATGTCTGTACGGCTTTGGATAATAATAGCATACTGATTGCCAGGCAAATAATAAACCCTGTTATCCAAAGGTAATGTTCAAAACCAAGGGTATTTCTCATCTTTCCCAAACAAAAAGCAAATCCGGCCTCAAAAAGGCCAGCAATGATTAAAATGATCCAATTCATGATTTCAATGTTTTCTAATAAAATTTGCGCAAATGTAATCATCATCGATGCACAGAGAACTTATCATTTGATAAGAAAGAATACAGGAGAGTATTTTTTTGTACTTTTGAGAAACATTTGATAATTAGATAAGTATATATGGATATAAAAAATATAATCAACAGTATATATCCGCTATCGGAGGATTCGTTTCAAACCTTGTTTGCCTGCATGATAAAAAGAACGTACTATAAAGGGAATCTCCTTGTAAAAGCGGGAAAGGTGGAAAATAGCATATATTTCGTGGAGCAAGGAATTGTCCGTGCATATGTGCCGGGAGAGGACCGAGATGTTACTTTCTGGATTGGTGCAGAAGGAACGGTGGTTGTTTCGCTGAAAAGTTACGTAAAACATGAATCCGGGTATGAAACGGTTGAATGTATGGAGAATTCTGTTATTTACAGTTTAAACCAAACGGCTTTGGAGGCATTGTTTCTTCAAGACATACATATAGCTAACTGGGGACGGAAATTGGCAGAAACAGAACTTCTGCGGACCGAGGAGAGGTTTATTCCGTTTTTATTTACCACCGCATCAAAACGTTATGAGGAGTTGTTAAAGAAACATCCATATTTATTTGCTCGAATCCCGTTGGAGCATCTTGCCTCTTATCTGGGAATTACACCTGTTAGTCTAAGTCGTATAAGGGCAAGAATATCAAGAAGATAATGCCTTAATCAGATGTTCTCTCTGATCTATCGGAAATTATCGGCAGCAGATGTAAATGCCATTATGAAATAAAAAAGCAGTTAAGTTGTCTCTTAACTGCTTGTCGGGGTTGTCTTTTCTTCACCTCCCCCCCTTGTGGTCCCACTTGGGCTTGAACCAAGGACTCCCTGATTATGAGTCAGGTGCTCTGACCAACTGAGCTATAGGACCTGTTCTGGATTAGGTCATCCAAAATCGGGTGCAATATTACGGCTTTTTGATGAAATCTGCAAATTTTAGCGACATTAATCGGCGAAAAAAGATTTTTCTCTTGTACTCTCCGCGAGGAAGGACTCTCGATAACAACAAATCCCCCATACATACCGAGGCAGACAATAAACGTTAATCTGTCGTTGGTATTTTAACGCTCCGGTAAAGTTTCTTAATTTTGCATCCATTACGACCATTTTGAATGAAAATGACAAGCGGTATCAAAACAATCATGTTCGATATGGGCGGCGTACTGATCAACCTGAACAAGCAGGCCTGTATCGACGCCTATAAGGCGCTGGGGTACGACCGGGTAGAAGAGTTTATCGGAAATTATTTGCAGAAAGGCCCGTTTCTGGATTTGGAATCGGGACAAATCTCGCCCGAACAGTTTCGGGATGCCATCCGCCGGGAGATACCCCGTCCGGTTACCGACCGGCAGATAGACGATGCCTTTATCGCCTTTTTGGTAGATATGCCCGATTATACACTCGATATGCTGTTGCAACTCAAAAAACGGTATCAGATTTTTTTGCTCAGCAATACCAACGGCATTATCATGGATTACGTGCGCCAACACATCTTCAACCGGCAAGGGAGGAGTATGGAACACTACTTCGACCGGATGTTCCTCTCTTACCAAATGGGGATGGTAAAACCGAATCCAGCCATTTTTGAACAGGTAGTGGCCGAAACCGGTATCCTTCCGTCGGAAACGTTGTTCCTGGATGATTCGAGCCAAAACACCGAAGTGGCTGAAAAATTAGGATTCAACTCCTTTGTCGTAACACAAGGCGAGGATTTCCGCTATATCTTCGACGAAAAATAATACGCGTATGCAGATCATCACCCACAGCCACAAGAAAGGAGACAGGCCGCTGGTTGCCGGTATCGGTTTCTTCGACGGAGTACATCGGGGACACCGGTACCTCATCGAGCAGATCGTAACGGAAGCTCGTGCCCGGAACTACTCTTCGGCAGTGGTTACCTTTCGGGAACATCCGCGCAAAGTGCTGAACCGGGACTCCCATTTTGGTCTGCTCAACAGCTTGCAAGAAAAGCTGGACTTGCTCTCGGACACACACATCGACTACTGCATCCTGCTCGATTTTACCTCGCAGCTGTCGCAGCTGTCGGCAGAGCAGTTCCTGGCCTGTCTATACCACGATTTTCAAGTACGCTCACTAATTATCGGGTACGACCACCGCTTCGGCCACAACCGGGCCGAGGGCTTTGAACAATACGTCGCATACGGGAAATGTTTAGGGATGGAGATTTTACCTGCTGCCCGGTTTGCCCCCGAAGGGCAGGCCATCAGTTCATCCCGTATCCGCAAATTGATCAGCGAAGAGGGCGATGTTTGCGAGGCCATGCGCCTGTTGTCGTACCCTTACCGGTTAAAAGGGCATATCGTGGAGGGCGATCGGATAGGACGCACGTTGGGATTTCCCACGGCCAACCTCCAACTGGTAGAAGACCAGGAAAAAGCGTTACCCCGTCCCGGAGTGTATGCCGTACAGGTGCAGCCCGACGATGGAACACGTTACCATGGAATGTTGAATTTCGGCAAAAGGCCTACCATAAAGGAGGACAATCCCTATACGATAGAGGTACATCTGTTCGATTACCAAGGAGACCTCTACGGTCGCAACATAGAGGTCTATTTCTACCATTTCATGCGGCCGGAGAGACCGTTCGCCTCACTGGAAGAGCTGAAATTACAGTTACAAAAAGACCAAGAGCAGGCACAGGCGTTGCTTGCATCGGTCAACCGCCCATAGCCTCAGCCAAGGAAGAAGGTATTTTTTTCTCGCTACCCTTCTCTTTTGGACTCTCCTTTCGTTACAGGGAGGCTATTCTATTTCCGACGAATGTTGAATGTAGCCAGGTTCCCTTTGTGGTCGGATGGCCAGACACAGGCCGGAGTCCATATCTTGTCTTTGGCATCTTTCTCTGCAATTTTTCCCCGTATAACCGTCTCGGCAGGCCCTACCAATTGAACCTTTTTCAGGGAGAGGGTTTTGTTTAAGGGGTGGTAATAGATAAAATCGATCCGGTCCCGCTCGTCCGCTTCGGGAGCCCAAGAGAGCTCTTTCTCCACCGCAGCCCGATTGCCTGCGGGGAAAGTAAATCCTGGATATTTAACGGCGTTGGGATATTTTTGGCGGTAAGCATCTTTCAATCCGGCCTCTTGCAACATCCGGGAACAATCCCAACAGATGACTGCCCCGTTGTGGTCCCAAAGGTTTTTGGTGTCCTCCTGCCAATCCAGGTGGGACGGTTCGTTGAAGTCGCCCCCCATAATAACCGGACGTCCCTCTTTTATATCCGCCTGCACTTCCCGAAGAAAAGCCCGGATAGATTCGTCCCGAGAAGATTGCCGGTTGGCTTCCAATACCGTCTGCTCATCGGTGATGGGCCGCTCTATCTTTTTCCAACTGGTTCCGCTGTATCCGCGGGGCATATAACATTCATAGTGCGTATAATCTAAATGACAAGCATAAAAAGAGACAGACTGGTCGTCGATAGTGGTAACCATTTTCAGCATGGGCCGGGCGTTTGACCCGGAGTCCAAACTCCCTTTCCGGATACTATCGGGTTTAAATTTACTCAAAATACCGATATCCATACCCAAGGTCTCGCCGTAATAGCTCTTTCCATTCAACTTCAATTTACTCAACAACTGTTCCATAAACTGCTGTCCACCGCTGATTTCACACAGGAAAACCACATCTGCATCTACCTGGGTCAATACATCCACAATTCCCTGCTGTCCGCCGGGGACTTTACTCCCGCCCTGCCACAGGTTCAACTGCAAAACGGTAAAGGTATCAGAGGCCTTCGTCGCCTCGAAATGAAAGAGGCAAAACAGCCCCACCAACAAACAGATATATCTTTTCATAACCGACAAATTTGATTATAATGCGATACAAATATAAGATTTTTTATTAAAAATAAAGAGAACTCTGGGATAGCCGTTTTGACGGAATTACTATATTTGTTGTCAGAAAAACACACTAATCACAAAAGATCATGAAAAAGACCATTTCACAAGCACTAACGGTTTTGTGCGCAGGAATCGTTACATTCAGTGCCCATGCGCAGGACAAGAAATATCCCGATCCCGAACCGATGTCTCCCGGAATGTCCGAATGGTGGCAACCGCAACCGCCCATTGTTACTCCCGGAACCGCTACCGATGCCGGCTCTACAACCGCACCTTCGGATGCTATCATCCTCTTCGACGGCAAAAACCTCGACCAATGGCAAAAGCCCAACGGCGAAGCGCCCGAATGGATTGTAAAGGATGGCGTTTTTACCGTTAAACCCGGAACCGGCGAGATTCGTACCAAACAGGAGTTCGGCGACTTCCAGCTGCATATCGAATGGAGAGTTCCCGAAGATGTACAGGGCGAAAGCCAGGGCCGCGGCAATAGCGGGGTATTTTTGCAAGGCATATACGAAATTCAGATTCTGGACAATTACAACAACGAAACCTATTCAAACGGGCAGGCCGGTAGTATATACAAACAATCCCGTCCGTTGGTAAACGCCATGCGCAAACC
Organism: uncultured Bacteroidales bacterium; assembly: GCA_949300615.1. GTDB lineage: Bacteria > Bacteroidota > Bacteroidia > Bacteroidales > CHK158-818 > Gallibacteroides. The sequence continues at coordinate 16,487 of CASGEW010000020.1, forward strand.
CGGGGAATGGAATGTATATGACATTATTTACGAAGCTCCCACCTTCAAGAAAGACGGTACTTACCGCACGCCTCCCCGTGTTACGGTGCTGCAAAACGGCATTATCTTACAAAACAATACGGCGATTATCGGGACGACTGAATATGTAGGATTCCCGCGGGTATTCCCTCATGGAAACGGCCCTATCTCGTTGCAGGACCACGGCAACCCGATCAGTTTCCGCAATGTCTGGATTCGTGAATTGTAACAAACCAGAGCCCTTGAAAAGCTTTTTTGTAAAATAATGCGTTTTTTCTTGGAAGTATAAAGGATTGTGCCTATCTTTGCATCGCTTTTGAGGACATCCTCTGAGTATAGGATTGTCTTATGGTGTAATGGTAGCACAACAGATTTTGGTTCTGTTTGTCTAGGTTCGAATCCTAGTAAGACAACAAAAAGGCGCAATATCGAAAAGGTATTGCGCCTTTCTTTTTCAAAAATGTTTTTTATTTCTGTCGTTCTACCGTATGCAGGATGTTGCAATCCTTGTCCAGCATATAGAGTTTCAACTCCTTATCAGAAGCGGAAACGACGGAAAATCCCGGTTCCGAACTGCAAAACACCGTACCCTCCACGGGCGATACCTCCCGGCTGAGCGATCCCGAGGAGTTGACCACATAATCTACCGGACTGCCGGCCGGTTTGATGTGCTGGAAATTGTGGATATGGCCACCTATGTAAAGATCTACTCCGTATTTGCGCAGCAGGGGGTCTATCCGTTGCTGCATATTCTGACGCTCTATCTCGTCTTTGGGTGTTTGGGCATAGACCGGATGGTGGCCGATAACCACTTTCCAGGTCTCGTCGGAGGCTTGCAGCGTAGAGTCGATCCAGCGAATCTGCCGTTCCATATCCTGGTCGGCCACGTCGCGGTACGACTCTTCGGCCTCCTTGTGGTATTTGTCAATCAACGGCGTTGTATCGATGAAGATGATTTTGAGCGAAGCGCCACCGTCCAGCTCGAAAGATTTGGCATAGTAACGCCCCGGCATATTCCAACGGCGGCTGACCTTGCCGTAATCCAACACCGCCCGGGTATTGCCCCGGTACTCGTGGTTCCCCAATACCGGGAACCAATCTATCATCAGCTCCGGATGGGCATATATCAACTCGTAGTTGGTCATCCACAAGGGATCGTTTACGCTGGCAACCCCCTCAAAGTGGTGTACATCGCCGGCGGCGGCTACAAACTCGATATCGCTATTCTCGGCCAACTCGCCCATCCGTTCTGCTATCGGTTTCTGGTCGTAATAGCCGTTACGGCCCAGGTCATTGGCTACGATAAAGTTGAAATGATCATCCAGCAACGAGTCGAGCTGCTCGTACGAAACCTCCTGCCGGGAGGGAGCCTGTTGCTGACACGCGGTAAAGAAGAACAGGCAGCACAACCCTAAAAATATCGTTGTTTTTTTCATAGACTTATCTGATTATAATTTTGTGATACGTGAAATTAAAGATCCCATTTGACCCCTAAATTAAAGGAGCCCTGATAGTATTCGAGCTGTGCCATGCGGCTGCGGGTACCCTGATAATAGCGTAACGGCTGATTGGTCAGATTGTTCGCTTCGGCAAAGATGCGGAATCCCTTACCTACACGGTACGAAGCGTTGGCATCGAGGAAGAGCTGGCGGTCGTAATAGAGGTCTTCAAAGGAATCGCCCCCCACCTCGTCGATATAACTGCCGGTACCGTTGAGCGATAAACGGGCCGAGAAGCGGCTGTTTTCCCACGCCAGCGAAGCATTGAACATATGGGGAGCCGTACCCGGAAGTTTAACATCGGAACGCTCTTCGCCATCCTCGTTGTAAACACCTTGGGTCTTGGAATAGGTGTATGTGTAGTTGAGCATGATGCTGAAATTTCTCAAAAACTCGGCATCGAAGAAGTCGAGCTTGCGTTGGAATGCCAATTCCACCCCGAACAGATTGACCTGGTCTCCGTTCAAGGGACGAATCATCTGCCACTGTTCGCCCGCCGGCACCGGATTGGGCAACTGGGGGAAATCGGCCGCAAACTTATCTGCCGTATAGTTGGCATCGAGGTAGTTATAGATGAAGTTATCCAGGTTCTTGTAAAAGAGTCCGGCCGAAAGGATACCGACCGATTTGAAATAATACTCCCCGATGAGGTCGAAATTGTACGAATAGGTAGCTTTCAACCCCGGGTTCCCGGCCTGTATCTCGCGGTCTTCGGCCTTTACATCGGCAAACGGGACCAATGTATAGTAGTTGGGACGGGCCAGGGCGGTAGAGAAGGCCCCGCGCAACACCATCCGCTTGTTCACATTCCACATCAACGTAGCGCTGGGCAACAGATTCGTATAGTGGTTGTTCATCTTGTTCATACCCGTATTTGCATAATCCTCATCCAGCGAATAAGCTCCTTCATACTCTACACGGGTATGTTCTACGCGGGCCCCGGCAATGAACATCAAATCGGGGGTAATATTCTGGTCCCAGCGCAGGTACGAGGCATAAATCTGCTCGTTGGCGTTGTAGTTGTTGACCAGATATTCCGAAGGGTCGGCTTCGGCCTCAAATTCAGAACGGTTGTAGAGATCGACCCTCCCGAGCCACTTGTTTGAAACGAAAGTTCCCGGCACATAACGTTTCCCCTGAATCAGGGGGTCGTCATAAACCACCGTACTCATTCCTTCCAGGTTGGGAAGCCCGGCCACCGGCGAATACTCGTAAAAGTTGTTGTTGCGCTCCTTGCTTTTGAGACGGCCCCGCAACCCGAAGTGCAGGCGGCCTTTCTGTCCGGCAATGGCGCTCAGCGGGACACGGGCATTGACTTTGGCGGCATATTCGTCCTCATCGGTATAGTCGTGCTGTTCGGTCAGTTTGTCGAACGCAAACAGGGCCGGATTCTGTCCCGGAGCCGAGATATAGGGTTTATAGGTATCGGAGAGATCCTGCGTCATCGAAAGATCCTCTTGCAGGTATTCGATATAACGTTCGTGGGGACGGTCTTCGCTGGCTTTGGCATAGCTGAGGTTCCAGTCCATGTCGAATTTGGGGGAAACCAGGTGCGTACCGGTCAAGGCATAACTCTGGACGCGCTGGTCTTCCAACCGTCGGTTTTTGTTGCGGGAGTTATCTATCCCTCCCTTGGTTTCACGCGAGATGGCTCCGGTATAGCCGGTAATGGAGACGCCATCTCCCGCATAAACGGGTTCGATATCCTGATACGTGGTACGATAACGGTTTTCGCGGTCGTCCCGCCAGTTGTACATGGCATCGAAAGCAATCGTATTGTTCCCGTTAATCTTCCAGTCGCTATTGAGCGAGAAACTGCGGCGGATACGTTGTACGTCGTATTTGCGGACATCCATCTCTTCGAGGTAAACATTTCCCTCGTCGTCCTGGTCCCAGACCCCTTCGATGTTATCCGAACCGTAGTCTTTGTTCATGTAAGAGGCGGACAAGACAAGCCCAACCTTCTCTTTGGCAAAACGGTTTGAATAGACAATCGAACCGGCTCCGGTAGCCCCGTTACGGATGGGGTTATAACCGCCGTAGGTGGTAACCGAGATGCGTTGCCCGCCCGAAGCGGCACGGGTTACCAGATCGACCGACCCACCGATGGCATCGCCATCCATGTCGGGCGTCAGCGTCTTGTTTACCTGGATGGTCTGTACCATGTCCGAGGGGATGAGGTCCATCTGCACCTTGCGGTTGTCTCCCTCGGCCGAGGGGATACGGTTACCGTTGAGCGTTACCGAGTTGAGTTCAGATGCCAAACCGCGGACAACGATGTTGCGCGCCTCGCCCTGGTCGTTCTGCATCGTAATCCCCGGCACGCGTTTGAGGGCATCGCCGATATTGGCATCCGGAAAACGTCCTACCTGGTCGGCAGAGATGACGTTGGTAATGTTTTTATTGGTCTTCTGTTGGTTGAATGCCTTTGCCTGGCCCCGAATCATATCGCCCATCACGACGACCTCACCAAGCGTCTGGACATCCTCCTCCATTTCAAAAACAAGCGTTGTATTTTCGCCCACCTTCACCACGGCACTGCGGCGGGCGGGGAAATATCCCAAATAGGAGACTGTGATTTGATACTCGCCGGCCGGTACGTTCAGAAACTCAAAATAGCCGTTTTTGTCCGAAATCGTATATCGGTTCAACGTATCGAGCGTCAGCATGGCTCCCGGCAAGGTACGTTGCGAGCTCTTTTCGATCACCGAACCGGAGATCAGCCCGCCATCCTGGGCCATCAGGCCCTGTACCAGAAATTGTAAAAGAAACGATAAGAAAAAGAGTTTTTTCATAAGTTATAAACAGATTGGTTTTCGCCGCAAAGGAATGATGCCGCCGTTTCTTCTTTGTAACAAACCCGTTAAAGAATTATTACTCACCTTACCCTATCGACCCGACAGGCGGCTGACAATCGCCATACGCACCCAAACATTCTCCGATTATCTACCCACAGGAGAGAAGAGAACGGTCCAACAGGGGGCTTCTCAAAGCAGTACCAATTTATTCTCCTTGCCCTAAACCATTCCTCCCCGGAAAGGGTTATAACCATGAACCACCCGGATAAATTATGGAAATATGGATAAAATAGAACACTCCTACCGTTTTGCCCAATCGTTACAAGAGAGCATAAAAACGTTGCTGCAACACGCCGGATTATCGGCAGAACTGACCGAAAAGTTAGACCCCATGCTTTACATCAGCCTGATCATCCTCCTCTCTTTCCTGCTGGCCTGGGGTATCAAGTTGATATTGGCCTTTCCCGTGAAACGGTTGCTGCAATATAAAAAGATAAAATCCTTGAAAATCTTAATGAAGCGGAAGCTGTTTTCGCACCTCTCCTGGGTCATCCCTCCGCTTGTGGTGATTCCGCTGCTCTCCTTTGCCCTGAAAAACGACCCCGAACTGTTCCACCTGTTGGAAAAGATCTGTTGGATTGCCTTTATCTGTGCCCTGTTTTCCACCATCAACAGCCTGATCAACATCAGCTGGGACATCATCTCCCAAATCGACCAGTTGCGAAGCCGTCCCATGAAAGGGTTGATGCAGATCGTACAGGGCATCTTCTTTTTCATCGCCCTCATTATTATCTTCTCGATTATCCTCGACAAGTCCCCCGTTACCCTCATTACCGGATTAGGGGCTTTTGCCGCCGTATTGATGCTGATTTTCAAAGACAGCATACTCGGGTTCGTAGCCGGCGTGCAATTAGGGCAAAACGACATGGTACGCATCGGCGACTGGATTGTAATGCCCAACAACATGGCCAACGGAGTGGTAACCGACATTACGCTCAACACGGTCAAGGTACAGAACTTCGACAATACCATCGTAACCGTACCGCCCTATTCGCTCATCTCGGGTGCTTTCCAGAACTGGCGGGGGATGTGCGACTCCGGTGGACGGCGCATCATGCGCTCGTTCAACATCGACCTGAACACCGTCCATTTCTGTACGCCGGAGATGCTGGAAGAGTTGAAAGAGATTCCCCTCCTGAAATCCTACATCGAAAAGAAACAGGAGCAACAGGCCGAAGGCAAGGTGATGAACACCGAGAACAGCGCCGGGCTCGTAAACGGCACCATCGAAACCAACCTGGGGCTTTTCCGGGCATACCTGACGCTCTACCTCATGCAACACCCCTTTGTCAACCGATCGCTCACCTTGATGGTCAGGACCCTGGAACCGGACGACAACGGCATCCCGCTGCAAATCTATTGCTTCTCCTCCGACAAGGTATGGGAGAGTTACGAATCCATACAAGACGAAATACTGGAACATACCGCCGCCATGATGCCCCGTTTCGAGCTCTACCCGTTCCAGAACGCCTCGGGGCGCGACTACATCAACAGCGCCCTGATTACGGCTGGACGCTCTGTTTCAGACTTGTCGGGTATCCCCTCGGGGACGTTAAAGAACAACACCGCAAACAAACCCTCATAATCCGCCCCAGAAACGGCCCGTTTTCTCCTCTCCGAAAATAAAATCCAGAATATCCTGTTTTGTAATATTGCTGAAACATCTGTTATCTACTTTTGCCGCTGTTACATAAACAAAGAAAATCTGGCATGGAACCGTTTTATTTAGCAATTATCGTATTTCTTTTTATTCTGGCTGTTTTTGACCTGTCGGTAGGGGTCAGCAACGACGCCGTAAACTTCTTAAACTCCTCCATCGGGGCCCGGGCTGCCTCGTTCAGGACCATTCTGATTATCGCTGCCATCGGCATCATGATAGGAGCAAGCCTCTCGAACGGAATGATGGACATCGCCCGACACGGGATTTTTCAACCCCAATACTTCTATTTCGAGGAGATTCTATGTATCCTGCTGGCCGTCATGATTGTAGATGTCGTGCTGCTGGACATTTTCAATTCACTGGGGATGCCCACCTCTACCACCGTCTCCCTGGTGTTCGAGCTGTTAGGAGGTACCTTTGCCCTGGCGCTGATCAAAATCATCGGCAGCGACGGGATGTACACTTTCGGGCAACTAATCAATACCGACAAGGCCCTGGCGGTCATTCTGGGTATCTTTACCTCCGTAGCCATCGCCTTCTTCTTCGGTTCGTTGGTACAATACCTGGCACGTATCCTCTTCTCGTTCAACTACAAAAAAAACATGAAATATTTTATCGGACTTTTCGGTGGCCTGACCATCACCGCCATCATCTATTTCATGCTGATAAAAGGGCTCAAAGACAGTTCATTTATGACGGCAGAAAACAAAGAACTGATTCATCTCTATACCCCGCAAATCGTCTGGGGCAGCTTTGTTTTCTTTACCGTCCTGATGCAGATTTTTTACTGGATGCGCATCAACGTATTTAAAATCGTCATCCTGTTCGGGACCTTTGCCCTGGCACTGGCCTTTGCCGGGAACGACCTGGTCAACTTTATCGGAGCACCGTTGGCCGGCTACTCCTCCTACTTAGACCTGGTATCCCATCCCGAAGCCACCCCGCAAACGCTGCTAATGACCTCCTTGCAGGATTCGGCACAAACCCCCTGGTACTTCCTCGTGGGGTCAGGTATTGTCATGGTATTGGCCCTGTTCTTCTCCAAAAAGGCACACAACGTGGTAAAAACAGAACTGAACCTCTCCCGGCAGGAAGAGGGGGAAGAGAATTTCGGGACCTCACCCATCGCCCGGATCATCGTACGTTCGTCCAATTCGGTGGCATCATCGGTTATCAGTATCATCCCGCTTCGCGTCAGAAACTGGATCGACACCCGTTTCAACCGAAACGAAATCATCCTGGAAGACAAAGCCGTTTACGACCTGGTACGAGCATCGGTCAACGTGGTGCTGGCCGGGCTGCTCATTGCCTTAGGGACCTCCCTGAAACTGCCTCTCTCCACCACCTACGTTACCTTTATGGTCGCCATGGGTTCCTCGTTGGCCGACCGGGCCTGGGGCCGCGAAAGCGCCGTATATCGGGTAACCGGTGTACTCTCGGTGATAGGCGGGTGGTTCGTTACCGCCGGGGTGGCTTTCTTTGCCGGCTCGCTGGCAGCCATCACCATCTACTTCGGGGGAGCCGTGGCCATCGTCCTGCTGATCTGCTTAGCCGTGTTCATCCTGATCCGGAGCCAAATCCTGTATAAAAAGAAACTGGCCAAAAACCAGGAAAACCCGGTCATCTCGCGGCTGATGAACCCGCACAACGGAGAAGAAGCTCTCAACCTGTTACGGGAATACAGTCGGCAGGAGTTGCAACAGATTCTCCAATTCGCATCCGTATCATACGAAAAGACCGTCGATGCTTTCATGACCGAAAACTACCGGGGATTGCGCAAATCGATGAACCACCTGGACGACGAAAAACAGGTGCTCAAACAGGTAAAACGCATCGGGACACTGGCCATGAGCCGGCTCGATCCCAACGTAGCGCTCGAAAAGGGACTCTACTACTTCCAGGGGAACGATTTTGCCAGCGAAATCATTTACAGCATCGTCCGCATCTGCGACCCCTGCCTGGAACACATCGACAACAATTTCAACCCGCTGGAACCGGAACAGAAAAAGGAATTCAGCCTCATATCGGCCCAAATAAAGAGATTCCTGGACGATTGCAACCACATCGTTACCGAGAACCGATACGACGGTATGGCCGACACGATAGCCCGTTCAAACGTCATCATCAACCAGCTGGCCCTCCTCAAAAAGAACGAGCTCAAACGCATCCAGGGCCGCAGCAGCAACATCAAGATAGGCATGGTCTATCTGACCGTCATACAAGAGGCCCAGAACGTGATGTCGTACGCCGCCAACCTGTTGAAGGTTTCCCGCAAATTCCAGGCAGACAACTGATTCCACACACCAAAAACCTCCTTTATATCGTATAGCAAATATCCGGTGGATATTTGCTATATTTGTATACAACAAAAACAACCCGACGCATGAAATCACTCCGTTCCATCCTCCTTCTCTGCCTCTTGTCGATCTTCTCCTGGACGACATTCGCCCAGACAGGCGAAGAATCCCGCGAATTATTCTCGACCCCCCTTTTCAAACGGGGCGACAACGGCTATTTTTGCTTCCGCATACCGGCCATTATACGGACTCCAAGCGGAGCATTGCTGGCCTTTGCCGAAGCCCGGAAAAACAGCTGTTCCGATACCGGGAAAATCGACCTGGTGGTACGCCGTTCGGACGATAACGGGAAAAGCTGGGGCGAAATGCGCATCGTTTGGAGCGATAACCAGAACGTCTGCGGCAACCCGGCTCCGGTGGTGGAGCAACAGACGGGCCGCATCCTGCTGCTCTCTACCTGGAACCTGGGGAGCGATACCGAAAAAGAGATCGTAACCGGCACCAGCCAAGACACCCGGCGTGTTTTCGTTCTCTACTCCGACGACGACGGGCAAAGCTGGTCGCGCCCCCGCGAAATCACCTCCGACGTCAAAGCCTCTTCGTGGAGCTGGTACGCCACCGGCCCCTGCCACGCCATACAACTTTACCAGAAACCGTATAAAGGGCGCATCGTGGTACCCACCAACCACAGCCAAGGGAATAGAACCTACTCGCAAGTCATCTACTCCGACGACGCCGGAGAGAGCTGGCAACTGGGCGGTATCGTCTTCCAACCGGGCGGTAACGAGAGCACCGTAACAGAGCTCCGCAACGGCGACCTGCTGCTCAATATGCGTTGTGTCAACCGGAAAGAGAACCGCAGCCGGGCCTATGCCATCAGCCACGACGGCGGCGAGAGCTGGGAGCCCATGCAATACGCCCCGCAGCTGATCGAACCGGTCTGCCAGGGGAGTATTCTGAACTATTCCCGTTCGGGGAAACCCTCCCGCACGCTGCTCTTCTCCAACCCCTCGTCGGAGACGAAGCGTATCAACATGACCATTAAACGGAGCACCGACAGCGGAAAATCGTGGGAAGAGGCCGTCTCGGTATATTCCGGCCCGTCGGCCTACTCCGACATGGCCATACTGCCCAACGGCGATGTGGCCCTGCTCTACGAATGTGGGGAGAAATCGCCCTACGAAACCATCACCCTGACCATTCTTCCGGCCCGCTATTTTAAGTAACGGACCCGAAACAAACCAAACCGGCATCCCGCGGTAAAAAAACAGAAGAGCGTACTTCCGTTTCCGGAAATACGCTCTTTTCTACAAGTCCAGTTATAGAATTTTGCTAAATCATTTCACCTCCCACGTATCGCCGCTCAACAGGTATTCACGCAGCGTACGTTCCTTTTTCCGAGCTTTTACCGATGCAATCTGGTCGGCCACCTCCTGTTCGTAGGTGGGGGCATCTACCGAACGGATAACGCCCAGGGCCAACGGCAATTCGTGCCCATCCATCAGAGCCAGCCGCATATGCATGAACATATCGGGTGTGGTGGCATCGTGCGTAAGGATGTCGTCTAAGGTAACGCCGTTTTCGCCGATAGTAACGGCTTTCAACTGCATCCCGTCCAGCACCAGCCCCTTGTTGCGATCTTTACCGAAAATCATCTTTTCGCCCTGTTTCAGCAGGATGGTACGGTCTGCCCGCACCTCTTTGTCGGTTACATATTTGTGGATGTTATCGTTGAATATCACACAGTTTTGAAGGATTTCCACTACCGAAGCACCTTTGTGTCTGGCTGCCGCTACCATGATATCCTTGGTCGTAGCCAGGTCCACGTCGATGGCCCGTGCAAAGAAGTTGCCGCGTGCACCGAACGTCAGCTCGGCCGGGATAAAGGGTTCTTCTACCGTCCCGTAAGGGGATGATTTGGTAATGGCTCCCTTGTCTGAGGTAGGGGAGTACTGTCCCTTGGTCAGCCCGTATATCTTGTTGTTGAGCAACAGGATATTCAGGTCGATATTCCGACGGATGGCGTGGATAAAGTGGTTCCCGCCGATGGCCAGACAGTCGCCGTCGCCGGTAATCTGCCATACGGTCAGCGCCGGATTGGCTACTTTTACCCCGGTGGCGATGGCCGAGGCCCGTCCGTGGATGGTATGGAAGCCGTATGTATTCATGTAGTAGGGCAGGCGCGAAGAACAGCCGATACCCGAGATTACCACCGTTTCGTGGGGGGCAACGCCCACTTCGGCCATGGCCTTCTGCAACGTGTTCACTACTGCGTGGTCGCCGCAACCGGGACACCAGCGCACATATTGGTCGCTCTTATAATCTTTTGCCGTATATGTTATATCGCTCATATTATTTTTCCTCCATCAGTTTTGTAAAGTGATCCACCAATTCGTTTACCATAAAGGGTTGTGCCTGTACCTTGTTGTATTGCAGCACATCGAGACCGTGCATTTTCGAGCGCAGGAAAGAGGCAAACTGTCCGTTGTTCAGCTCGCATACGACGATTTTCTTGTACTTGTGCAACACCTCTTCGGTATTTTTGGGCAACGGGTTGATGTAGTTGAAGTGTGCCATGGCCACCTTCTTGCCGCTGCGGTTAAGCTGTTCTACGGCGCTGTACAGATGTCCGTAGGTACCTCCCCAGCCCACGACGAGCAGGTCGGCGCTTTCGTCGCCGAGTACCTTCAATTCGGGGATGCAGTTGGCGATGTAGTTCACCTTGGCCTGGCGCAGATCGACCATCTTCTGGTGGTTGGCCGGATCGGTCGAGATGGCGCTGGTAACGTTGTCCTTTTCCAGACCGCCCAACCGGTGCATGAAGCCCTCCATGCCGGGCAAAGCCCAATAACGGACAAAGGTTTCGGGGTTGCGTTTGTAGGGACGCCATCCCTCTTTCATTTCGGGGGTAACGTAATTGGGTTTTATTTCGGGGTAGGTTTCCAGTTCGGGGATACGCCATGCCGACGAACCGTTGGCGATGAAGCCGTCCGTCAACAGAATAACGGGGGTCATGTGTTCGAGGGCAATCTTGGCGGCGTTGAACGCCATATCGAAACAGTTGGTCGGGGTAGAGGCTGCCACCACTACGGCCGGCGATTCGCCGTTACGGCCGTAAAGGGACTGCAACAGGTCGGTCTGTTCGGTCTTGGTAGGCAATCCGGTGGAGGGTCCTCCCCGCTGTACATCGATAACTACCAGCGGCACCTCGGCCATTACCGCCAGCCCGATGGCTTCGCTCTTCAACGCCAGTCCGGGACCGGATGTGGAGGTGGCGGCCAGGTGTCCGGCAAAGCTGGCACCGATGGCCGTACATACGCCGGCAATCTCATCTTCGGCCTGCACCACCTTTACTCCCAGCTCTTTGCGGGCAGCCAGCTCGTGCAGGATGTCGGTAGCCGGGGTAATCGGGTAACTGCCCAGGAAGAGGGGAAGCCCCGACTTTTCAGAGGCGGCTATCAACCCCAACGCCGTAGCCTTGTTCCCGTTGATGTCGGTATAAAAGCCTTTTTGCGTGGGCATGGTCTCTATGCGGTAGGTGGAGACGGTAGCGTGAATGTTGTGTCCGTAATTGTAACCGTCGTTCATCACTTTGAGGTTGGCTTCATAGATAGCCGGTTTCTTGGCGAACTTGTTTTTCAACAAATGGGCAGCGTGTTCGACGGGACGGTCAAACAACCAGCAAACCAGCCCCAGGGCAAACATATTCTTGCAACGGATAATGGCCTTGTTGTCCAGCCCGCTATCGGCCAGAGAGGCTTTTACCATCGTAGTGATGGGCACCGGAACGATCTGCATCCCGGTAATATGAAGTTCTTCAAACGGGTTGTCCGTAGTAAAGGCCGCCTTTTCCAAATCGCTCTTGGTAAAGGAGTCTTCGTCTGTAATGATAACAGCGTTGGGTTTGCAGAATTTTACATTCGTTTTCAGGGCTGCGGGATTCATCGCCACCAAAACGTCCGCTTTATCGCCGGGGGTATATACCCCTTTGCCGATATGTACCTGAAAGCCCGATACACCGCTCAACGTTCCCTGCGGCGCTCTGATTTCGGCAGGATAATCGGGGAATGTGGAAATTTCATTACCAATGCTTGCCGAAAGATTGGAAAAGATATTGCCGGCCAACTGCATTCCGTCGCCGGAATCGCCTGAAAAGCGAACCACCACCTTCTCCAACTCTTTGATTTTTGTCTTTTCTGCCATAGTTCTACCTAATTATAATTACCTTCAATCTCTACTAACCTTTGCAATAAGCACAAAATCTAAAAGGATAGAAAATCCGTTTATTTCTATATTTTTGCTCCGGATAGTCTGTTTTTAATAACAAAGTGCAAAGTAACAAAAAAACACTGCTACTTCCAAATTTTTTGTATATTTCTTCTCTTATTTATCAAAATATGCATTTTTATCCCCTAAAAAAGGGGTATTATTTATAAATATACAATTCTTATTTCTTTTTCGGGGAAATCAATTCGACATCCGACACAATGGGCAGATGGTCTGAACGCTGTGTGGTGATCACTTCGGTCGAGATCAGCTTCCAGTTTTCGGCCGGAAACCCGAACAGGTAATCGATCTTCACCGTCGGATGTTCGGAGGGAAAAGTCGGCTCACGGTCGGTCAGCATTCTCCATCGTGCACACATGGTTTGTATTTCGGGAGCATCGGGTTCCGCATTGAAATCGCCTCCAAGTACCATCGGATAACCGTACGCTTCGGCCTCCTGCGACACCGCTTCCGCCTGCTGCTGGACGAGCGGGAGACCCTGCGGGA
>CASGEW010000021.1 GCA_949300615.1 uncultured Bacteroidales bacterium
TATAATCAGAATCAGGCCTATCCATCCGAAAGAGAATGAGGGTACAACGCCCCGGTGAAGGGAAAAAGATTTCGGGACAAACAAAAAAAGACCGGAACTATTCTGTTCCGGTCTTTTGGAGCGGGAAACGGGACTCAAACCCGCGACCCTCAGCTTGGAAGGCTGATGCTCTATCGACTGAGCTACTCCCGCAAACAAACTTGGCCTCCTCTGGAAGAGGTGTGGGCGAAGATGGATTCGAACCACCGAAGTCGTAAGACAGCAGATTTACAGTCTGCCCCATTTGGCCACTCTGGTATTCGCCCTTTTTTTATTTGCGTGGCAAAGGTACGATTATTATTTTAACCTGCAAGCAAAATCGTGCATTTTTATTGCCGTAACGGCTGCTTCGTCTCCTTTATTACCATATTTCCCACCGGCGCGGTCTTCAGCTTGCTGCATGGTATCGGTGGTCAATACCCCGAAAATGAAAGGAATACCGAACAGAGTATTCAGGTGCGTGATTCCTTGTGTTACCCCTTGACAGACGTAATCGAAATGAGGGGTATCGCCACGTACTACACATCCCAAAACGATAACGGCATCGGGACTGTACGCTTCGGCCATCTGCTGGGCACCGAAGGTGAGCTCAAAGGTTCCCGGTACGCGTGCCACCTTTATGTTTTCGGCTTTTACCCCGTGTTTTTCGAGGGTGTTGCAGGCGCCTTCGAGTAACTTTTCCGTAATGTTCCGGTTCCACTCGGCCGCCACCACGGCCACCGTCATGCCGGATGCGTCCGGTACGCTGTTTACATCGTAATCCGACAAATTTTGATATGCTGTTGCCATTTTACAGTTTATTATATGAAAAGAGCCGCTGTCCGTTGAGCGGCTCTTTTCTGCGTGTTATCGACTTTTTATTTCTGAGCGGAGGCTCTCTCGATATATTTTTCTATATCGGATGCTTCCATAGAGCTGGCATATTTGTCTTTTATGGTTTCGTAGGCCTTTACCGCCTTGTCATACTCTTTCAGGCTTTCGTAAGCAATACCGGCTTTTTTCAGGTAAATGGGACTGATCAAGTCGTTGTCGGCTTTTTTAGCAGCCTTTTCAAAGTAACTGATCCCCTCTTTGACCTGGTCCATATTGACGTAGCAGTCGCCAATAGCACCTATCAGGGTGGGAGCTACCATATCGTCGTCGGCATCGAACGCTTTCAGGTATTTGATGGCCTGTTCATAATTTCCCAACCGCATGTGAGAGATACCGGCATATGCTTGGGCCAGATTTCCGGCAGGGGTTGAGCTGTGTTCGTCGGCAATGGCTTCAAACCCGACATAGTCTGTACCGTTCCCGGTCAAAGCCAGTTGGAACGAATCCTTTTCAAAATAGAACACCCCTTTAAACATCTCGGCTTGTGCCCGTTCCTGCTTGGGAAGTATATAGAAATAACGGAAACTCAATATGGCAGCTACAACCAAAATAACTGCTACAACCGCCGTTATGATATTTTTCTGATACTTTTCGACAAATTGTTCCGATCTGGAAAGTGCCTCATTTACTGCATCCAACTCGTCGTGTGATTTTGTTTCTTTTGACATGACTCTTTTTTATTTAGCTTAATGACGTGTTAAACAAATTTATTTCGGAGCACAAAAGTAATTTATTTCTGTTTATAAATAAAATTTCCTCTCTTTTTTTTTGCCTTAACAGCTCAAAGTGTTGTTTTTATCTCCCAAATAAGGAAAACTTTGCGTAAGTTTGCATGAATTTTTCCGTGGCAATATGATTCTGAAACGCGTTTCCATACTCAACTACAAAAATATTGCACAGGCTGATTTGTGCTTTTCACCCAACGTCAATTGTTTTTTGGGGAATAACGGTATGGGAAAGACAAACCTGCTCGATGCCATATACTATTTGTCGTTTTGCAAAAGTTTCAGCAACGTAGTGGACTCTCAAAACATCCGCCACGGAGAGGATTTTTTCATCATCCAGGGATTTTATGACCTGGACGGGAAGGAGGAAGAGTTCTACTGCGGCATGAAACGCCGCCAGAAAAAACAGTTCAAACGAAACAAAAAGGAGTATGAGCGCCTTTCCGACCACATCGGGTTCATCCCTCTGGTGATGGTATCGCCCGCCGATGCCGATTTAATTTCGGGCGGCAGCGAAGAGCGGCGCCGATTTGTCGATCTGGTGATCTCGCAATCGGACAAAGAGTACCTGGATGCCTTGATCCGCTACAACAAAGCATTGGTACAGCGCAATGCCTTGTTAAAAGGAGATGCTGAACCCGACGGTACCGTGCTTGACATCTGGGAAGAGCAGATGGAATCGTACGGCCGTCTTATCTTTGAAAGACGGGCCGCTTTCGTGGAGAGATTCATCCCCGTTTTCCAGGAGTTTTACCGGTTTATCTCGTCCGACCACGAACAGGTGGGTATCCGGTACGAATCGGATGCCTCCGACGGCGATTTAAGGGCACTGCTGCAACAATCCCGCACACGCGACCGGATATTGGGACACTCCACCAAAGGCATACACCGCGACGATTTGCACCTCTGCCTGGGAGAGTATCCCATGAAACGCATCGCCTCGCAAGGACAAAGCAAAACATTCCTAATCGCCCTGAAACTGGCACAGTTCGACTTCTTGAAACAGACCGGGCACACCGACCCGATCCTGTTGCTCGACGACATTTTCGACAAATTGGATGCACTACGGGTGGAGAAAATCATACAGCTGGTTTCGGGATCCCGTTTCGGACAGATATTCATCACCGATACCAACCGGAAATATTTGGACGAAATCATCGTCCAGAACGGCAACGACTTCCGGTTATTCCAGGTCTGCAACGGAGAGATCGCCCCCATGAAAGGAGGTGAGGCATGAAACGGCAAGAAGCAATGCCCGTAGGAGAAATTCTGCGCAATCTCCTAAAAGCCCAACACCTCGACACCAAACTGGACGAAATAAAATTAATCAAACTCTGGCCCCAGATGATGGGTCCGACCATTGCCGAATATACCCAACAGATCTATCTGAAAAACGGGACGCTCTACATCAGCCTCACCTCTGCGGTACTGCGTAACGAACTGCTCATGTGCCGCGAGATGCTGATCGAGCGGTTGAACAAGGAGATCGGATCCCCTCTGGTCAAAGACATCATATTTAGATAAACGATATGGAACAAACGTTTAAACACGAAATCCCCCTCCAACTGAGGTTCAACGACATCGACATTTTAGGACATCTGAACAACAGCGTCTATTTTAATTTCTTCGATTTGGGAAAATCCCGTTACTTTGAAGCCGTGCGGGGCGAAAAACTGGACTGGCGCAGTGCCGATGTAGTCATCGCCAGCATCCAGGCGAACTTCCTGGCTCCCGTATTTTACAACGAACCGCTATCGGTACAAACGGCTGTAACGGAAATCGGCAACAAGAGTTTTAAAATGCTACAACGCATTATCAATACCCAAACCGGACAAACGAAATGTACCTGTACCTCCATCATGGTAGGATTCGACATAGCGACGATCCAGTCCAAAGAGATCTCCCAGGATTGGAAAGAGGATATCATGGCATACGAAGGGCGGAACGATTTGGTACGAGAAAAAAGAACGGAATAATCGTTCTTCTCGTCTCCCCCGGAATTAACGAATCCCGTTCTCGCCAAAGACTATTTTAGCTCAATTTTGCAAGAATCACAGCCAAAGAGGTGTACAAACAGGTCAAAAAACATATCTTTGTACCCGATATCAAGTAATTGCATAACAGTAAGTATAAATTAGAATATGAAAAAAGTTTTATTTTTTATGAGCATTGTGCTGCTCGTAAGTGCGTGTGCAAAAGAAAAAAGCGGATTTACCGTACAAGGGAAAATCGAAAACGCCGCCGGAGATACCCTTTATATAGAATCCCTGAGCCTGCTGGGTGTAGGCAAACTGGATTCGGCCAAAATAAAAAAAGACGGCAGCTATTCTTTCAACCTGCCGGCCACACCGTATCCCGAATATTACCGGCTCCGTTTGGGGCAATCTGCCATCAGTTTTGTCATCGACTCTACCGAAACCATCGGCATATCGTCTGACAAAGCCAATTTCTCCACCGCATACACCGTGGAAGGTTCTGCCTTAAACGAAAAAATCAAAAAGATTACCCTGGAAGGAAAAGCCCTGAAACAGAAATTGGACGAATACGAACAGCAATTAAACGCCAAAACCATTGACAAAACAGGGTACGATACCTCGGTGATTGCCGCCGTAAAGGATTACAAGGAGATTGTTTCGCCCATCATCTTTGAAGATTTGATGTCGCCGGTAGCCTATTTCGGACTATTCCAACGGGTAAACAGCCTGTTGATTTACGACCCTTACGACAAATCGGACAACCGTTTCTACGGAGCCGTTGCCAACGCCTACAACATCGCCTACCCCGAATCAGACCGTACCAAACAGCTTTGCGCTTTGGCGTTGGAGGCTAAAAAATCTTTTAGCCAGAAAGGGATAGACGCCGACAAACTGCAAGAAATCAACTATATAGACATCAAATTGGAAGACCGTAACGGAAAAGAGGTTGCCTTGTCTTCCATCGTAGGGAAGAAAAAAGCGATCCTGATCGACTTTATTGCGTTCGATGCCGCCTACGCTCCCAGCTACATCGCCCTGTTGCAAGAGTTCTACAAGAAATATGCCGACAAGGGATTGGAAATTTACCAGGTTTCCTTGGACACCGATGAAAACCTCTGGAAGGTATCTTCCGAAAAATTGCCCTGGATCAGCGTAAGAGACCCCAAAGCCGTACAATCGACATACGCCTTCCAATACAACGTAGAAACCCTCCCCTGCTTTTTCTTGATGGACAACAAGGGGAACATCGTAAAACGGAACTCCGAAATGGGAGATATGGAAGAAGAGATCAAAAGACTCTTATAACTCTCCCAATAGATACCAAAAAAAGGTTGGTCCTCGGTGGACCAACCTTTTTTTATGACAATAAATTCGGCGTTTTTTTTACAAATAGACAAAACTGCTTCCTCCTAAAAATTCCCGAAGCAACGAGGTGGGAGGAATTTCGGCATCCTCTATCGGCAAAAAATAGCTGAGAAATTTCAACAGACGATCTGCTTCCCCATATTCTGGACAGGTAGGCGGCACATCTTGCAGAACGGTAGAAGCATGCCGTTTGAGAACGGCCAACTCGATCAACAACGACGAATTGAACATGGCATCGGCATTTTCCTGATAAGGAAATATCCACTTATCTTCTCCCCTCCTGACACTGGGCCAACGGGCAATGGTACTGGCCGCCGAGGTTCCCCGATACTTATAATCGCGAATAATACGCCGCAACAACCGGTTGTCGGTGGTGGGGATACAGTTGTGATCGTCGAGTGAAATAGAGGTAAGGGCCGAGACGTAAATCCGATACTTGTACTTATCCTCGATACAGGAGGTGAGCTCCGGATTCAGCGCATGAATCCCCTCCATAATCAAAATAGATTCGGGAGCCAACCGCAATTTCTTTCCCCGGTATTCGCGACGCCCCAATTCAAAATTGAACGAAGGCAAATCAATCTCCTCTCCGGCCAACAAAGCCGAAAGGTCCCGGTTAAACAGTTCCAAATCCAACGCATACAACGACTCGAAATCATAATCGCCGTTTTCATCTATCGGGGTTTCCTCACGGTTCAAGAAATAATCATCCAATGAAATGGTTACAGGCATCAGCAAGTTGGTCATCAATTGTACCCCCAACCGTTTGGAAAAAGTCGTTTTCCCAGAAGATGACGGCCCGGCAATGAGCACCACCCGAACCTCTCCATTCCTATTCTTTTCGGCGATTTCATCGGCAATTCTCGCAATTTTCTTTTCATGCAACGCCTCGGTTATTTTGATCAAATCAGGAGCCAATCCCGCTTGAATAGCGTGATTCAAATTACCAACATTGCTTAGCCGGGCAATCTCGTTGAAACGGACATATTCTTTGAATACCGCCAGCATCTTTTTCTGTTCAACAACCTTTTCAGGGAGTTTCCCATTATAGAGAGACGGGGGAATGAGCAACATCCCATCGTCGTATTTGATCAAGTCGAAAACAGATAAAAATCCCGTAGAAGGGACCAGACAACTGTAATAATAATCAATCAAGTTGTCGAGCCGATAATAGGTGGTATAAAGCCTCCGGGAGGTCTCCAACAAAATGGCCTTGTCGTACATTCCATGTTTTTTGAACCGGGCAACGGCCTCCTCCGTGGGACAGTCAATCCGCTCAAAAGGAATATCGGCTTTCATAATCTGGCGCATCCGGGCCTTTATTCGGGCAACCTCTTCTTGACTGACCGTTCTTCCCAAATTATCCAAATCGCAATAATATCCCTTCGATACAGAATGTTCGATGCGCAGGCTACAATCAGGCAATATCTCAGAAACGGCCTTGTACAAAACAAAATAGAGGGAGCGTACATAGGTTCTCCTCCCCGAAGGGTGGGACAAATCCAGGAACTCGATATCTTTGGGCGTATAAATCCGGTAATTCAACTCCTGTGTCTTGTTGTTTACCCGGGCACACATGACCTGATAGGGTAACCGGACCCGCAACAAAGAAAAAATCTCCAACAACGAAGTTCCTTCTTTTACATCGATGGAAGATTGTATATTCTTGCAATAAATACGTACTGTGTGTTCCATACCTTTTCGTTTAAGTTCATAATTCAATCGGCAACCTCTGCCCCGAAAAAAAACATCCCATACAAAGTTATGAGATTCTGGCAAACAGCAAAGAAGAATTTGGTTTTTAAAGTTTTTTGGGAAGAAAAGAGGGGTGATAGCGAAAATTTAAAAAAAATTTTTCCCCCTAAGAAACATAAAAGAAAATATGGAAAATGCCCCGCCGGATATTGCCCGTTCCAGGGATTTTCGCTATTTTTGCGGAGATCATTGAAGGAGATCATTGGAATGGAGATAAAAACCCTTTAAACAAAAAATCTGATGGAATATTCTTTTTACGACTTTCTCAAACTCATCGGTTCACTCGGGATGTTCCTTTACGGGATGAAAGTCATGAGCGAGGGATTGCAAAAAGTAGCCGGAGACCGTCTGCGAAGTATACTGACAGCCATGACTACCAATCGGGTAACCGGCATCTTGACAGGGGTATTGATAACCGCATTGATCCAATCTTCAAGCGCCACCACCGTGATGGTGGTCAGCTTTGTCAACGCAGGACTTCTTTCGCTGGCCCAATCCATCACCGTTATCATGGGAGCCAACGTCGGCACAACCGTTACCGCCTGGATCATCTCTATCTTCGGCTTTAAAGTCAGCATCAGCTCTTTTGCCATTCCGCTCATAGGGCTCTCTATCCCCCTCATCTTTTCAGGGAACAGCCGGCGACGTTCATGGGGTGAATTTATCGTAGGTTTTGCTTTCCTGTTTTTAGGACTCGACTTTCTGAAAGGATCCGTGCCGGACATCCAAAGCAACCCCACCATCCTATCCTTTTTGACCGAATATACCAATCTGGGGTATCTATCCATATTCCTTTTCCTGCTCATCGGTACGGTGCTGACCATTGTCGTACAATCGTCCAGTGCCACCATGGCCATCACCCTTATCATGTGCAGCAAAGGCTGGATCTCTTTCGACATCGCAGCTGCCATGGTATTGGGAGAAAACATCGGGACCACCATTACGGCCAACATGGCAGCCCTATCGGCCAATATCTCGGCCAAACGAGCTGCGTTCGCGCACTTTCTGTTTAATATTTTGGGCGTCTGCTGGGTACTGTTACTGTTTTATCCGTTTACCCGCATGATAGCAACATTGGTTACAGAATTTTCCTCTTTTGGCAGCCCTTACGAACTGGCCCAATTCATCAAGAATACCGACCCGGCCATCATCAACCAGATTTCTGAAATGCAAGAAAAACCGACCGATCCAGCATTAGCGGCTATCAGCAGTCAATATCAGTCCATGCAAGTATCGGTATCATACGCCTTGTCGCTTTTCCACTCGGTATTCAACATCATCAACGTATTGATCATGGGATGGTTTGTAAATGCCTACGTATTTATCGTAACCCACGTGATCAAACAAAAGAAAAACGACGACGAAGAATTTCAACTCAAATATATTTCTGGCGGGATGCTCTCGACCTCTGAACTCTCTTTATTACAAGTAAAAAAAGAGATACAGGTGTATGCCGAACGTACCCACCGGATGTTCGGAATGGTACGAGACCTGCTCCATACCAAAGAGGGAAGCGAGGAGTATTCCAAACTGTACAGCCGCATAGAGAAATATGAACAGATCAGCGACCGGATGGAACTCGAAATAGCCAATTACCTGAACAAAGTGGCCGACGGACGGTTGAGCTACGAAGGGAAATTGCAAATTACAACCATGTTAACCATGGTTACAGAGATAGAAAGTATGGGCGACAGCTGCTACCATCTGGCCCGGACATTGATTCGCAAACAAGAGGCCAAGACGCAATTCACCGATGAAATCGTCGCTAACATCGACACCATCTTTAAATTAGTGGACGACGCCATCAACAACATGATGCAAATTCTTCCGCAAAATGAATTAGAGGAATCCGATTTAAATCGCACCTATAATAAAGAGACGGAAATCAACAACTTCCGAAATGTGTTACGCATCACCAACATCGAAAATGTAAACGCCAAGAAATACGAATACCAGGCCGGAACATTCTATATGGACTTGGTAGAAGAGGCAGAAAAACTGGCCGACTATATCGTCAACGTTGTAGAAGCAATCAAGGAAAAAAGGAAAGTATCTAAATAAACAAACAATCTGGCATATAATGCATTACACGAGCATAACCACAAATTGTTGATGTAAAAACAGGGGATAATATGGCCAAAATACTGGTAACCGGTGCCGGTGGTTTTATCGGCAGTTTTATCGTTGAAAAAGCTCTGTCCGAAGGATACGAAACGTGGGCAGGTGTTCGTGCCAGTACAAACCGTGGATACCTGCAAAACCCGGACATCCATTTCATCAGTCTGGACTATTTCAACCGAGAAAAATTGATACAACAATTAAAAGTATTGAAACTGACCGGCGAAAAATGGGACTATATCATACACAACGTAGGGGTTACCAAAAGCATCCATCCCAAAGACTTCGATCGTTTCAACTATGGCATCGTAAGAAATCTGGTCATGTCTCTTATCGACACTCAAATGGTACCGACCTGCTTTGTCCTGATGAGCAGTTTAAGCGCCTGGGGGGCCGGCTGTACAACAGGATACATACCGGTAAAACAGACCGACAAACCACATCCGGAGTCCCTTTACGGAAGAAGCAAACTAAAAGCAGAAGGATACCTGCAATCCATTCCCAACTTTCCCTATATCATCTTGCGCCCCACAGGCGTTTACGGGCCTCGTGAAAGGGACTACTTCTTAATGATAAAAAGCATCCGATACGGAATAGACTTTGTTCCAGGATTCCAAAAACAGATGCTCTCTTTCATTTATGTAAAAGATTTGGTAAACGTCATCTTTTCGGCCATCAAAAAAGGAGAGTACCGGAAAGCCTATTTCGTTTCGGACGGAAAAGAGTACAGCTCAGAAGATTTCCGCCGGTATGTGGCCAATGCATTAGGGAAAAAACGGGTATTGCCGGTAAAAGTTCCGCTCTTCCTGTTGAAAACCCTCTCCTGGCTATCTCAAACAATGGCTCGGATAACAGGGAAGAGCCCTACTCTCAATCTCGATAAATACCAGATCATCAAACAACGCAACTGGCTATGCGACACCACCCCCTTACAACAAGAGTTGCATTTCGTGCCGGAGTACGATCTTGAAAAAGGTATCCATGAAACGATAAAATGGTACAAGGAAAACGGTTGGCTCTAAACAAGGAGATACGATAAACCGGCAAGGGACTGGCAATATTCCAAAATCCCCTGCCATGATAAACAAACACAAAATAAAGAATGACTCATCCTATAAAAACAGTCTGCATCTATTGTGCATCCAGCCCGAAGATAGACGACACCTATTTACAAGCCGCCGAAGAGTTGGGAGAAAAATTGGCAAAAAAAAATATTACGTGCGTTTGCGGTGCGGGGAACAGCGGATTAATGGGGGTCTTATGTGAAAAATTTTTACATTCAGAAGGACGCATAATCGGTGTCATCCCCCGTTTTATGTACGACAATGGCTGGTATCACCCCCAGCTTCGAGAGATTGAAATAACCCAAACCATGCACGAACGGAAATCCCGGATGGCTCAACTGTCGGACGCTTACATTGCCCTGCCCGGAGGATGCGGGACAATGGAAGAGTTATTGGAGATCATCACCTGGAAACAGTTGGGGTTGTGTTCATCCCCTGTTGTTATCCTAAATATCAACGGCTATTACAACGCCTTGATCGAGATGTTGCACACCGCCATCGACCAACGTTTCATGAAACCGGAACATCTTCATTTATGGGACGTGGCAACAACCATCGACCAGGCCTTGCGACAAATAGGAATCTAAAAAAACAGGTCATGCTAAACAACGGGCAAACAGACATTCAATCCCTCGTTCTTCCGGATAGTATTCCGTCAGTGATACTCTCCCCCGACTCCTTGCCCTATGGCCATGTAGATACCATCCCTCGAAAGAGTTTCGCCCCCTTCCAGACAGATATAGAAAACTGCCAGGTCGTAGAATCTTCTTACCAAGGATCGAGCCTCACCCCAAAAACATTAGCAAACAACGACGGGATAGGCATCATGTTCATTTTTCTATTCGTAATCGCAGCCTTGGCCTTCCGTCGGGGGTACATCCTGTTGTTTCAGATAATACGCTATCTGTTCGACGTAAAAGAGCGCAGCAGCATTTTTGTCTCCTCAACCGTCAATGAGACACAACTAAGGGTTTCGCTGTTGTGTACGCTCTTTTTTGCAGAAGGGATATTTTTGTTCCATTTCACCGGGAATTTTTTTACCGGGAACATCGAACTTGCCACATTCCTATCGGTTATAACGCTCGCAGTAGCAGCAAGCATCTTCTATTTTATGCAAATTTTCTTGTTCCACCTCTTGGGATATACCTTCTCTTGTCGAACAGAAATAGGCCTATTGATCGAAAATTTCATCTCTGTCAACGCCCTGTTGGGGATCGTCCTGTTTCCTGTGGCACTTTTATACACCTATACCCCCCCCCTGTCCGGATTATGGCTCACTTGTGCTGTCATTTGCTACATCTTGGCACGCATTATCTTTATTTACAAAGTAGTTAAGATTTTTTTGAGAGATATTAGTGGTTTGCTTTACTTTATTTTGTACCTTTGCGCTCTTGAAATAGCACCGCTATTTTTACTATATCGAGGAGCGTTATTTTGTTATTATTTTATTGTATAAAAAACTTTTATGTCTTTGAAAATAAAGAAGCTACTAATTTCTCAACCCAAACCCTCATCTGAGAAATCTCCTTATTACGACATTGCCAAAAAATATGGAGTAAACATAGAATTCAGACCCTTTATCAAAGTAGAAGGCCTTACCCCGAAAGAA
The DNA here is from genome assembly GCA_949300615.1 of uncultured Bacteroidales bacterium. Taxonomy (GTDB): domain Bacteria; phylum Bacteroidota; class Bacteroidia; order Bacteroidales; family CHK158-818; genus Gallibacteroides. Next base: position 11,525 of record CASGEW010000021.1, read on the forward strand.
TTCAGGCAACAAAAAATATCCATTCCTGAATATACCGCTGTCATTTTTACCGCACGTACAGCCATAGACCACTTTTTTAGATTATGCGAAGGGTTACGTGTTACCATCCCCGAAACGATGCGGTACTTTTGCGTAACAGAATCGATTGCCCTTTATTTACAAAAATACATCGTTTACAGGAAACGGAAGATTTTTTACGGGAACTCCGGAAAATTAGACGATCTAATTCCTGCCTTGCAAAAACATTCGTCCGAAAAATTCCTGTTACCGGTATCCGACGTACACAACGAAGAACATACCGCCATTCTGGATAAATACAAATTGAACTATACACGGGCCGTCATGTACCGTACCGTCAGCAACGACTTCAAACCCGAAGAAAAATTCGACTACGACATGCTGGTATTTTTCAGCCCGGCCGGAATCGCCTCGCTGATGAAGAATTTCCCCAACTTCGAGCAACAGGACATCCGCATCGGATGCTTCGGCCCGACAACGGCAAAAGCGGTTCGGGATGCAGGATTACGCTTGGATGTGGAAGCGCCTACACCGGAAATGCCCTCCATGACAGCGGCCATTGAAAAATACCTGAAAGAGATGTCGAAACCATCGAAAAAATAAACTGAAAAGTTTTTCAACGAGAGCCGAAAACGATGCTTGTGAGAATACAGCAAGCCTATCGTTTTCGGTTTTTTATAACAATATAAACAGCCACATGGATACACGTCTTACCCGAGAAGAGCGTTTAAGAGGGAAATCGGCTATCGACCGTCTGTTCTCCGAAGGGAGATCTTTGGCCGTATTCCCGCTGAGAGCCGTATATGCGGTGGTCTCGGTACCGGATATGCCCGAAATATCGCTCCTGGTAAGTGTTTCCAAAAAGCGGTTCAAACGCGCCGTAAAGCGCAACAAGGTAAAACGCCTCATAAAAGAGGCATTCCGGCTGAAAAAAAATATCGCCGTAGAAAAGTTGAAAGAGGAGGGAAAACAGATCCATCTGGCTATTCTATACTTAGATAAAGAGATTCCTCCGTACCGAACATTCGATACTCGAATGGAGGAGCTTTTAAAAAGAGTGGTATCCGATATCTGCAAAACCAATAACAATAATAATTAAGGAGAAACAGTCCCAGGACGAATGAAGAAAGCAATAAGCCGCATCGTTACATTCCTATTGTTACTACCGATTCATTTTTATCGCTACTGTTTGTCGCCGCTCAAACCGCCCACGTGCCGTTTTGTCCCCACCTGTTCGGAATATGCCGTACAGGCTATCCGCAAATACGGGCCAATAAAAGGAGGATGGCTGGCCCTCAAAAGATTGTGCCGATGCCACCCGTGGGGAGGGAGCGGATACGACCCGGTTCCCTAAACAAAGTCCATGTTTTATTACGACATACATACACACCGAATTCCCCAAGAGAGCGAGAATGTCGTCTCTATTGTCAATCTACCGGGAAAAGCAGATGAAATTCCTCATACGCCCAACACCTTTTTTTCCACAGGCATACTACCCGAAGATATCCTGGATATTCTCGATGAAAAGGAGTATTTACGTATCCGGGAACGGTTAAAGAATCCTTGTGTAGTGGCTGTGGGAGAGTGCGGTATAGACCACCGGATAACCACCATCAGCATCCATGAACAGATCCGGATTTTTGAACAAATGATTCTTTTGGCCGAAGAGTTTCAAAAGCCGCTAATCATACACAATGTCCGGGCTACCGGCGAAATAACGGTATTATACAAAAAATATCGCCCGACACAGCCTTGGATTATCCACGGATTCCGGGGAAATATCCAAACAGCGTTACAACTACAACAACTTGGTATCTGGCTTTCGTTAGGGAAAAGATACTCTGAAACACTCTTTGTTTCGCCCGGGTTAGACCTGGGAAAAATCCTTCTCGAAACCGACGGCAAACCGGAGCTATCCATCCAAGAGATTTATCGCCAAACAGCGCAGGAGCTATCCATGGATGAGAAGGAGCTTATGACCCTTATCCATAAAAACGTACAAAAAATATTCCGATCCCTGCCATAAAAGCAAAAGGGGCATTTCTTTTATTTTCAGTTATAATCACCTATCTTTGTAACGCAAAATACGAAAACGCTAAAACTGTAAAAATGGACTTTGTTGAAGAACTGAAATGGCGAGGCATGATCCACGACATGATGCCCGGCACACAAGAACAATTACAAAAAGAGATGACGACGGCCTATGTAGGAATTGATCCTACGGCGGATTCATTACATATAGGACATTTGGTTTCCGTTATGATGTTGCGGCATTTTCAACGGGCAGGACACCGCCCTATCGCACTGGTAGGAGGAGCAACGGGCATGATAGGCGACCCCTCGATGAAATCGCAGGAACGCAAGTTGCTCGACGAGGAGACGCTGCGCCACAACCAGGAGTGCATCAAGAAACAGCTGTCCAAATTCCTCGACTTCGACTCGGACGCCCCGAATGCGGCCAAACTGGTAAACAATTACGACTGGATGAAAAACTTCACCTTCCTCGATTTTATCCGGGATATCGGCAAGTGCATCACCGTCAACTACATGATGGCCAAAGATTCCGTTAAACGCCGCCTCTCGGGAGAAACAGGGGCAGGATTGTCCTTTACCGAATTTTCATATCAGCTGGTACAGGGATACGACTTCTTGCACCTGAACAAGACCCTGAACTGCAAACTGCAAATGGGAGGTTCCGACCAATGGGGCAACATCACCACGGGAACCGAGTTGATTCGCCGCGTTACCGGCGGAGAGGCCTATGCCCTGACCTGCCCGCTCATCACCAAAGCCGACGGCGGGAAATTCGGAAAAACGGAATCCGGGAACGTTTGGCTCGATCCACGCTACACCTCTCCTTACAAATTCTACCAATTCTGGTTAAACGTCAGCGATATAGATGCCGAAAAATACATCAAGATATTCACCTCCTTGTCCAAGGAAGAGATCGACGCCCTGATTCAGGAACAACACGAAGCACCCCACCTGCGGCCCTTGCAAAAACGATTGGCCAAAGAGATAACCATTATGGTACACTCCGAAGACGACTACAACGCAGCCGTCGAAGCATCGGGAATTCTCTTCGGAAATGCAACATCCGAACAACTGCGGAAATTGGACGAAGATACCCTGCTGTCGGTTTTCGAGGGAGTACCCCAATTTGACATCAGCCGCGACCAACTTTCGCAAGGCATCAAGGCTGTTGACCTGATGACGGAAATGGCAAACATATTCCCCTCAAAAGGAGAGATGCGGAAAACCGTACAAGGCGGGGGCGTAGCCGTAAACAAAGTGAAACTGCAAGCTTTCGATGCCGTTATCGACACAAAAGAGCTGTTAAACGACAAATATATTCTGATTCAAAAAGGGAAAAAGAATTACTTCTTACTGATTGCCAAATAGACAGCCATCATACAACCTCGTCGTATGAAAGGGAGAAATGTTCCATTTCTCCCTTTTTTCATCTATCCGCTTCTTGTTCCGGGGAAAAAACAATATTCCTTATTGTAAAACCAATAATTTCCCCCTTGATAGCTAAAAATCAGCCTCTTCACTTATATAGAACAAATCTAAAATAGATGTTGTATGATCGTTATTACTTAAAAAAAATATTGCTTATCCATATTTATCGCTATATTTGTTGTGCATGGGATGCTTGCCCGGTATATCCAAAGCTGAAAAACAAAGTTTTTTTTGCCTTTCCTCGATACTGGTAACACAAAGGAGATACTCGGTTATTCATGTGAGCAAATTTGATGAGTTCTGCGTATATGGTCATTCCATTTTACTATTTATAACCTTAAACACACACTATTATGAAGCACTTACCTTTTACTGCCATTTTTGTCGGCATGATTCTCTTTCTGGCATCCTGTTCCGAACCGGTTACCATAGAGACGTTATTAAAAGAGATGACCGATCGGGAGGCATTGCCTCAACAGCCATCGCCCGCATTTACCGCAGCACAATTCAGTAGCTACGACCGACGCTCAAAAACTCCCGGAAACGACGACTGGTTTGCTAACACCGACAACAATACATACATCCGGATAGAACAAAATGGAGACCGGAAAGAACACGTTATGATGGATACCACCGGCCCAGGAGCCATCGTACGGTTCTGGATGACCTTTGCCGGAGACCTTAAAATCAGTGGACAAGGAAAACTACGCATCTACATAGACGGCGCCCAAGAACCTGCATACGAAAGTACGGCTTTCGACTTTTTCAGGAAAGGGTTGGCCGGTTCACCGTTAGTATGTTCCGTTTCAGATAAAACTCCCTTTGAACAGCGGGGACACAACTGCTATTTCCCAATCCCGTATGCCAAAAGATGCAAAATTACCTATGAACCCTCCGAAGGAGAGTGCGTTTACTATAACATCGGATTCCGCACCTATACCTCTCCGGTAAAGGTAGAGAGCTTCTCCATGGATTTATTACAAAAATATGCCGATGTGATTGAAGAGACCCAAAAAGAACTGTCAGGACAAAACAACCCGGAAACTTTCTCCCGCCAAATAACCCTGAACCCGATTGAGATTGCCCCGGATGCCCGCACAGAAGCCCATCCCGAAGATTTCGGTTCCCGCTCGGCCATTCGAGAAATCACCGTAAAATTGCCTGACCTGCCTCAAACGGAGATGGCCCGGCTATTGCGACAAACCATCGTAGAGATATCTTTCGACGGCGAAGCAACGGTTTGGGTTCCGTTAGGAGACTTTTTCGGTACGGGATACCAACTACGTAACCTGAAAACCCGCTATACACAAGTAGATGCGGCCTCGCGTACCCTCTCCTGCTTGTGGGTAATGCCCTACAAGAAAGAGTGCCGGTTCAACCTGCTGAACGTATCGGACAAACCGGTACAGACACCGGAGATAACCATCGGCCTGTCTGACTATGACTGGAACAGCAACAGTATGCACTTCGGCTGTTCATGGCACCAACTGTCGGCCGTCAAGACACGCCAACCCAACTCATACAGCCAATCGCCCTCGTTCTTCGACGTAAACTTCGTTACGTTAGAGGGAAGCGGGAAATATGTAGGCGACGGCCTGACCATATTCAACACCACCGATGCCTGGTGGGGAGAAGGCGATGAAAAGGTATATATCGACAACGAAACATTCCCGTCGTTCTTCGGAACCGGTACAGAAGACTATTACGGCTACGCCTGGTGCCGACCGGAAGTATATACCGGACATCCCTTCACCTCGCAACCCGATGGTAGCGGAAACCTAACGGCTGGATATAGCCTGAACGCCCGTTACCGTTCGTTAGACGCCATACCTTTCGACGAAAAGCTACAATTCGACATAGAGTTGTGGCACTGGGTCGATTGCAAAATGAACTATGCCCCCGTCTCCTACTGGTACCTGGCACCCGGCGGAAAATGCTCCGTTACCCCAGATATAGAAGGAGCCAAAGTTACCCCGGCTCTTTCCCCGATAGACATCGTGCAACCTCTTTTTAAAAACGGAAGGATAGAAGGCGAAGAGCTGCTCGTTACCGACAAACAGGGAAACGCTTCCTGCCAAACCAATGTCGTGAAAGAATGGAGCAACAACGCACAACTCTGGTGGAAAAACCAAAAGGTAGGAGATAAAATGACCGTCAAGTTCATCGCGGACAAAAATTACAACGGAACGCTCACCATCGCCTTTACCCAAGCAACGGACTACGGCTCGCACAACATCTATTTGAATGGAAAGAGAATTAAATCCAACCTCGGATTCTTCAACGAAAAATTACAGGTAAGCACATTCGATCTGGGACACGTACAGATTCAAGAAGGAGAAAACACCCTGACGTTTGAATGTACTGCATACTCCCCCCGCATGAAAAAAGCCATGCTGGGAATCGACTACCTTGAAATAGCCGAATAAGGCCTTTTCACCGAAAAAAGTAAGACGGCGGAATGTTTTATATTCCGCCGTCTTACTTTTATGAGAACAACTTCTGATACATCTTCAAAGTCAATTTTTTCCCGAATTTCTCGGCAACCTCCTTTATCTCGGCGCAACATAGATATCCACATTTCTCAAACAGGCGGATACTTGCCTCATTTTCGGCAGAGATCAACGCTACGGCATTACTGAACCCACCCTCCCGGATATAAGGCTCCATCAATGTCAAGGCCTGTCGGCCAATACCTCTCCCGCAACAGTCCGGCTCCAAATAGATGGTTACCTCGACCGATATATGGAATGCGGGTTTCTCTTTGAAACGCGAGAAATAACAAAAACCGTAACGCGTCCCATCGGCATCGCAAATCAAGAAAGAGTGATAATTCCGATCCTCGACAGGGACCATACGACGAATCTCTTCCAACGGTACCGGCTCAATAAAATAAACCACCGTGGAGTGAAGCGTGTAATAGTCATAAATACGCTTGACAAAAGGGAGATCTGCATCCGTCATTTTTTTCAAACGAATATTCATCATTTACAATTTAAGCGGTCTATACTCTTACTCTTCCCTTAAACCGTGTACTCCTAACAGAGGGGAACGGTTTGGGGTAAAGGTAAAACTTTTACCAGAAAATGACAAATTTTATATTTCTTATCGGATTTTCTGTCCGTCAATGGAGCATAATCTATTTTTTATCCCTATTTTTGAGTTTTGAGCAACCCTTTCATTTATCATGGACAAAAGCACTAAAATTCTGAAAATTTTCACCACACTACTACTCTTATGTATTTCCCCAAATGAAAGTATCAAGGGGGAAAATACGGGAAAGTCTTCAAATGAGACGACGCAGGAAGATTCGGCCACAGAACGTCCGGCCGGAACGTTGCGAGTACTTTACTGGAACATACAGAACGGAATGTGGTCAGACCAGGGAAATAATTACGACAATTTTGTAACGTGGGTCAAAAGCTACTCTCCGGATGTCTGCATCTGGTGCGAAGCCCAAACCATCTATAAAACCGGCACGGCAGACCCGTGCAAGGCCGAAGATCGCTATTTGGTGAAAAACTGGGGAGAACTGGCAGCCCGATACGGACACTGCTATTGGGCTATCAGCGGACACCGGGACAACTACCCGCAGGTAATCACCTCGAAATACCCGATAGAAAAAATTGTTGACATTGTAGGGACAGAACCCGACAGTATCGTATCGCACGGTGCCGGACAATACCAAATAGAACTCGGCGAAAAGAAAATCAATTTCGTCTCGCTCCATACCTGGCCCCACGCATACGCTTACCGGGCAAAAGACCAGGCAGCCAGCCGGAAAGAGAATGGAGGCGACAAATACCGGCGTATGGAAATTGCCTACATCTGCTCGCATACGATCAACGCATCCGGAAATGCCGACCAGGAATATTGGTTTATGTGCGGCGATTTCAACGCCCGATCGCCCAAAGACAACGAGGTATATAAATTCGAGGAGGGAGACTCGCGTTTTTGGGTCCACGACTACATTCTCCAACAGACCCCCTATTTAGACATCATCAAGGAGCGATATCCCAACCAGTTTTTCTCATCGACCGGCGGAAAATCGCGCATCGATTTCGTCTATTGTACCCGACCGCTTCTACAAAAGGTTATCCGGGCCGAGATCCTTCAAGACGATTATACCGGCAACATTGTCAGAGACCCTCAGAAACTCTCCAATTTCTACCATCCCTCGGACCACAGACCGATATTGGTAGATTTCGACATGGGAAAAGAGAGCCAGAATCTGCCATAAAACCTATACCTGAAAAAATAACATAAGAAAATGTGCGCACAATCCAAAAGAGTAACGATTAAAGATGTGGCCCGCCTGGCAAAAGTATCGAAAGGTACGGTGGACCGCGTTATACACAACCGGGGAGAGGTCTCGGAAGAGAGCCGGGCAAAAGTGTTAGAGGTGATCGAAGAGCTGGGATACAAACCCAATATGTACGCCTCATTATTGGCCTCGAAACGCGAATACAGAATCGTCGCCTTAATTCCGGAATTTACCCAAGGAGAGTTTTGGGAGCTGATGCAACGGGGTATCTCAAAAGCCGCCCAGGAGTACGCTACGTTTAATGTGGATATACAGAGCCTGTGCTTCGACCAATTCTCGCTAAACTCTTTTGAACACGCCACCGCCAGACTACTCGACAAATTGCCTGATGCAGTACTGATCGCCCCCTCGTTTAAATCGCTGACCTTGCAGTTCGTGGCACAGCTCCGGATAAAAGGAATTCCGTTTGCATACGTCGATTCCAAGATAGACGATTCAGACTATTTGTCATTTTTCGGAATGCCGCTTTTTGAAAGCGGATATTTGGGTGCAGATCTGCTGGTAAGACGGCAACAACCGCAAGAGGTAGCCTGTTTCCGCATACACCGCCCCGAAGATACGGCCAATACAACGGCTATCCGCCGGGAGGGATTTTTCGCCTATATGCGGGAGTTCCATCCTCAATGTAAAATATACAGCCAGTTCCTTCAACCCTACGATCCGATCTCCAACGAACAGATACTGAACCTGTTCTTTAAAGAACATCCCGGAGTACAACACCTGATTACTTTCAACTCGCGGGCATTTATCTTGGCAGATTATTTGAAAAAAAAAGGATTCAAGGACAAAGTGCTGGTAGGATACGATATGCTGGAAAGCAACATGGCCCGGTTGAAAGAGGGAGTTATCTCCTACCTGATTACCCAACGGATCGAAAACCAAGGGTATGAGGGAATCAAATCGTTGTGCGACAAGCTGCTTTTTCACAAGGACCCTCCCTCCTTGAACAACTATATGTCGATGGATATTTTGACCCAATACAACGTAAACTATTATTAACGGATATCTCCCGAAAAGAACGGGAAAAAGGAAAGATTACTGTTTGGCCTTTTTAAACCGTTTACCTGTCCACTCGTAACGAAGGGGAGTATCGGACAGATAAGGGGTTACTTTCGAGGCAATCTCTTCGGGCAGGTATTCGCCTACGGTTTGACGGACAGTAATGTCATTGTCCTCTTTGTTAAACGAATATTCTGCCAACCACAGATCCAGCAGGGAAATTGCATCGCGAAAATCTTTCGTTTTTTTGGTAGCGGCAAAATCTTCGGCATCGGGGATTTGCCAAAGTTCGGCGGTTTGTATATCTTCCCAATCGGTCGTATAAAAGGCAATCCGGCTATCACGGACCGGCGCACAAACGGTATGGATAACACCTACAATGATGGTATCCCGATAGGGCAAGATTTTCAGCTGCATGGAAGATTGCTCGGACAGGGCCACTTCCAGAAAATTTTCGGACAGAGAGGTTATGCGTGAATTGCCTCCGAACCGGTTCTGTACGTTGTCGGCTCTGCCCAGCTTGGCAAAATCTACCATGTCTTTCCGGTTGTTGACAGTCAACTGGGGGATCAAATCGTCTGGCATCATGATCAACATATCCGATGCACTCTGGGACAGGACCGAAAACGAAAAACTTCCCAGCAGAAAAAGAAGAGACAAAATTCTGTACATAGCTTTGGCCTTACTTATTTGTACAAAGATAGTGAAAGGAGAGAGTAGAGACAAATGAAAACAACGTTTTCAAATTTGGCTATACCGAGCCGAATCCTATCTTCGTGTAAACAAAGATAGAAAAAGGCGAGAGCAGAGGCAAATGAAAACCCTCTTTTCTGATTTGTTTCTGCCAAACCGCCTCCTATATTCTACAAAGATAGGAAATAAAAAAACAGGAGGTCTATTTTTTCGGTTAATTTAGACGACTGCCTAAGTAGAGGAACAACATACCGACCAATACCAAAACCAGGTCGGGTACTTTGCTGCGGATATTTTTTTCGCGCAACAGCAAAGCTCCTCCCATGAAGCTGACCACCACACTGCTGCGCCGTACCATTGAAACAATCGAAATCATCGAATCGGGATAACTCAGGGCATAGAAATAGACGAAATCGGCCAATGTCAGAAACAAGGAGATAAAGAAGATGCTATTTCGCCACACGAACGGGGTTGTCTCCTTCCGCTTGGGATACCACAGGACCATCAGAATCAGGAACATGATACCCATCTGGTAGAAGGTGTACCAAACCTGTACCGTCATAGGGTCGAAACGTTTCAAGAGGTATTTGTCGTACAACCCGCTCATGGCTCCGGTCACCGTCGCCAAAACGATAAACCCGATCCATTTGTTGTGGGCGAACCGGATACCCTCCTTTTTACCCGATACCGAGAGCATATAGAACGAGAGGATGGCCGAAAGTACTCCGATCCACTGGTAGAGGTTGAGCCGCTCGCCAAAAATGAGCAACGCCCCCAAAAGGGTCAATACCGGCTGGGTGGCCTTTATAGGAGCAGACAAGGTGATCGGGAGATGCTTCATGGCAAAATAGGCCGAAATCCACGAAGAGAGCACGATAACAGCTTTCAGCAACAGATAGAGGTGCGCTCCCGGTTGCAAAGGAGGGATATAGACGACACTCTGTTGCATCCACTCCGGTTGCCAACGAGACAGGATAAGCAACGGGACGAAAATCAAACTGCAAAAAACCGTGTTGAGAAACAGAACGGGGATAACGGCGTTCTTCTCCAACGAAATCTTTTTACACAAGTCGTACAGCCCAAGCAAACAAGCGGAGATAAAAGCGAGTCCTAACCACATAGTTTACAGAAATATTTCGTCCGGATAGGCAATATCGGCCAGAAAAAGAGCCTGCGCAGGTACCGATATCCCGGCACTGCACCGGTTCTTCTGCTCGATGATGCGGCAAAAGCCTTCTACACTCAACCGACCCCGGCCCACATCCAGCAACGTCCCGACAATGGCCCGTACCATGTTGCGCAAGAAACGGTCGGCCTGAATGGTAAAACGATACCGTGTCCCATCGGGCGCCCATCCGGCAGCCATGATCCGGCAATTATTGGTCTTCACATCGGTGTGCAGCTTGCTGAAACTGGTAAAATCAGTATAACGGAACAGGCAGGCAGCGGCCCGGTTCATCGCCTCCCAGTCGAGGGGACGAGAGATTCGCATCGAATAACGGTCGTAAAAAGGGTCTTTGGCAAAAGAAAGGTAGTAATGATAGGTCCGCGAAAGGGCATCGAAGCGGCTGTGCGCATCGTTCCGAACCGGGACGATGTGCGATACGGCAATGTCCTTGGGCAATACACGGTTCAATCGGTCGGCAAATCCCTCGGTATCGGGCAAAGCCTGCTCCATATCAAAATGGGCCACCATCAACCGGGCATGAACCCCGGTATCGGTTCTCCCGGCGCCAGTAACAGCAACCGGTTGCCGCAATATGGTTGACAATGCCTTTTCGAGAGTGGCCTGTACGGTTATACCGTTCGGCTGTACCTGCCAGCCGTGGTAAGCAGACCCGTCGTACGACAAATAGATGAAATAGCGTTGCACCCCTGTTCTTTTTTGTTTGCAAAGATAGTGAAAGGCGAGAGCAGAGGCAAATGAAAACGGTGTTTTCAAGTTTGAATCTGCCGAGCCGCATCCTATCTTCTGTAAAGATAGCGAAAGGCGAGAGCAGAGGCAAATGAAAACGGTGTTTTCAAGTTTGAATCTGCCGAGCCAAAGCCTATCTTCTGTAAAGATAGTGAAAGGCGAGAGCAGAGGCAAATGAAAACGGTGTTTTCAANNNNAAATACGGATGGATTTAGGAAGAATAAGAAGACCGTTTGGCTTTCAGTGAAATATATAGGAATATTTCACTGTTAATATGTGCCTTGATACTGATCTTTGAATAGTTAAACAGAAAAATTACTACCATCCGTTGCCCATTCCGGTTACATGGATTTGTTTGAAAAATTCTTTCTGCTCCGGCCGTAAAGAAAGCATTTTCATTATTTTGGCTTAGCTAAAATTTGAAAAAGGAACCAACACCGAAAGGGCCACACTGACAGCGTTGGCAGCAAAAAGCCACCAGAAAACACGTTTGAAACTGTACTTGAAAATCCATTTCATCGACAATCCTTCTATGCAGGTATTGACCAGGGCAACAAAAACGTAATCTACAATCCAATGCGACAAATGAAAAGTACCTTGCTCAAACGGGAACAACAGAAATTCCGTAAGAATACCACTGATTGGTATCAAAATCCACCCAACCAATGCGGAAATGGCATTCATAACAGCAACAATAACGGCAGACTTTCCCCATGAAGCTTTCCCCAAAAACTTGACAGCGAAAAATTCCACCACTAAGCCCAACACCATTACATACCAACAATATACTTGTGAAAGTATATAAAGGGAAGGCCAAACTACATTTGCAGAAGCGATTAACGGTACAGACAAAAATAGTAGAAGCAATGATTTTTTCATACTAAGGCCAAATTTTCACAAAGATAGTGAAAGGCAAGAGCAGAGGCAAACGAAAACAAGTGTTTTCAAATTTGGTTCAATCGAACTGCCTCCTCTATTCTGAAAAATAGGGCTAAAAAACGAGAAAAGAAGAGGTAGGAAAATTTATCGCCCCTGTAAAATCTATTTCTTTTATAATCGTTATCTTTGTAGGTGAGCCTATTAACCCGAAAAGTTTGCTATTTGGCCCAACAAAAAAAGCAAAGGACCGGCAATTCTCTCCCCTATCGTTCTTTTTCAAAAAAGAGAGAGAGAAACGTTGCTTCATCGGAAAGATTTGATCAACCAACAACACAACCTAAAACGATATGAAAACACACTTCTTTTTGTCTATATCTATATGGGGGCTTTGCTTCTGTCCTGCCATTCTTTTGGGACAAACCCAGTGGGAAAAGCTCTCATCACTCACCGGAGATCTGAAAATGCCTAACGGCGGCAACCAACAAACGTGTTGCGTGGTAGCCGATTTCAACGGCGACGGTATCAACGACTTCGCCATCGGGGAACGTTCGCAAACGCCCTCGATGGTTGCCTACCTCCGTACCTCCCAAGGATGGGACCAATACATCGTCGATGACGGGCACGCTACGCCCGAAGCCGGAGCGTGCGTTTTGGACATCAATGGCGACGGATTCCCCGACATCATCGCCGGAGGCGACTGGCAATCGAACGAAGTATGGTGGTACGAAAACCCCGGTAAGGAGCTGAATCCGACCACGCCCTGGAAGCGCCACACCATCAAAAACTGGGGAGCAACCAAACATCATGACATCATGGCTATCGACATAGACCGGGACGGACGTCAAGAGATTGTTTTCTGGAACCAGGGTGCCCAAACGTTGTTCTTTGCGCGCATACCGGCTGACCCTACGGGAAAATGGGAGGTGAAGCCGGTTTACCGATACGAACGAAAAGAGATAACGCCCCGGGCCAGTTACAAATTCAACGACGTAAACGAACACGAGGGATTGAGCAAGGCCGATATGGACGGCGACGGATTCCCGGAAATTGTAGGTGGAGCCACCTGGTTCAAATACATGGGCAACGACCGGTTTGAAGCCCACGATATCGACCCGGCCTACCGTTACAGCCGTTGTGCCGCCGGACAACTGATCAAAGGAGGACGTCCGGAGGTGGTATTGGTGGTAGGCGACGGCGTAGGCCCGATGCTGCTCTATACCTTTGACGAGCCGTCGGGCAAATGGCAACATCGAACCATCGTCGAAAAAGTGGACAACGGACACTCGCTGCAAATAGCCGATATGGACGGTGATGGGCATTTAGACATCTGGTTTGCCGAGATGCGGCTGAACGGCGGTAACGAACACTCCCAACACCAGATTCTCTACGGCGACGGCACCGGGGATTTCTCCCGGAAGGAAACAATTTCAGTCGGAGAAGACCTGCACGAATCGAAAGTGGCAGACCTGGACGGCGACGGCGACCTCGACATTATAGGGAAAGGGTACGACTTGACAGGAGGGAACCTGAACATCTGGCTGCAAAACGGAACAGGGAAAATCGTATCCAGCAAAGCAGGTACATTCAAGAAAAAGGTCGGGTTGCAACTCTACTCGCTTCGGAACGATTTCAACCACGATGTGGAAGCAACCCTGCAATACATCGTTTCGTTGGGATTTACGGAGATAGAGATGTCGGGATATTACGGCAAAAGCGTAACGGAGTGGAAAGAGCTACTACGAAAATACCACCTCGACTGTTCGGCCATGACCGTAGATTATGCGTTGTTACAGGAAAATCCTGAACAGTTAATTGAAGAGGCCCGCAAATTAGGGGCAAAATATATCGGAGTAGGATGGATTCCCCATCAACAATTTACAATCGAAACGGTTCGGGAATCGGCCCAGTTGTTCAACCGTTTCGGCCAGTTGTGCCGGAAGAGAGGAATCCGGTTCTATTACCACCCTCACGGGTATGAATTTACCCCATACGAAAATGAAACCTTGATGGACGAGATGATGCGGCTATGCGACAAGCGGTATGTTACTTTCGAGATGGATTTTTTCTGGTTTCTGTATGCCGGACAAGACCCCGTCCGGTGGTTAAAGAGATATCCGAAACGATTTGAACTGGCCCACCTGAAAGAGCTGCGCAAGGATGTATCCGGCTCCTGGCAGGGAGTGGCTCCGGACGATACCAGCGTCGCTCTCGGGAAAGGGGTAATCTCTTGGCCCGAATTGCTGCGGACGGCCATTGAAAACGGATGTAAGAAATTCTACATCGAGGACGAATCGCCTCTTGCCCGGGAACAGCTAAAAGTATCGCTTGCTTTCCTGGAAGAGTTGAAATAATACAAGCATCGCTGTTGTGGAAGGTTATTTTCTTACCAGACAACAGCGATGCTTTTTCTTATTTCCGACACTCCCGATCTCCATCCTCGAAGGATTTCCAATAGGGGGATATTGCAGAAATAATCCCTTTTATGATACTTTATGAACTCTCTTTCTGAGCAACCCGTATCCATTTTCCAAATGGGCTCTTCTGTAACGGATCTCCTCCAATGTTTGAAGCGATCCGATCGCGGGCAAATCATGTAAAGCGGCATCTTCCAAGAATTTCCAGGCATATTCCGAGGCGATGGCGGCATCCCGCATCGTCGGCAAATTCGGATGACGGGTTCCGGACAACAAGGAATCAGCTACCAAATCGCACAACCTGTCAATATTTTTCCCGCCAAAGGGCCGTTCTATCCTTTCCGTCCGATTGACTCCATGCAAATCGACTACGGCCGTTTTAAAATCGTGGGTCATTCTGACAATGCCTTTCGTCCCGACAAGGTCGATATACGAATTATGAGTCAAATCCTTGGAAAGCTGACCATAAACGTGCCCTTGTGTAATATCGAAGACTATTCCATTCTCAAATGTCCCATGGCACTGCAACCACCAGGGCTCTTTATAGCTCCACATCCTGACGGCTTGCGCATTCCAGGTTTTGAACATACTGCCGGCATACCAACGGGCAATATCGACGTAGTGCATCCCGCAATCGTGAAAGGACGGGCCCTCGTATTCATGCCCTTCGCCGGGAGCCAATCCCGGAGTCATGTGGCAAACCCGGATAATAGCCAACTCCCCGATTTCACCCTCTTCTATGAATTTCTTGATTTCATTATGGTACCAGGAGTTTCTGAGATAAAGGTTTACGGTAGAGAGGGAAGATGAACCCTCCGTAATCCGAACAACCTCCCACTCCTTTTCGGCAGTATCGGCTATCGGCTTTTCGGACATGATGTGTTTCCCGTATTGAACGGCTTTTTCGATTTGATCTTTTCTCGAATCGGCCAAAGCAAATAACCCGACCACTTCCACTTCGGGGTCTTCAAAGATAACTTGCTCGTCCGAAACGATTTTTGAAGATGGAGAGAGACGTTTGGCATTATCGCGGGTTTCGGTACTTTTATCACAGATATAGGCAATATCCCATTTTCCACTTTTCTGCATCGCCTGGAAATAAAAATTTCCCATACGTCCGAACCCGATCAGCCCCACTTTAATTTTTTTCCCCTCATTTTTCATAGTGCATAGAATAAATTGAATTGACTCCTTATTTGATAATTCATATCAACCTTAAATTATCAAACAGCCTATTTAATAACCAAAAATTTTTCGCCGCTAAAAGTAAAATTTTTCCTTTCTTCTTACTTTTAAAGGATTAAAAAAAAGAAGAAAAAATACAATGCTAACAAGAATTTTGCCCTATTCTAATTATAACTTACCCCAGAAAACCCCTCTTCCCTGTCATATCTAAATCTACCAATATTTATGGAAATTAAACAGGAAGAGCCCGGAATAATTCCGGGCTCTTCCTGTTTTTCGTAAGGGTTCGTCTGCCCGGTTGCGGCAAACAGTCCTCTTCTTTCTCAATCTGTGATACCACTATTTCTGATAAGTCATCGTCTTGCCGGGTACCGATAGAGAAGGGGGTATGGCATCGCGAGAGGTACCTCGTTTATAGTTGGGTTTGGCACTCATGACAAAATGGAGCGATACCCCCGGCTTGATATCTTCGTAAGTCAAGAACGATTTATCGTATTTTTTCCCGTTTACATACAACGCCTTGACATAGACGTTTTCTTTCGACCAGTTCTCGGTCGTTACGTTAATCTCCTGCCCGTTGCTCATGGTAATGGAGAGGGCCTCCACGCAAGGAGAACCGATGTTGTACACATTGCTGGAAGGGGCCACGGGATAGAATCCGGCACAGTTGAACAGATACCAGGCCGACATCTGTCCGCAATCGTCGTTCCCGCTCAAAGAGCCGGGTTCGTTACCGTAGAAACGGTCAACGATTTCGCGAATCCACTTCTGGCATTTCCACGGTTGGCCGATGTAATTGTACAGGTATGCCACGTGATGGCAGGGTTCGTTGCCGTGCCAATATCCGCCGATACGCCCCTGTATGTCGTGCGCTCCGGGAATGTCTTCGGGCAGCTCTACGGTAAAGAGCTCGTCCAGCCGTTTTTCAAAGAGTTTCCGGCCCATCAGGTCGATGTACCCCTGTACGTCGTGGGGGACGTACCAGGTATATTGCATGGTAAAGCCTTCGGTGATGTCGCCCCATCCGTTTACCGAGCCCGGCCCCTGATAGGCGATCGGGGCAAAGGGGGTACGCCAGTTCCCCTGGCTGTCGCGCCCGCGCATATATTTGGTTTCGGGATCGACCAGTGTCTGATACGACAAGGAGCGGTTCAGGAAGTAGGCGTAATCGTCCATCTTGCCCAATGCCCGGGCAGCCTGTGCGATACAATAGTCGTCGTAGGCATACTCCAATGTCTTGGATACGGATTCGGCCTCTTTATCGAACGGCACGTAACCGTTCCGGATGTAATCGGGCAGGCAATCGTAATGGGGGTTCAGCGCCGTCTGTTTCATCGCCTGGTAGGCCCGTTCGTAATCGAATCCTTCGACCCCCTTGACAATCATGTCCGATAAAACGGAGACGGCATGATACCCAATCATACACCAGGTTTCATTCCCGTAAAAGGACCAGATCGGCAGCATCTTTTCGGTGCTTTTGTCGTAATGTGCCAGCATCGAATTGGCAATGTCGGCATTGATATCCTGATGCACCAGGTTGAACCAGGGATGCAACGCCCGGTAGGTATCCCAGAGGGAGAGTGTGGTGTAGTTGGTAAAACCGTCGGCTGTTTCGATGTTTTTGTCCAACCCCCGGAAACGTCCGTCGGCATCCTGGAAGATGAAGGGATGCAGGGCGGCGTGGTAAGCCGAGGTATAGAAGGTCTCCTTGGTTTTCCGGTCGGCGGTAATCCGGTATTTCTGCAACTCTTTTTCCCACAAGTCAATGCCTTTGTCTCTTAATCCGTCGAAGGTCTCTCCATCGAGCTCTTGCAGGTTCAACCGCGCTCCGTCGGTGCTGACGGCCGAGATAGCGGTCTTTACCACAATCTGTTCGCCTGCTTGGGTAGAGAACGAAAGGCAGGCCATCAAGTTCTTTCCCCACGCCTCGCGTTCGCTGCGGAAACGGGAAGTGTTGTAAATAACCGGTTTCTTATCCTGCATGATACGCAACGTATCGGGCTTCTTGGAAAACACGGCGGTAAAATAGACGTGGCGTTCGGGCCCCCACCCTTTTACCAGTTTATAACCGGTAATGGTCGAGTCGTTTTCGACACGCAGGTTGGACCACTCGCACGACTGCCACAGGGTATGGTTGAGGTCGATCATAAGGAACGATTTGTCCGACTTGGGGTAGGTAAAACGGAACATCCCGCTGCGCAGGCCGGCCGTCATCTCGGCCTTCACGCCGTAATCCTGCAACTCCACGGCATAGTAATTGGGCGATGCCCACTCCTTGTCGTGGGAATAACGGGAACGGTATCCTTCGTCGGGATTCTCGCGCGTACCGGGGCCCAGTTTCATCTCGCCCGTACCGGGGATGAAAAGGAAATCGCCCAGGTCGGGAATCCCCGTCCCGCTCAGGTGGGTCAGGCTAAATCCTAGAATCGAGGTATGGTTGTATTTGTAACCGGCAGCGGCATCGTAAAACTTGGCATCCGTATCCGGGCTGATCTGAATCCCCCCGAACGGGATTTGGGCCCCGGGATAGACATTGCCGTAACCGTCTGTCCCGACCATGGGATTGACATAGTCGGTCAATTTTTCGCTTTGCGCCATACCGGAACAGGTCAGAACCGACAGGACAAGCCAGGTGTAGAATTTTAATTTCATGTCAGTGAATCTTTATGATATATCTTTTATTTCGACAAATCCCGTAGGTAGCGTCAAGAAACGGGCTACACGAGATGCGAAGAAGGTCTTTTGTCTTACAAACTTTTCTCAAAGGCGTAGTACGTCCCGGTTTTCCCCGTCAGGGGGATTTCGCCGCACCGGAGGTACCCGCACCGCTCGTAGAGCCGGTGTGCCGGATAGTTGGAAGTACACGAATCGAACCGGATGGAGCGATATGCCCGGTTACGGGCTTCGGCCTCGACCCTACCGATCAGCTCTGCCCCCAGGTGTTCTCCCCGGTTCCGGGGCTTCACAAAAAGACGGTGCATATAGCAGGCCGGTACAGGGGTCTGCCAATTTACCTGTTGATAGTGGACATCGCACGTCTCGTTGACCGAGACGACTCCCAACAACCGATTTTCTTCCGAGAGCAGTAAAAACATACTGCCGGTCTGTATATCGTTTTTCAATACCTCTTCCGAGGGGTATGCTTCACTCCAACTCATACCCGGATAAGGATGCCGTACCACCTCCTGTTTGAGGGCATATACCCGAGGGAGGTCTTGCAACGTTGCTTTCCGAAACAGATACATCGTCCCCGCTTACCTTAATTTTAAAACATCTCCCGGGGTAGCTACATAGTCGAGCGACTTGTCGTTCATCTTATAAAGGTTTTTCAGCCGGATACCGTACCGCTGCGAAATGGAATACATGGACTCGCCCCCCTTGACGATGTGCGTCTGGTAGGGTTTCTGGGCTTTGCGGTTTTTCTTTTCCAGGTAAATAATGTCCCCTTCGGTAAGCTGGTAATTGACCGGGATTTCGTTGTAGTCGGCCAACCCTACGGTTTTGAACCCGAACTCGGCGGCAATGTACGAAAGCAGGTCTCCCTCCCGTACGATGACATATATCAATCCGTTGGCCTTATATACCTGATGCGGGGTATAGTCTTCGGGTAAATTTTTATTGCGCACCACCGTACTCTTTTTGGAGGTTTTATGCTTGCCTGCCATTTTATCGTACTGGTCCAGATCGTAATCTTCGATGATCTTGATCAACTTACTGGCGTAAGCCTTGTCGGTAGCATAACCACACCGTTGCAACCCCCGGGCCCACCCCTTGTAGTCGGTGATGCGCAGCTCGAAGAGAGAGGCATAGCGGGAACGGCCGGTCAAGAACTTCGAGTGGTCTTCGTACGACTCTTCGGCATGGCGGTATTTGCGGAAACATTCGCCCTCCTCGTCGTCGTCGTGGTAAACGGCCGGGCCTTTCCAATCGTGGCATTTGATGCCGAAGTGGTTGTTCGACTTGCGGGCCAGCTGACCTTTCCCGGCTCCCGACTCCAACAGCCCCTGTGCCAACGTGATGCTGGCCGGGATTTTATATTTCTGCTGCTGCTCCATCGCAATATCCTTATAGTCCTCGATGTAATAGAGATAGAGCTGGTTGCGCACCTGCGCCGAAACAGCCGAAGAGTATCCGGCAAACACGAACGTCAGGAAAAGGAGGAAGATTGCCTTGCTTACATATCTATTCATAACCATGTGTGCGTAAAGTTTGTATTTCTTTTTTTTGTTTCCGCACAAAAGTAGCTAAAAAAAAGTATCTTTACACACCCGAGCAAATGCATTAAAGAAAAAAATAGCATGAGAGAAGTAAAAATATGCACGGTCTTTACCGAATATCAAAACCCTGAACTGCCGGCTACCGACGCCAACCTGGTAGCCCGGGCGCAAGAGGCGGCCCGTAACGCCTATGCCCCCTATTCGCAATTCCATGTCGGAGCGGCCCTGCTGCTCGACGACGGCAGGATAATAACCGGAAACAACCAAGAGAACGCCGCTTATCCTTCGGGATTGTGCGCCGAGCGGGTTGCCCTGTTCGCTGCCGGATCCCAGGGCGGTTCTCGGGAAATCGTCGCCATAGCCATCGCCGCTTACAACGCTTCGGGATTCTCTCCCAAACCAGTATCCCCCTGCGGGGCCTGTCGACAAGTACTGTTGGAGTACGAAAAACGGCAACAGAAACCGATCCGGATCATTCTCTCGGGAGTGGAGAGCTCCTATGTCGCCCCTTCGGCCGTATCGCTGATGCCCCTCTATTTCGACAGCTCGTTCCTGTAACCGGGAGTAACGGCAAACAATCACCAAAGATACAAAAGGAGTTTTATTTTACACCTTTTCTTCGTATCTTTGAGAACAGTTTAAACGAATCCGAATACTCATATCGACATGGACAGTTACATTGTTTCAGCGAGAAAATACCGCCCCTCCACCTTTCGGTCGGTAGTGGGTCAGAAGGCCCTGACGCAAACGCTGAAAAACGCGATAGACTCCCATAAGCTGGCACACGCCTATCTCTTTTGCGGCCCCCGTGGAGTAGGGAAAACCTCGTGCGCCCGGATCTTTGCCAAAACGATCAATTGCCTGCACCCCACCCCCGAGGGGGAGGCGTGCAACGAATGTGAATCGTGCCGGGCATTCAACGAACAGCGGTCGTTCAACATCTCGGAGCTGGATGCCGCCTCGAACAACTCGGTAGAGGATATCCGCCAACTGACCGACCAGGTACGTATCCCGCCCCAAATAGGGCAATACAAGGTCTTTATCATCGACGAAGTGCACATGTTGTCACAAGCGGCCTTCAACGCCTTCCTCAAAACCCTGGAAGAGCCGCCGCACCACGCCATCTTTATCCTGGCCACGACGGAAAAGCACAAAATTCTGCCTACGATTCTCTCCCGTTGCCAGATATACGACTTTCAACGCATCGGGGTAGCCGATATTGTGGAACAACTGCAATACATCGCCTCGCAGGAGGGTATCTCGGCCGAAGACAACGCCCTGAACGTCATCGCCCAGAAAGCGGACGGAGGGATGCGCGACGCCCTCTCCATCTTCGACCAAGTTACCAGCTTCACCGGAGGGAACATCACCTACCAGGCCGTCATAAACAACCTCAACGTGCTGGATTACGAATACTACTTCCGCCTGACAGAGGCATTTTTGAGCCACTCCGTCAGCGATGCGTTGCTGTTGTTCGACCAGGTACTCAACAAAGGGTTCGACGCCCAGCATTTCATCTCGGGGATGGGGAGCCACCTGCGCGACCTGCTCGTATGCAAAGACCCCGTTACGTTGCCGTTATTGGAGGCATCGGCCTCGGTACGCGAACGGTACGCCCAACAGGCGATGCAATGCCAGCTACCGTTCCTCTACAAAGCGATGGAACTGAGTAATGAGTGCGATTTGAACTACCGCGTGAGCAAAAACAAACGACTGCTAATCGAATTGACACTGATACGCATCTGCCAACTCGGGCAACAGCCGCAAACGGGCAATGCCGTACAGGCCTCTCCCTTGCAGGCGGTAAATAAAACCGGTTCTCCACAGGCAACGCCGGCAGTTACACCGGCAACACCGAAAACGGCACCGGCCTCCCCAACCACGTCGGCACAGCCCCCTGCATCGCCGACAACGCCCCAGACACCTCCACCGCAATTCAAGGTTCCGGAGGTTCCCACGGCCAGAACAGCCCCGACTAAAACGGCCGCTGCTATCCCGAGCATCTCCATCAAAAACCCGAAAATACAAAAGGAGGAACCGGCAAACAGTGAGAAGAGACAATCCGTGCCCGAAATGAATACCCCTTTCGATGAAAAGATGTTGGCGGAGGCATGGTTGAAATTTACCCAGACAATCCCTACCGAGGCCCTGCTGATCAAAACCATGCAGCTGTGTATGCCCCACTTGCTGGACAGCCAGACCTTTGAAGTGGCCGTAGAAAATCCCGACCAGATAGAACGGTTGAACCAAAAGGCGCCCGATCTGTTGCTTTTCTTAAAACAGCAGCTGAAAAACTCCCACATCCGGATGCAAATACGCCAAAGCGCGCGGGAAGAGCGGAAGAGGGTATTCAGCCAACTGGAAAAGTTTGAATACATGGTCAAGAAAAATCCGAAACTGGCGGACTTGACAAAAACATTCGGATTGGAATTGTCTTAACGTAAACGGCAGATGATCGACATGAAAAAACAGGCCTCTTCGCTGCACCGAAAAAGAAAACGTACCCGAAACTCCCTGTTGATGGAGAGTTTGTTATATACCGGTGACAAAAATACGGACACGCGCATCCGGCTGATCCAATACGAGGCAAACTGTTATTCCTCGTCGGATATTACGGATATAAAAAAACTGCATGGAGCTTTAAAAGGATCATCCATTTACTGGATAACCGTATCGGGGATGTCCAATCCCGACAAAATAGAGCAATTGGGAAACCTGTTGGGACTGCACCGCCTCGACATCCAAGATATCCTAACGGCCCAACATATCTCCAAAATAGAGATATACGAAGACAAAACACTGCTGTTGGTAAATACCTTCTTTTACAACGACAAGGAGTTACAACAGGAACACCTCGGCATTGTTCTGGGACAGGATTTTGTCGTCTCGTTTCAGGAGAGTTCGCAACCGCTGTTCGAGAATGTACTCAAAGCCATTGAGGCAAATACGACAAAGGTGCGCAACCGGTCGGCCGATTTTCTGTTCGGGCTGCTGTGCAACAACATATTGAGCAACTACATCGAAACCGTCGCACAGCTCGAAGATGATTTAGACAACCTGGAAGAAGAGCTATCCACGGGGAATCCGTCGGAAGATTTTCTGATCCGGTTACAGCAAAAACGGCACGACTACCTGCAAATGAGAAAATCGATCATCCCGTTAAAAGAGAATTTCAATAAACTGACCTTTAATGACAACAGCCTGATGAAAGAGGAGAACCTCATCTACCTGAACGACCTGCACGACCGGCTCAACTTCATCGTGCAGAGTTTGGAAATCTGCCACGAAACGATGAAATCGCTCATGGAGCTGTACGTATCGAACAACGACATGAAGATGAACGAAATCATGAAACGGCTCACGGCCGTTACCACGTTGTTCATCCCCCTGACATTCGTGGTAGGGGTTTGGGGTATGAATTTCCGGTTCATGCCGGAGCTGGGATGGAAATACGGTTATCTGGCGGCCTGGATCGTAATGCTATTGATTGCCGTTGCGGTAGGATGGTACATCAAAAAACGAAAATGGTTTTAACCTGTCTCGTACCTCCGGTAATCTTCCGCGCCACGGCGGGCCGATTCTACCTTGTCCGGTAGAAAATTTTACTTTCCCCCTTCCCACCCCTAAAATCTCGGAGGGAATCAATACAAAAAATGAGGAGAACATCGGATGAACGATATTCTCCTCATTTTCTTCTGGTGTCCGAGATGAGATTCGAACTCACACAGGCTTATGCCCACCACCCCCTCAAAGTGGCGTGTCTACCAATTTCACCACCCGGACAATCTGGTGCCCAAAACAGGACTCGAACCTGCACGTTTTTAACAAACACTAGTCCCTGAAACTAGCGCGTCTACCAATTCCGCCATTTGGGCCTGGCTCCTCTTTTTTCGAGCAAGAGCGAAAGACGGGACTCGAACCCGCGACCCTAACCTTGGCAAGGTTATGCTCTACCAACTGAGCTACTTTCGCAAGTTTCGCAAGCGTTCCTCCCCCCCTATCGTTTTTTATTCTGAGCGAAAGACGGGACTCGAACCCGCGACCCTAACCTTGGCAAGGTTATGCTCTACCAACTGAGCTACTTTCGCAATTGCGGTGCAAATATAGAATAAGATTTGCTTCCGTGCAAATGTATGAAATACTTTTTTAATCGCCATAGCGGTTTACGTTCAACTTCCTGGCATCAAAGTGCCGGACGCTTAATCAACGAAATGAACTCTTCGCGGGTTTTCAACTCGTTGAATGCTCCCGTAAAATCGGAGGTGGTGGTTATCGAATGTTGCTTTTCTATACCCCTCATCTGCATACACATATGCTGTGCTTCTATCACGACCATGACACCCAACGGATTCAACACGCGTTGCAAACAATCCTTGATTTGCAGGGTCAGCCGCTCCTGAATCTGCAACCGGCGGGCATATACATCTACGATACGGGCTATTTTACTCAGGCCGGTAATGTACTTGTTGGGGATGTAGGCTACGTGCGCTTTCCCGAAAAAGGGCAACATATGGTGCTCGCACATCGAATAGAAGTCGATGTCTTTTACAATGACCATTTGCCGGTAATTTTCGCGGAACATGGCCGACGAGATGATCTCTTCGGGGTTTTGTGCGTACCCCTTGGTCAGGAACTGCATCGCTTTGGCTATGCGTTCGGGGGTTCTGAGCAACCCTTCGCGGTTCACATCTTCGCCCAACAACTCTAAAATGGACCTGTAATGGTACGCCAGCTGGCGGCGGACCTCTTCTTTGGCGGTTACGGCCGATTCTTTATCATTCATGGATTTTCAGAGGCATTGGGGGATGATCCATATATCGGGAACCGGACATTGTCTTGTACGATGTACATCTCTTTTCCCATCTTGGGTAACTCTTTTTTGAGCAAGCGCAAACGGGCATCGGCCTCTTCATAGGTACGGAAATTACCTATCCTCAACCTCCACACGGGGGCGTTGAAGGTGATGTAGGTCTCCATCTGCGGGTCTACCTCTTTTATCTGTCTCTCCTTCTGGGAGGCCTCCTGTTTGGATCTGCGCTGGTCGTTTCCCGAAAAAACCTGGATACGATAACCCGGCGTAACGATGTAAGAGACGTCATTTATCCGTTCCAGCGTACTTCCTTCGCCAAATTTACCCATCCGGGCATTCAACCGGGCATCCTGGTGTATGGTAACCTTTCCTCCCTGGTTGGAGTTCTGCAAGTGGTTTACCAGAGTCGTACTGTGCTCTTGCGCGGCCAAGGTCAGGCTCACGGCGAAAGCGACTCCTGTAAAAACGATTTTCTTTAAGGATGTTATCTCCATGCCGGTATAACTTGTCTGGTCTGAAAAAATCAAAGAAACCCGCTCCGTCGGAACGGGCTTCTTTTTTATTGCATAGGTATGATTAAAATGCGTTGATAATGGTCATAAAGCTGTCTGCTTTCAACGAGGCTCCGCCGATAAGTCCTCCGTCCACGTCGGGGTTGGAGAAGAGTTCTTTGGCATTGCCGGCATTGCAGCTTCCGCCATACAGGATGGAGGTGTTGTCGGCTACCTCTTTTCCATATTTGTCTGCGATGGTTTTACGGATGAACGCGTGCATCTCCTGTGCTTGTTCGGGAGTGGCCGTTTTGCCGGTACCGATAGCCCATACGGGTTCGTATGCCAGGATGATTTTACCGAAATCTTCGGCCGAGAGGTTGAACAGGGCTTCTTCAATTTGGGTCTTTACTACGTCAAAATGTTTGCCGGCTTCTCTCTCTTCCAATACTTCGCCGATGCAGAAGATAGGGGTCAATCCGTTTTCGAGCGCCAAAGCCACTTTGTCTTTGAGGATAGCAGAGGTTTCTCCGTAATATGCGCGACGTTCGGAGTGTCCCAGAATCACGTATTTGGCGCCGGTTGAAGCTACCATTTCGGCTGAAACCTCTCCGGTATATGCTCCCGATTTTTTATCGGCGCAGTTTTCGGCTGCAACGCCTATCTTGTTGGTGTCGATAGCGGCCGTGATGCTTGCCAAATGGATGAAGGGGGTTCCGATTACTACGTCGCAGTTGGGGGTTACGTTTGCCAATGCAGCGTTCAATTCAGTTGCCAATGCAAGTCCTTCTTGCAAGGTTTTGTTCATTTTCCAGTTTCCTGCAACAATGTTCTTTCTCATTTTCTTTACAGTTTATTTAGGTAGATAAAAATATGTCCTTTTACGACTCTTCTTCCTCTTTTTTGAGGGCGGCCCGGTGTTTCTGGATAAACCTGACCCGTTTCTGCCTCCGTCTCTCCCGGAATTTAAGGACGGCCAGTTTTACGCCCTTTTCGGTCAAGAACAGAATTACCAGCGGCAAAGTTAATGCCAATAATAGAAATAACAAACGCCGTTGCGGATTATATACAATCTGAGAGAACCGGGTCTGGTCCAACGGTGCCTCCGTCCATTCGTCGGGCAACGAGTGGGTACTTGCTTTCCAATAGATGGTACCGTTTTTTACCAACATCACTCCGGGGTTGCTGCGCAAGATGGTCATAAGCATCTTTTTATCGGCAAAGGCATAACCGTATTCTGCACCGGTATTGTCGCGCCATATATCACTCTCCCGGGCATCGGAGGCGGTCAGGCAAATAAAGTTGTATCCCTGTTCGACACAATAGTCGTACAACTCGTTCAACCGGTCTATTCCGTCGTCGTCGGCCTCTTTCAAGGAGGGGGCGATCATCCAGAAGGCGAATTGGGAATCTGTCAGTAATTTTTCGGTAATATCTTCTCCTTGTTGCGACAATACGGAGAAATCCTTGATGGGTGGTTCGTACCCTTTTTCAATCTGTTCGTTGACCGTCTTGACAAATACCCAGGTAGAATCGAGCTCGGGCAGCTCTTCGAGCGGGAAGGTGTGTTCTTTGCCATCTTTCTGGTAAACAACCGTGGTTTTGTATTGTGCTTCGGGAGCTCCTTCGGGGATACTCATCGCTTCGGAAATGTTGACGCCTCTCTTGTAGGGACGGAAATCCAGTATGGGCTCATAGTGCGACCCGATGGTGGAGAGGATCAGCGAATAAAGAACGATATAGAGCGAGACCAAACCCTGCACCGCCTCGTCGTAAACGGCTTTTACCCGGTCGTTGTACCGCATCAGCACGAATGCCAATGCCAACAGGACGAGGTTTTTGAAAAAGGTTTCCCAGTTGGTCAATATCAGGGCATCGCCAAAACATCCGCAATCGCTTACCGGATTGGCAATGGCCAGATAAAGGGTCAGGGGGGTCATAAAGAGCATGAACAGGAGGTCGAGAAGGGGCGTTCTCTTTTTGTTGGCTCCCAACAGGGTATTGGCGCCTAAATAGAACTCGAAGGCGGCTACGGAAAAGGCCAGCGGCAGAGAGAAAATATTTAATGCCGACAAGCCGAATGCGGCAAAATAGTCGTCGAACTTATAGGCCGACCCGACGGGATCAATGGCTTTGACGAATCCCGAAAAGAGAAACACTCCGCCGAATACGATACGGGAGATGATTACCGCCCACAGCAGAAACTTGTTTTTTATTTTTTCGTCAATCTGCATCTTCTCCGAATTGGAATTTTATCAGCCCGAACAGGGCGTAATTTATCATATCCATGTAGTTGGCATCGATACCCTCCGATATCAATGTCTTGCCCGCATGGTCTTCGATCTGTTTGGTACGGTATATCTTCATCAGAATCAAATCGGTGTAGGAGGTTACCCGCATACTGCGCCATGCCTCGTCGTAATCGTGATTTTTGGCATACATCAGCTCTTTGGTCTGGGTCATGAATTTGTCATAGAGCGCCAGCGCCTCCTCTACGGTGATGTCCGCCCCCTCGGAGAAGCCCAAATGCAGCTGTATCAACCCCACGATGCCGTAATTGACAATCCCGATCAGTTCGCTTTCAATGCCCTCGCCCACCCGGTTCTCCTGCTTGGTTTCGAGGCTCCGGATGCGGTTTGCCTTGATAAAGATCTGGTCGGTAACCGACGAGGGACGCATGATTCTCCACGAAGGGCCGTAATCCTGCAACTTTTTCGAGAAGAGCGAACGGCATACTGAAATCACTTGTTCAAACTGGGCTATTGTATCGGGCATGGCTACGAATGGTTTTAACGGCAAAGTACGCAATTTTATCTGAAAACGCCAAATTTACAGCGGCCTCGTTGTCCTCAACGCTTGACGCTGTACATCAGCTGGTCAAGCAGGATCGGAATATCCTCGGGGGAGACTCCCTGCTGTTTGAGCTCGGGCTCGTCCTGCCGGAAGGCGGAGAGGAAATGTTCCAGATCGGAACCGCCTTTTTCGATGCTCTGCCGGTACAGCTCCAATGCGGCTTTCATGTGGGCGGAAACGAACTCTACGTGGCCGGCGTTCATATAGTCTTGGGCAGTAGGTTTGTCTGCCAATATTTTTTCGTAATAGCGGCGGGCCTGTTCATTCTTTTTCTCCAAAAACGAGCACCAGGCAATCGGCCGCCACGCGCGCGGGTTCTGGGGGTCCAGGTAATCGACCTTGAAATAGTGCTGCAACGCTTTCAGGTACTGCTTTTGTTCAAAATAACAGTGCCCGATGTTCATCTCGATGGCCAGGTTGTCGGGACGCAGGGCGTCTGCCCGCCGGTAATATTCGAGGGCCATCTCGGGTTTTTTCAGGCTCCGGTAACAGGAGGCTATCCGGCGTATGGTCCAGAAGCTGTCGGGATGGATCATATCGGCTTTCAAATAGGCTTCGAGGGCTTCGCTGTACTGCCGGAGCATCTGGTGACAATAACCTGTTTTTTGGAACAGTTCCCCGTCCGACTGATCCTGATCGGAGAGCCGGATAAAGATTTCGAGGGCTTCGTCGTAATACTCTTTCTTCAACAGGAACTCGGCGATGATGCGCAGATTCTCGCCGGTATCGAACAGCTGGCGCAAAAGCGGATCGCGGTAAAAATTGGGATTGCCCACAAACGGGTCATCAAACTCGCCTTTGCGGGGATGCAGTTTGAAGAAACGATACAGGTCCTGTATGTACTGGTTCGAGGCGGTTTCGTCCTGGGGGGCCGATTTGAGGCCGGACTCCTCTTTCATCAACTCGTTCATGTCGGAACCGTCGGGGATAAACTGCCCCAGCATCATCTCCCGCTGAGCGGCAGAGACCTGGCTGACGGTAAGGGCGAAGGAGTATTTGTCGGAGTTGCACAGGAACACGGACGATTCGAGTACCTTTTTCAGGATATTTTGCGACGGGTTCTCCCCAAAGAGCGGCCTTAACGAGGAGTGCTCCGCGTGAAAGGGTAGGAACCAGTTGGAGAGCTCGTTGAAAAAGGGGAAACTTTTCAGGTTGGAGAAGGTACTCATAAAGACATCTACCCCCTCCATCTGCAATTCGGACATCTCTTTAAGCTTGTCGCCTACGCCGGAACGGTCCAGTATCTCCTGCCATTCGGGATTTTTATCCAATGCCCCTATGTCGTTCATCAAATCCTCCTGCGAGATTTTTCCGTACACTGAGGGGCCCAGTTTCATCATCTCGGGCAGAATCTCCTCGGTAAATTTGCGGGAAACCTTTTCGGTTTCGCGGCTTTTGATAAGTTGCATGAATATGTTGCACACATCGCGTTTGAGGTTGGAGTCTTCGGCCATGGCTTCAAGCATGGAACAGAGCGTGGAAGAGAGTCTCACCCTGTCCGGGTTACGGTAGATGACCAACAACGCTCCCACCAAAGCCCGCTGCCGAACCAATGCCGAGGGATAACCGTAGGCCGAAAGCAGCCAGACCAGTTTTTGCTCGTGATAGCGATGCAACAGACTGAGGGTAACGGCCGTAACAACCAGGCTCAACCGGATATCGGAGAGGGTATGGGGCACCAGCAAGGTTTTCATCCATTCCATATCCTGCTCGGATGGGGGATAATCAGTCCAAACATCGAGAAACAGCTCTGCCTCTTCCCGCTCGTCGGCCCGCAACAGGGCTTCGCGGTCGGAGGCTTCGGATGCCAGTTGGTTCAAAGCCAGGGCTTCTGCCGATTTTTCTGCCCGGCGAAATTGTTCCTCTACGCTGAACCCGAGCTGTGCCTGCCGGTAACGACGCCGGTTGTAATAGAGGGTGGAAGCCTCTTTCTCCAAGAGGCAATCTGTCATTTTGTCTGCCAACGCATAGGCAGAAAGAATCAACCCGTTGTATATCTGCGCCCGTTTGGGATCCTGAAATCCGTCGAGCATATAGTGAATCATATAGCGGTAAGAGGTCTCCATCTCGGCCAGCTTGTCGCTGAACGTCCACTGCTGCAAGGTGTCGGAGAGCAGCTTCAACAAGACAAACGACTCTTTTAAACGCCTCTCTTGCAAAAGGTTATAAATCTTTTCGAGGTTATTTTTAATCTTAATAGAATCCATAGACATTCATTATCAACAACAGTTCCGGATGCGGTATCGCTGCCTTTGACAAAGGTATTAAAATATGCCGAAAACAGCCAATCCTGCACATCTTTATTCATAACATCAACAAAATATGTGCCAAAGGGTTGAGTGCCGGTTACCGGACAACAGGAGAAATCTTTTTTCGGAGAGGGTCGAAAAAAAATAGGTCTATCGCTCGCCGATATGTAAAATATATATTACATTTGCCCACGGAAATGCGGCAGTAGCTCAGTTGGTAGAGCATCAGCTTCCCAAGCTGAGGGTCGCGGGTTCGAGTCCCGTTTGCCGCTCTCGCTGAAAACCAGGCGGTTACAATCTATGTAACCGCTTTTTTTGTATCCTGTACCGCTTACGGTGCGATTCGTTTAGGGGGTGATACGGCCGGAAGAAGAAGCTCCCCGGCAGAAAACGGCCGCTCTACCCGGGGGATTCCATAGGGAAATGGGAGTATCAAACGGGGGTTTACGGCGTCGATCCATTCGTCGAGGTCCAACGCTTTTACGGTATTGTCTCCCGTAAAACCGATAATGTCGTCAGAGGTTACCAACTCTTTATACTTGACCAGAAAGGGAGCCGACAACGGCCGGTAACTCCAATGCCACTTCTCTTCGCAGAATCCGGTGGCCCGGTTCGGCGAGGTGCGGGAGGTATAGGGTTGATAGAATCCATATTGGGCGGCGTTTTGCTGTAACCAGGCATAGACCTTTTCGCCGGTCGGGGTGTCGAAATAGGAGGGTTCCAAGCTGTTCAAATCTATCTCGGTGCCCCAATGATGGCGCGAAATACCGGGCAGGGAACAATACAGGAGTATCTGCCGGGTCTTTTCCAGGTCGCTGGTAAAGGCCTCCTGCTTTTCCAATCGTTTCCACTTGGCGTTCCAATGCAGGCTCTGTGCCTGATAGGTCCTGGCGGCGGAGATGATTTTCAGCTCTATACCATCTTGCCGGGCTGCTTCGTACATCCGGATAAAGGCTCGATAGGTCTCTTTAAGCAACCGCAACTTATAGGGGGTATAGCGGCGCGAAATCTCCACAAAGGCCGTATCTTCGGCCTGTTCGACTTTTCCCAACAGAAATTCTTTTGTCAGGTACCTGCGAGGGATGAACATCTCGTAAGGCTGTACTGAATCGGGGAGATTGGCGTGTCCGTCAACGACTACCCGATCGGCCGGAAGAGGGACATTTCTCCCGGGGGGAGTCTCGCTTTTCGCGTCTCCCCTATACGATCCTATCCCCGCTGCATCGAGGGTGGTTACCACCACCCATACCGCAATCATCCAAACTCGATTCCTCATCCTGCTTTGTCTTTTCCCTGCGAATAACTCTTATGGTAATCGCATACAACCCTATTCGCAGAACAGGGATTTTGCGATGCCCATTTCCAGCCCCCGCAATTCGGCCAGTCCACGCAACCGTCCGATGCACGAGTAACCGGGATTGCTCTTTTTCTGCAAGTCGTCGCACATCTGGTGTCCGTGGTCGGGACGCATGGCGATGGAGGTTTTCCGCTCTTGCTGCAACTCCAACAGGGCCCGCATGACACGGTACATATCGACGTCGCCTTCCAGGTGGTTGGCTTCGTAGAAGTCTCCCTTCTCGTCCCGCTGGGTGCTCCGTAAATGTACGAAATTTATCCGAGCACCAAATTCGTGCATCATACCGACCAGGTCGTTATCGGCCCGGACGCCCAGGGAACCTGTACAGAGGCACAACCCGTTCGAGGGGTTGGGTACGGCTTTTACCAGTTGCCGGAAATCTTCGGCCGTGCTCATGATACGGGGCAGGCCCAGAATGGGATAGGGCGGATCGTCCGGATGAATCACCAGCTGGATACCCGCCTCGTCTGCCACCGGGGCAATCTCCTGCAAGAAATAGATCAGGTGCGAACGCAACTTGTCGGCGTCGATCTGGGCATATTGATTCAGGGCCAGGCGGAACTCTTCGATGGTAAAGCTCTCTTCCGAGCCTGGCAAACCGGCTATCATGTTGCGGGTAAGACGCTGTTTCTCCTCCTCGCTCATCCGGAAGAAACGGGCCAGGGCCCGGACTTTTTCCTCTTCGGTATATTCCTCCTGTGCCCGGGGGCGTTTCAGGATAAAGAGGTCGAAAGCCAGAAAAGCGTCCCGCTCGAAGCGCAACGCCCGCGAACCGTCGGGCATCTCATAGGCCAAATCGGTACGTGTCCAGTCGAGTACCGGCATGAAATTGTAGGTAACCACATGGATGCCGCAGGCGGCCAGGTTTTGCAGACTCTTTTTATAATTTTCGATATAACGTTCAAAGCCGGGCGATTGGGTCTTGATGGCTTCGTGTACGGGGACACTCTCCACCACACTCCACCTCAGACCGGCCTGGGCAATGAGCGCCTGCCGTTTTTGAATCTCGTCGATGCTCCAAACCTCTCCGTTGGGAATGTGGTGCAGGGCGTGTACAATATCGGTGGCTCCGGCCTGCCGGATGTCGGCCAGGCTGACGGGATCGTCCGGCCCGTACCAACGCCACGACTGTTTACATAAATACATAATTCGGTCTGTTTTTGATTTTTAAATTGAAAATGCGTCGAATCCTCCGTCGATGACGGTTACCGAACCGGTAACGAACGACGAGGCGTCGCTGGCCAGCCATTGCAGGGCTCCCAGCAGCTCTTCGGGTTCTCCGAAGCGGTTGAAAGGGGTGTGGGCCAGGATGGTTCTGGAACGGTCGGTAAGCGAACCGTCGGGGTTGGTGAGCAACGTCCGGTTCTGTTCGGTCAGGAAGAATCCCGGGGCAATGGCATTGACCCGCAATCCGTCGCCGTACTTACGGGCCAGTTCGCCGCACAGATAGCGTGTAAAGTTGACAACGGCGGCTTTGGCCACACCATAACCGGCCACCCGGGTAAGCGGCCGCAACGCCGATTCGGAGGCTACATTGATGATGGAGCCCTTCTTCTGGGCCACCATCGCCCGGCAAAATACCAGGGTCGGCAGGACGGTCCCCAGGAGGTTCAGATCGACCACCTGCCCGAATGCGGCCATGTCGAGGTCGAATATGGTTTTGTCCGGCGGAATGGTAGCTCCCGGCATATTGCCTCCGGCGCAATTGATCAGGACGTCGATGCGCCCGAACCGCGCCATGATGTCGGCATAGTTCTGTTCCAACCGGGCCTTGTCCAACACATCGGTGGTATAAAACACCGCCGTACCGCCGGCTTGTGTAGCCTCGGCAGCCAACTGGTTGCCCACGGTCTCTTTTCGGCCCAAAATCACCACCTTCGCGCCCTCGGCGGCAAAGTGGCGTACCATCACCCGGCCCAATATTCCGGTAGCCCCGGTGATGACGATGACTCTATCTTTTACATCGAACAGGTTCATATCGTTTGTTTTTATCAGTTTTTTCTATTGATCGGTTTTCTCATATATCAATCTCCAATAATCTTATACCTGGGTACCAGCGTCTTCATGATAATCCAGCCCACCAGGTAGGAGACCGAACAGATACAGAAGATGATAAAATAGCCGGCCGGCTTGCCGACAAAGCCCATAAATTCGAGCTGTACCCGGTCGGAATAGACAAAGAGGTTTCCGGCACAGGCCTGCATCAACATCGAGCTGATACCTCCTGCCATCCCACCGATACCGGTAACGGTGGCAATGGCTCTCTTGGGGAACATATCGCTTACCGTTGTATAGATATTGGCCGACCACGACTGGTGTGCGGCGCATCCCAAACCGATCAGGATCACCGGGTACCAGGGCGAATAGGTACCCAGCGGCTGGGCAAACAACACCACCAGCGGGACAAAGGCGAAGATAAGCATCGCTTTCATCCGGGCGGCATAGGGATTTGCGCCGGAACGATTCATGAAAACCGTCGGGAGCTTTCCGCCCACCAACGAGAGCATCGTAATGGCATACAGGGTAAATATGAGCGCTATGCCCAACCCTTCGGAGGTCTTGATGCCAAACTGCGTATTCAGGTAGGAGGGTGTCCAGAAGAGGAAGAACCACCAAACGCCGTCGGTACAGAACTTGCCTAAGACAAAAGCCCAGGTCTGCCGATAGCGGAAACACTGCCACAGGGGCATCTTTTTCTCCGTCTCCTCGGCCGACGGCTTCACCAGGTCAGCTTCCAGCTTTTTGTCCTGTTCGATGTATGCCAGTTCGGCAGCATTGACATAGCGGCTCTTTTCGGGCGGGGTGTACATAAATACCCAGAAGCCCATCCAGATGAACCCCAGCACACCGATGATGACAAAGGCCATCTCCCATCCCCAGAACTTGGCCAGCAGAGGGATGGTCAGCGGTGCTATCAGGGCTCCGATGGAGGCCCCTGCATTGAAGATGGAGGTGGCAAAGGCCCGGTCTCTCTTGGGGAAATACTCGGCCGTTACCTTGACCGCTACCGGGAAATATCCCGCCTCGCCGATGGCCAGCACACTGCGGGCAAACAGGAAGAAATACATACTGACGGTCGCTATCAGAACGGCCATGTCGCCGGTGGCGGCTATCAACTGCTCGCGGTTATCGAGCCCTACCCACAGCTCCGTGGCCACTCCGCAAAGGGCGTGCATACAGGCTCCTGCCGACCAGATACCGATAGACCACAGATAGCCGGCCTTGGTACCCATCCAGTCAATCACCCGTCCGGCAAACAACATCCCGATGGCATACACGATGGAGAAGGTAGCCGTAATGCGTCCGTAATGGATTTCGTTCCAGTGAAACTCGGGTTTGATAAATTCATCCCACGTCAAAGAGAGCACCTGCCGATCCAGGTAATTGATCGTCAGTGCCAAAAACATCATAATACAGATGGTCCACCTGTAATGCGTCATTTGATTGGTTGTATGTTCGTTCATGTTATTTTGATTTAACGTTTTGAATTTCAGTCAGCTCGTGCCTGCCGGATAACCTCCAACGAGAAGCGGCACTTTTCGGTTATATACCCCCACTCCTGGGCGGCGATACACGCTTTGGGGAAAAGTTTCGACCCCATCCCGACGCACGCCGTGCCGGCCTTCATCCAGGCGGTCAGGTTCTCGGCGGTAGGTTCTACGGCACCCGTGGCCATAATCATCGACCACGGCAGCGGGGCCAGGATATTCTTGACGAACGAGGGGCCGCCCACGTTGCCGGCCGGGAAAATCTTCACCAAATCACAACCCAACTCCTGGGCCTGGCCAATTTCGGTTACCGAACCGCAACCGGGGGTATAAGGTACCAGGTGCCGGTTACAAAGTTTCGCCACCTCGGGATTGAGGTAAGGGCCTACCACAAAGTTCGCCCCATACTGCAAATAGAGCGCGGCCGTAGGAGCATCCACCACAGAACCGACTCCCAGAATCATCTCCGGGCACTCCCGGCGGGAGAATTTCATCAAGGCGACGAACACCTCCGAAGCAAAATCTCCCCGGTTGGTAAACTCGAACGCCCGGACACCTCCTTCGTAGCACGCTTTCAACACCTGGCACGCTACCTTTTCGTCGCCATGGTAAAACACCGGAACCATGCCGGTCTGTTGCATCACCTGCAACACCTGTAATTTTGTAAATGCAGCCATTTGTTTTTCCTTTCTTTTCGTTAACGGGAAACGCGTCCGGAGGCATCGCCCCGCATCAACGTCTCTACCTCTTTTACCGTTACCATATTGAAATCTCCGTAAACGGTGTGTTTCAGACACGAAGCCGCTACGGCAAAGTTAAGCGCCTGCTGGTCGTCGCCGGGATAGGTGAGCAGCCCGTAAATGAGCCCTCCCATGAACGAGTCGCCACCGCCCACGCGGTCCACGATGTGGGTGATGTCGTACCGGGGCGACTGGTACAACCGGGTACCGTCCCACAAAACTCCGCCCCACGTATTGTGGTTGGCATTGACCGATCCCCGCAACGTGATGATGATTTTGCGTGCCACGGGGAAACGACGCATCAACTGGGTACATACGCTTTCAAAGACAGCTCCGTTCACCTCTCCTGCCGTGGCGGTTACGTCAAATCCTTCGGGCTTGATGCCGAATACCTTTTCGGCATCCTCTTCGTTGCCGAGGATAATATCGCACCCGGCCACCAAATCGGGCATGACCTCTGCGGCGGTTTTTCCATACTTCCAGAGATTTTTCCGGTAGTTCAGGTCGCACGATACGGTGATGCCCCGTTTGCGGGCTTCGGCGATGGCTTCGCGACAGACATCGGCCGCCCCCTGGCTGATGGCGGGGGTGATGCCCGTCCAGTGGAACCAGCCGGCATCTTCAAACACGCTGGCCCAGTCGATCATGCCGGGACGTATCTCGGATACCGACGAGTGTGCCCGGTCGTAAATCACCTTGCTGGGGCGCGCTACGGCTCCGGTCTCCAAAAAATAGATGCCCAAACGCTCCCCGCCATATACGATGTGGGAGGTGCCCACGCCGTATTTGCGCAGCTCTTTTACGCAGCTGGCCGCCAAGTCGTTTTCGGGCAAACGGGTTACAAACTCGGTGTCGATGCCGTAATTGGCCAACGATACGGCGACGTTGGCCTCGCCGCCACCGAACGATATGTTGAATTGTCCCGCCTGGCAGAACCGTTCATAACCGGGGGTGGCCAGGCGCATCATGATCTCTCCGAAGGTAATTACTTTTTTCATCGTTAAAAATTAAAATATGCTTTGGCGTTGTTGTAGCAGATGTCTTCTACCATCTGCCCGATAAAGTCGATCTCCGAGGCGGGCAGTTTGCCGCTCTCGATATCTTCGCCCAACAGGTTGCAGAGTATCCGCCGGAAATATTCGTGGCGGGGGTACGACAGGAAACTGCGCGAATCGGTCAGCATCCCCACGAAACGGCTCAACAGCCCCTGGTTGGAGAGGGTGTTCAGCTGTTTGCGCATCCCGTCCTCCTGGTCGAGGAACCACCACCCGGCGCCGTATTGCATCTTGCCGGCAACGGAGCCGTCGTTGAAGGTATTGGCCATCGTGGCCAGCACTTCGTTGTCCTTGGGGTTCAGGTTATAGACGATTGTTTTGGCCAGGCGCCCGATTTGGTCCAACCGGTCGAAGAAGCGGTGTCCGGCCACCGCGCAAGGAAGGTCGTTGATGGCGTCGAAGCCCGTATCGGGGCCTACCTGCCGGAACATCCGGGTATTGTTATTGCGAAGGGGGCCGATGTGGTACTGCTGCACCCACCCCTTTTCGGCATCCATAACGGCCAACTCGTGCAACAGCCCGCTTTTAAACAGGGCCGTCTCCCCTTGGGAGGGCGCTTTCCCGGCACGTACGGAGCAGAATATCCGCTCCATGTCGGCCGCCGTATAGTCGTCGGAGAAGAAGGTGTCGAGCCCGTGATCGGAGAGCTTGCATCCCATCGAGGCAAAAAAGTCGTGTCGCTTTGCCAGGGCCTCCAACAGGGTACTGTAACGGTTTATCTCCACCCCGGAGACTTCGCTCAACCGGTCTATATAGGCATTGTAAGCCAACGGATTTTCTACGGCCAACACCTTGTCGGGACGCCAGGCGGGCAAGACCTTCACCCCGAAGGGGTGCTGCCGGATGGCCCGGTGGTGTTCGAGCGAATCGACCGGATCGTCCGTAG
The DNA here is from genome assembly GCA_949300615.1 of uncultured Bacteroidales bacterium. Lineage (GTDB taxonomy): Bacteria > Bacteroidota > Bacteroidia > Bacteroidales > CHK158-818 > Gallibacteroides. The sequence continues at coordinate 49,557 of CASGEW010000021.1, forward strand.
TGCACACCGCCTCCACGTTACAGCGTTTCATAATGGACTGTGCCCGAAATGCGTCGGTTTGCAACAGGGCAGTACACTGCCGATAGATATCTTCGGCGGTTTCGGGTTTCAAGACCTGGTCGATACCGAATATGCGAGAGAGTTCGAGGTGGGTCCAATGATACAAGGGGTTGCGCATGGCATAGGGAATGGTAGCCGCCCACTTTTCGAATTTTTCGTAATCCGGCTTGTCGCCGGTAATGTAGGCCTCGTCAATGCCGTTGGCGCGCATGGCCCGCCACTTGTAATGGTCGCCGCCGAGCCACACCTCGGTCAGGTTGCGGAACGAATGGTTCTCGGCAATCTGGCGGGGATCCAGGTGACAATGGTAGTCTATGATGGGCATCTTGGCGGCATGCTGATGGTACAGCTCCTGTGCCGCCGGGCTGTTTAACATAAAATTCGCATGAATGAATGGCTCCATATTTTTCAAATTAACAAGGGGATGATTCGTTTTTCCTGACGGGCGGATCTTATCCGTGACCGTTCGGGTGTCAAATGTATAAAAAAAATCTGCACCGTGCACGTACACGGACAGAAAATTCAAAATTATTTTCTTTTCCCTGGATTGGTCGTTCGGAGAATACCGTTTTTTAACAGAATGACAAGGACATAAAACGGTTTTTCCATTTCATATATAAAACGGAAGCGCAGCGAAGAGCCCTTAACAGCCCGATCGTTGCGCTTCTGAAAAATATGTTTCCATCCTCTGCCGGAAAACCGACAGCGAAGTGTTCCTATTTGTACTCTTCCCAGTTTACTTTCGACATGTCGCCCGACTTGATGAATTCGTTGTGGAAAGCGAAACAGGTTCTCAGGTTATGGGGGGTATGTCCTTTGGACGCCATGGCCAGATACTGGTTCAACAGGTCGTGGTACGAAGGATGTACACAGTTTTCAATTATCAGTTTAGCCCGTTGTGAAGGAGTTTTCCCACGCAAGTCGGCTACACCCAGTTCCGTAACAATAACATCTACCGAGTGTTCGCTATGATCGACGTGCGATACCATCGGGACGATAGAGCTGATTTTGCCGCCTTTGGCTACCGAGGGAGTAGTAAAGATAGAGAGGTATCCGTTGCGGGTAAAGTCGCCCGAACCACCGATACCGTTCATCATCTTGGTCCCTACCACGTGGGTACTGTTTACATTTCCGTATATATCGGCTTCCAGGGCGGTATTGATGGTAATCAATCCCATGCGGCGAGCCAGTTCGGGGTTATTGGTAATTTCTCCCGGACGGAGCACGATCTTGTCGCGGAAGAAATCGATGTTGGAGAATATCCGTTCGATGACGGGGGTAGAAACGGTCAACGAGCATCCACTGGCGAATTTGCAACGGCCCTTTTCCATCAACCCGATGACGGCATCTTGAATAACCTCGGTGTACATATCGAATGCGGGAAT
>CASGEW010000022.1 GCA_949300615.1 uncultured Bacteroidales bacterium
TGGCTTTTTGCCGAGAGAAAAATATAGCGTAACAAACGCTTTTTCAGTCAGTTCGCTACGCTTTTCTCAATTTTGTATTCTCGCTATGTGTTTATTTTAAGTTAAACATGGATTAACGAAACGTTTGGTTTTATTCGGCAACAAAATTCAAGAAGATGGTAAAACTTTTACAAACTCGCCTTCTGCAAGGACCGACTGAACTGTATTATTCCCATCAGAAATACGATCGATCAAAATCTCCAAAGCCTTTTGAACCAATATATCAATCGGTTGCTGAATATAAGAGATGGGAGCATTGAAGAAGTCGAACACCGGATTACCATCAAACCCCACCAGTCCTATCTTCTTATTAACGATTTCTATTCTTTTATCTTTTATAGTATAAAGGCAGGCTAACGAAATCATATTCGTAGCAAAAAGAAAAGCATCCACCCCTGTATCCAACATTTTAGGCAATAACCTGTCGGCCGATTTTCGAGGGGTATCCTGCTTCAAAAAAATCACATTCACGAGGTTTTTCTTCCCCGCATCCTCCATCGCTTTCTTATAACCGCGGATACGCTCTTTCATGTGTATGAGATTAACGTCATAAGCTACCATACACGGTGCGTTATATCCCGCATCTAAAAGATACTTGGTCGAAGTATAAGAAGCATTAAAATTATTCAGAGCTACATAACAGACATTTATTTGGGGAAAATAGCGATCGAATAAGACAATCGGTATATTGTTGTTTATCAGTGATGCAATGGATTTCTCCGAGTTTTCACAAGGAACGATAATCAACCCATCCACTCCTTTATTAATCAGATTTCCGACGATGTGGTTCATCTTGTCCTTGTCTTCATCCGAACTACCGAAAAGTACCGTATAACCCCGCTTAGTAGCCTCATCTTCCAGTACACGAGCCAGTTGTGAAAAGAAGGGGTTAGAGATATCCGAAACAACCAATCCTATCGTCTTCGTCTTGCCGCCCCGCAGACTTTTTGCCGCCAAATTAGGCTGGTAGTTCATTTCGTGGGCTATTTTCAATATCCGCTGGGCGGTATCTTCACTCACCCGATATTTTTTCATTTTCCCATTCAGTACGAATGATACCAACGCAGTCGAAACTCCGGCAGCTTCTGCAATATCTTTAAGGGATGTTTTTTTCAATGACGGCATAGATATTAGGCTATAACGTTTTTGCTTTTAATACAACAACCATATTTCTTAATTATCTGATAAGCAATATAGTATAGATTATCACCCTACAAATATAATAAAATATCAACATTTTTGCTAATTCGTTATAATATTTTTTTTGACAAGAAATGAAATAGATTTCCGAAAACTTTACAATTTTACGTAACCAGAAAGCTCTTTTATTACTATATAAATGAAAAGTTAACAACCTGTCAAAAACACACCTACTACAATATACAGATACACAGAATTTCCTCCTATTCTTTCTATGTTTAACGAGATAAAAATAAGACAGCAAGATCGACCTTGTTACACAAAAGGCCAACTACAATCAACACAAAGATTCGCCACACGAATTTCATCCAACTCATTGTTGTTTTCTCTGGCTACCCAAACCTTTCTCCAATATACACTCTGATACCTATGACGATTGCAAAAAAAAATTTCTCAATAAATTTTGTAGCCAAGACAAGAAAATTTCTTTCTAACTCATCTAAATAAAAAATTGGCTCATGAAGAAGAATAACAAATATAGAGAAAACCCACATAGATCATTATTTCCCAACCGTTTGCATTATTCCTACGAAATCTATTCATATTCCAACTCGTTTCACTCATTTTATAGTAAACAGAAATGAGATCGACAAAAACAGCGTTTTTTTTGTCTAAATTTCTGATTTTACTTATATTTGAACAGTGTAGGATGTGGCTCGGCAGAATCAACGCAAGTTTTGCTTCTGCGTTTGTCTTTCACTATATTTAAATAACATCTAATCACATACATAATTTCACAAACATAAAAACAGATGAAAATTTTCTCCGTACTATTTTGCTTTTTATGGCTGTTATGCAGTCCTGTCTGGGGAGCGGAAAAAGAAGCCCCAAACAATTATACCCGCAACAACCGTTATCCGTTGCTTCAAAAACCGTATATGGAATTACCCATCGGAACCATAAAACCGGAAGGATGGCTGAAAGAACAATTAAACCGTATGCGCACAGGCATGACCGGTCATTTAGATACCGTGTATGAGAAAGTAATGGGCAAGCGTAACGGATGGTTAGGCGGGGACGGCGACGTATGGGAACGCGGCCCGTATTGGATTGATGGATTGTTGCCATTAGCCTATATATTAGAAGATAAAGAACTGATAGAAAAGGTACAACCTTGGATCGAATGGACATTGGCTTCGCAAAAAGAGGACGGCTACTTCGGCCCGGATACTGATCGGGAATACGAAGATGGATTACAACGGAACAATTCCCACGACTGGTGGCCCAAAATGGTAGTATTAAAAATCATGCAACAATACTATTCTGCCACGAACGACCCACGGGTAATCGATTTTATGACCAAATACTTCAAATACCAATTAGAACAGCTTCCTGAAAATCCTTTGGGCAAATGGACCTTCTGGGCCGAGCAACGGGCTGGCGATAACCTGGCCGTTGTATATTGGTTATACAACATAACCGGTGACAGCTTTTTGTTGGATTTAGGGCATCTACTTCACAAACAGGCGTTTAATTGGACAGATGTATTCCTGAACCAGAACCACCTCTACCGCCAGAACAGTATGCACTGTGTCAATTTAGGACAAGGTTTTAAAGAACCTGTTATCTACTACCAACAAAATAAAGACCCCAAACAACTGGATGCAGTAAATAAAGCGACCGATATTATCCGCAACACAATCGGACTTCCTACCGGGCTGTGGGCCGGAGACGAATTGATTCGTTTCGGAGATCCCACCTACGGGTCAGAACTATGTACGGCCGTGGAGATGATGTTTTCGCTCGAAGAGATCATCAAAATCACCGGCGATATGCGATGGGCCGATTATTTGGAACGGGTTGCCTATAACGCCCTACCGACACAATCCACAGACAATTACGATGCCCGTCAATATTACCAACAAACCAATCAGGTAGAAATAACCAAGAAAATCAGAAACTTTTCTACCCCTCACGACGATACGGACATCTTAATGGGCGTCCTTACCGGTTATCCGTGCTGTACCTCCAATATGCACCAAGGATGGCCCAAACTGGTACAAAACCTCTGGTATGCTACGGTAGATAACGGGTTAGCCGCTTTGGTATATGCCCCCTCCAATATTACCACTGAGGTGGCTGATGGTATTCCTGTCTATATTGAAGAGAATACATCTTATCCTTTTGAAGAAACCATTCGTTTCAAAATAAATTTCCCGGACAAGAAAAACAAAAAAGCGACCTTCCCACTACACCTGCGCATCCCCGAATGGTGTAAAAACCCGACCGTACAAATCAACGGAAATCCGGTATCGGGAGAAATGTTTTCCAACCGGGTGATGAAAATCAACCGAGAATGGAGCGATCAAGATGAACTGATCGTGGAATTCCCGGCACAAATCAACGTCAGCTATTGGTATGCCGGTGCTGCGGTAATTGAACGCGGTCCGCTGGTTTACGCCCTAAAAATGGACGAACAATGGAGTAAAAAGGAATTCGGTGAATCTGAAAAACAATATGGAGAGTGGTATTACGAGGTAACCTCCTCCTCTCCGTGGAACTTCTCATTATTACGGGAAAACCTGAATCGGGAAAATCTGAATAAAACTTTCATTGTAGAAAAGAAAGAGACAATATCCGATTATCCCTGGACCCTGCAAGACGCTCCCATCACCATCAAGACAAAAGCACGAAAAATTCCCAGTTGGCAATTATATAACGGATCGGCCGGCCCTGTCAATTATTTGGCCCAACTTTTGAACGATGTAAGTCCTGTGGTAGAAGAAATTGAATTAATTCCCTATGGATGTACCACTTTACGTATTACGGAGTTTCCCGTGCGATAACGGGGAAATACATAGCAAACATAAAAGGACGGGATTCGTTTTAAATCCCGTCCTTTTATTGGTTAAGACCATACGTTACTCTACTATCCGTAACTTTCCGTCTTTATCTTCCAACTTTCTTATTTGCGGCCGGGAAGGATGATTGTTGGGGGCATGATAAGAGATTCGCAGTTGATTATCCAGATCCTCGAAAATCATGGCATGACCTCCGTCATCGGCATTGAGAGGGATCGGATCGACCGTCCAGTTACCAGCAATCGTTCCGTCATCGGAGCGTGCTACACCAATTGCATATTTCGACTCTTTGGAAAAACTCGACCAAATCATCAACAACTCTCCATTGGAGGCCCTATACAAGACGGGGGCATCCGTTACATAACCTTCTACGGATTGACCTTCTGAGTTTTTCCCTCGTATCGGAGCTGTCCAGGGTGCCTCAGAGGCCTTAAACAGCAGACGAGGTTCTCCCACCGTTTTTGTCAAATCGTCTGACAATTGTTGAATAAGTATTTGTCCGTCTATTACTTCAATCCATTCACGGCTATACAACAACCAGGGAGTATCGTTCTCATCAATGTACAACGTCGCATCCAAACAGGTCCATTCCGGAGGGGTGATTGGTTTATTGAGCAGAGGTTTATAGGGACCTTCCGGTTTGTCGGATACCAGAAACGATGTTCCCCTTTTGGTCCCTACATTACTGAATGTGGCCAAAATATAGTATCGGCCCTTGTATTCAAACATATCCGGAGCCCAGAAATCACGTTGCCCCCAGAAAAACGAATCGGCCACAAACGCATCCGACATATGTTTCCAGTTCAGCAAATCTTTACTTTTATAACATTGAATGGTTTGATTTCTTCCATTTACCTGCATATAATAACAGCGATTGTTGCTATCAACAAAGATAAAAGGGTCGCGTACTACCATCTCGTCTATCTTCAAATCAAAGAGTTCTTCCTTTTCGGTCGGTTTTTTACCTCCGCGACAGGAGACTCCGATCAGCAACAAAAAAGAAAAGCCGATAAGCCATACTTTTTTCATCGTTTTTTATGTTTATATCCGTTTCAAAGGTGTTTTATTCATAATCTTGTCCATAATCAAAGCAATTGCTCCATCTCCGGTTACGTTGCACGCCGTACCGAAACTGTCCATGGCAATGTACAAGGCAATCATCAGGGCTTGTGCCGAGTCGTCAAAACCCAGCATCGAATTCAAGATACCCAATGCTGCCATGATAGCCCCTCCGGGGACTCCGGGCGCAGCCACCATCGTAATGCCCAACATAAATATAAATCCGGCAAACAGCTGGAAATCGTACGACATACCCTGCATTATCATCAAAGCCAATGCACAAGAGACGATTTTCAGCGTACTGCCTGACAAATGGATGGTTGCACACAACGGGATGACAAAACCTGCGATGTTTTCAGATACTCCGTTTTTTTTAGTTTGTTCCAACGTTACCGGGATAGTAGCTGCCGACGACTGCGTTCCCAATGCCGTAAAGTAGGCCGGAAGCATTTTATACAATAGTTTAAACGGATTCCTTTTTACAACCATCCCGGCAACGGAATATTGGAATATAAGCAAAAAGATATGCAGCAAAAAGATAATACCGATAATCTTGACAAACACCAACAAAACACTATATACCTGGCCCGAATGTGTCATATTCAGAAATATGCCGAATATATAAAAGGGCAACAACGGCAAAATAACCACCTCAATGGTACGGACAATAATCTCTTTAAAATCGAGAGCCACTCTTTTTAATGCGTCGGAAGACAAGCCAGCCAACCCCAATCCCAACGTAAACGAAAGTACGAGAGCCGTCATCACGTTCATCAGCGGAGGTATGCCCACCGAGAAAAACGGTGTTACCCCTTGTGCCTGGCTGATGGTTTCAATCGCCACATTCGATTCTATGATACGCGGAAATATCGTAACCCCAGTAAAATAGGCCAGAAATCCGGAAATCAACGTAGCTACGTAGGCAATAACGGCCGTAATAACCAACATCTTTCCCGCTCGATTTCCAATCTCAAAAATAGCAGGTGTTACCAACCCGACAATAATCAACGGAATAATAAAATTCAGGAACTCGCTGAATATGCCGTTAAATGTCACAAAAATCCTGACCAACAATGCCGGAAAGAAATTTCCGAATATAACACCTAAAACAATGGCAATAAGGATACGGGGCAATAACCCTATATGCAAATTTTTCATAACACAAAATCTGACCATTTATCAAACCATAAAACAAAAATACAAAGATCTTGCGAAAAATTGCAACACGCTGACAACCAAAATAAGTTACTGATATAAACGCATCAAAAAGAATTGCCTTTTTTCACTCTACCGAATCGGTAATAATCGTATCCTTTATATCGTTCAACTCTACCAACTTATTGACTATGGCATAAATGGTCAGCCCGGCCGGACTGTGAATTTGCAATTTGTTGGCAATATTGCGTCGGTGCGTTATAACGGTATAGGTGGAGAGAAATAATTTTTCAGCTATTTGTTTGTTGGTCATTCCCTTTACTACACAAATAACAATTTCCTTTTCACGAGGGCTTAACATATCGGTTGCCGGTATTCCGCCATCCGAATCCTCTTTGCTTAATGAAAGCAGTTTATCTTTTATCTGATCCGACGTATCATAAATAGAAATCGTTTCGTCATAAGCCTTCAAAGCCGAGATATCAGTCAACGAATATTGCAAGGCAATACATTTCATATTACGGCAGTCGGACTCTGCCTTTATCTTTTGAAGAGAAAACAACCCCAGAAAAGCCGGATTTACCATCAATATATCCGGTTTTTGCCGTGAAAGTACCGCGCTCAGTTTCGTTATTTCGATAATTTCCAAAACCTGGATATTCAATGCCGACAACCGTTTAAGAACCGACAATATCCCGTTTCTGATAATGACAGAGGGTTCAGCAACCGCTATTTTCAAATGTACGCTCATTGGTCGATTCCGTTTTTATTTTCCAACAACAAGATGGCCGGCACAAACAACTCATTCTCTATACGGTTGTGAGACCACAAATCCTGTTCACAAGAGAATATATCGAACAAAACACTGTTCAACTGATGGCTCCCGGTAGCCGGATAGTATTTAATAATGATGTTTTTCAACTCTGCCAACTTGGCCTCTACCTGATTGTGCTGCTTGCGAAACACCGATATGTTGTATGTCGAGGTCCGGATACCTGCAAGCAATGAGTTTACATAGGGAAATACCGTCGTCTCTTCGTACCGCATATGTTTTCGCACTTCGGCCTCATATTCGTCAAAAAAACGCATAATAGCTACCGATACATCGGTAGCCCCGCTATCGGTAGCCTCGAACAATTTTTCCCGAATAGCAGGAAGACGGAAATCGAGAAAATAGCTGTGTGAGTTGTGCAGGTATGTCACAAGTGCCGGTACAGATACCTGATTTTCCTGCAAAGAGGGAACTTCATCGTCAAGCAACATATTGACAACCGTCAGAAATGTTTGAACATCAACACCGCTCTCCCGACAAACCTCTCCAATCCCTTTCTCCCCGAATCCTAATGCTATACCAAAGCGACTTAACACCAAAAGCATTTGATAATTTTCGCATATCAAATCATACATTTTGTCGCTCTCCTTATACTTACCCAACTTATACATACTGCGCCTAAATTTGTTATTTCTGTTTTTTTGGCAAATATATTACCTTCTGTTATGATACAAAATTTATTTAGACTAAATAAAAATAAAAATTTCACATCGCATATATTTTACAGGCATGGAAATTCTGGATTCCCATTTGGAATAATAGCAATACACTCCATCTCGATTAACCACCCAGGACGGCAGACCGGAGCACACACAATCACCTGAGGGATATCGGATAAGGACTCTTCCAAAAGTTGTTTTACCGTGGTATAATCGGCAATGTCGCGGATATAGACAATTGCACTCATCACCTGATTCCACCGGGCTCCACCTTCACACAAAAGCGTTTCTACATTTTCCAACATACGCATCGTTTGTTTAGTGATATCATGCACGGCAACAATCTCGCCCCGGTTGTCGATACTGGCTGTACCGGAAATAAAGAGATGGCTCCTATCGCCATATACCACACAGACACCTCGTTCAAACGTTACTCCATATTCGTAGGTAGGGTTCAAATGCGTAGGAGCATACAGATATCTCTGTTGTCCGGGCTGTAACCCACCCACAGCATAGGCATCGAATTGAACCAATGCAGCTGCATCGCCTACTCTCCCCTCGATCCCGGTACTGGCGATATAGTGAGTCGAAGGATTCAACCCGATTGTCTCGAAATATTTTTTTCGGGCCTCCACTACCCCACGATAATTGACATCTACATTTTGTACAAAAAACCAAGTACGGATACAGTTATCCGATATAGACAATTCCTTCCCCTGTAATTGATGCTGGTAATTTTCCAACAACGTCCGGGTTTGTTGGGCCGAATCACCGCTGGAAATATTCCGTCCTCCCGTCCAATGATGTTCATAATTGCCGTGTAAAACAGAAGTAACTCCTTCTGATCTGTCCAACAGCTTCATGTTGGTCTGACAATAGAGCCACAACGCCACTTTACTACCGTCCAAAGGAGCTTGTTGTACAATAGAAACGGCTCCCTGATTATCGGTTATATACGATTGCTGGTTGGCGGCATCACTCAGGAAATAGCGTTTGAATACGGGTGTAAATCCCGACAACTCGGATGCGAAAAAGATCTGATATGCGTTAAACAACGTTCGATACTGTTCTGCAAAATTTTTTTCCTTATCAAGAAGATGAAATATTGCCTGGCATTCAGATACCCCGTTCTCTACATAAAAGAATTTTGCCTCTACGGCCACTTGATTAAACTCATATTTTTTATATATCATTTCCATTTTATGCTATTATTTATGGCATCCGTTGTTTATCCACGAACGCAGCAGATTAATATCATCATCTTTTACCATCTCGGTATGGTCTGTCGATAAGAGCTCTCTATCCAACAAGACATCCAGGATAAAGCTTTTAGACGCATTTCCCGACGTTACCCGGTTCTGATGACTGCATTGTGCCGGCACACCCACCAAATTGTCGAAACTGTTATCGGCTGTCAGATTCAGATTTGCGGCTGTAAAGTTACTTCCTCCGTGGCAAGCAATACATTTGGCCGTAAAGAGTTGTTCCTGTACCCGCCCATAATCAGCCAAAGCAATCGTTTGCAGGGGAATCTTCACCAACTCCTCATCGCCGGTTCCGGTCAATGGATAGGTAAAAAAGTGATAGATCAACTTCCGCCCCTTATCCAATAAGGAGACGCTTACCAGATCGGCTTCATCCGGGATATTGGACAACACGAGACTCTCGTCCGACACATCGGTTATATTTTTATAAGAAAGCGGATATTCTCCCCCCTCCTGAAAAGAGGCAAATACCATTTGATAATATTCGCTCCGGGGAAATGCATCGGTATTCTCAAAATGCCAGGAAATTTCAACCTGTTTCCCGACATCCAACTCTTTTTCCGGATAGATATCGCCACTATCGCACGCCGTAAAAGGGAGACAAAGCCCAATCAAGTATATACCAGTTTTTCTCATAAGCCATCTTCTTAAAATGAAAATTGCATCATCACCACGGCGCAATGCATCGCCAGGCCCAGATCGTCCCGATCACGCGAATCTTGATCGGCATGTCCCCAACGTCCAGTATATTGGTACATGGCCTGCAACTTCAAATTGGAACGGTATGCATACCAGTTCAGTCCCACAGCGGGCATATTTATCGACCCTTTTTCCCGGGTAGAGTTCCTATCCATATAGTCATACCGGACAACCGGTTGCAACTTGCGCGTTACAAAATAACCGGCCTGCACATATCCCCCCAAAAACCAATAAGGTTCTTCTACTTTCTGACGTTTGGTAAATTTCATCTGCATGGCATAGGCCTCGGCACTCAGATAGAGCCGATTGATCAAACGGGTATATTCTACCCCCAAACGCAAATCGTTACTACTCTCCCAGTTGGCCTCCACATTGTAAGAAACCGAGGCGGCATAAGAGACCTTGTCGTTGGTCAAATCGTCCGGATCGCCCTGATAAGAAAGCAATGCTCCCTTGGGCATATAGGCCAAACGTCCGGCATACAGCAACGAGGGGATATGCAGATCGTCGCTCATGGTTTTCTTGGCCATATTGACGTCGCTGCCTGTTCCGTTGAAAATCCCGATACGGTAATCCCACTTGTTTTTCAACAATCCATGTAGTTGAACACCCAAATCGAAACCGGTACCGACATTCGGATTCACCGAATTAATCGACTCGTTGATATTTACCGCTGTTGTCAAGGAGGTAGGTAGTACGGGAAACAACGTTTCGCCCAACGTTACCAGATAGGCTTGTGAAAAAGGTGTCTTGAACTTTCCAACACGGACCCGCAACTCGTCTCTCATATTGATGTCGAACCACGCCTGTTGCAGCAGAGAAGATCCCGTTTTTGCCGCATTTACGGCCAGGTTAAATGTTACGATGTTAAACGCCTTCCCCGAAAATCCGAGAATGGCATTTCCCACCTCAAAACCGCTATTGGCCACCCGGTCCTGATCGGCCAGATCAATTCCTTCGTCATCGTAATAATTGAACTTTACCGAAGTCTGTACCAAAGAATAGGGTTTGAAAAGGAAATCTCCGGCTTTCGTTGAAAAAGTAAACCCTTTTTTCCCGGCCAGAGAGACGACATCGCTCTCTACGTATTTATCGCTGACATAAGGTTGGTCATGCTTTACTTGTGCCGACACATTCGTAGCAGCAAAGAACATCGGCAGGCACAACAATTTTATTATTTTCATCTCGTTTGATTATTTCATGTAATTGTTTTGCTTATAAAGATTCTAAGAATGTTATCAGGGCATCCCGTTCCTCCTTGGGCAAACGGCTAAACAGTTCCCGAGAAACAGCCCCCTCTCCACCGTGCCACATGATGGCCTCTACCAGATTTCGGGCCCGACCGTCGTGCAGGAAATAGGTATGTCCGTTCACCCGCTCCTGTAATCCGATTCCCCAAAGAGGGGTCGTACGCCACTCGTCCCCTTCGGCCAGACCGGATTTCAATCCATCGGAGAGCTCCAATCCCATATCGTGCAACAGAAAATCGGAATAGGGATGAATAACTTGGCTTGAAAGCCAAGGTAAACGGGTACCGTTAAGAAGTACCGGTGCTTCGGCCCGGGTATGCAATGTCGGAGTATGGCACAACTGGCATTTGGCTTTATAAAAGGCCTCTTCCCCTTTTTTTACCGTTTCATCGGTCACATTACGGCGAGCAGGAACTCCCAAACAGTGCATATACAAATCGACGTTCTCCATCTCCCGGGTCGTAATCTGTATGCCGTAATGGGAATATCCGTTCATTTGCGACTGTCCGTGTGCCACCTCTTCGGGGAAACGATCGTTGGTTACCCCCATATCGGAAGAGAAACCCAACTCAACGGTCAAATCGGCGTGCTGTGCTTTGTTGCCGGAGACTCCGATATATTGTTTTCCCCGCTCTGTAACGTAATTCAACCGTCCACTGATGCCATATTCCGGATAATTGCTTTGTGCGGCCAGACGGGTCAATTCGTCCGGATCGAGAGCCATCATCTGTCCCATTCCTACGTGCCGTAAGGGGATACGTACACTGACCACCAAATCTTCGGGAGGAATAGAGTCGGCATACCATTCGGTAACAGTATAATGCGGCGTTAAAAGGGAATACTTTTCCCCATCGGGAAATTCATACTCTTTTTCCGTATATTCCACTTTCAATTTCCCTTCGGCTTTTACTCCGTATATCGACTGGTCGTGCAATACCCTTCCATAATTCCGAAAATAGGCTCCGTTATTCCGAGCGATATATATCAACATGGAAGAGAATCCGTAACTACCCGATCCACCCTCGGTATGAAGCGTAGGCCTCGTCCGTCCGGCATTGCGATGACAACTGGCACAAGAAAATCCAGCATACAAAGGGCCTAATCCACCTCCAGCATCCTCACCGCTGACCCGTGGATCGTTATAAGCCATATCGCCCAAATTAAACCGGGTTACCAACGAACCTTGTACCCAATCGGCCGGATTATCGTATGCTTTGCTCGTAGAGACAAATACAGTAGAGTACCCTGCCGACAATTCAGCGGCAGTTGCCGGTTTTCCGTTGGGTTTAAGAATCTCTTCATCATCCATTTTATCACAAGCCGCCAAACCCAAAGCGAAAAACAAAAGGATGTAAAAGCCCCGAAAGACTTTTACTCCTTTTGTCACATGAGTAGTGAGCATAAACATAACGAGGGAATTTTACATCAATGTTTTGATTTTCAAAAATGCAGCATCCAGGTCAGAACAAGCCTCAATGGCCGGCTCTATATTCGTTCCATCCTGTAAATTATTGGTGAAGGGATAGGTTATTTTGTTTATCTTCTCTTTGGCATTGGTTATGGCATCCATGATCTCTTCATCGATTGCATCGCCTCCGTCTTTTGAAAGGACAAACGACCTCAACGAGTTAGTTGCCGCTGAACCGGTACGGCTGCAATTATACGAATTCTCTATGGAGATGACGTTGTTTACAAAATCGACCAACGAATTGTACGCATAGTGGGACTCTACCAACGTCACGTCTTGTTCGACGTAAGGCGACTGCAACTTGGTCTCCGCCACTTCGGTGGCAATATCCCGACAACCGTCTATAATCTCTTCTACCACGTTCTCCAACGATGTATAGGGACGTTTAGCCGTTTTAAACGTAGTGGCATAACTGTCCGTTCCTATCCGGGTCAGATAATCTTCTACATCCCAATACCCGATCTGTTCCATTTCGGCTATCGCATCCTGATCGGCCTGGCTCAAACCAGCCAACCCGTTCCATGCCGCCCATACACGTACACAATCGTAATAGAGCACCGTAGCGGCAGATTCCAGGTATTGAAGTTCTCTCTCGGAAAGAGGCTCTGCCTCTACATCTTTGGGACTGCCATCTTTAAAGACCAGGTATTCCAATGTATGGTAACCGCGTGTAGTCTCTTCGTAACCGCTGATGGCCTTTACGGTTAAAGGGTCTGTCCCCTCTATTTTAGCCAAGAAAGCTACCATATCGAACGGCCAGGTATCAATATTGGGATCGATATTCAACCCGTTCTCTCCACAAGGCCCGTACAAAAAGGCTTCACTCAACTCCCACGGTGCCCGCACATCCAACCAGGCATTGGCAACAGCACGCAAATTGACGTTGTTGGGATTGGCTGTAAAAGTTACAATTTTATCCATCAAAACTTCCGCCTTGTCTTTCATGTCGGCATAGGTAGGGATGACCACATCATCCACATAATTGTCTATCAATGCCGTATAAGCTGCATCGTTGTTGGTGATGCCGCCGTCATCGTCATCATCATCCTTTACACTATCACTGCAAGCGATGGCTGCAACCGACAAGAAGCATGCCATAAACATTTTCATAGAAAATCGATAAAAACTCATAATCTTTTTATTGTTAATTTGTTAAGTCATTTACTTATTTTGAATAGAACCATACGACATACCCGATGGAAGCAGACAAAGAATTCTCGCTGTTAAAATTACCCCGATCGATACGCCGGTGTGCATAATCGAGCTTACATACCAAATTGGGTAACGGATAATAATTTATACCTACCGAAAATATATCCTTACCGTAGCGTGGATTCTTATCTACCAATTCTTCTGTTTTATACATGGTGTTGTAATAGTCGTAACGGAAAAACGGATACAGTTTCGATTTCAACCCAAACAAAGAAAAAACATCGTATCCGGCTTCAACAAAATAGTTCAATGCATTCTGGGCAACCGGAGTACGCGGAAATCCAGCCGCTTGGGGCATGGAATAATTGATACGTGTTATACTGTAACTGTCCGAAAGGTTTCCATAAATCACATTGGCTCGTACAACGGCATTGTGTCCTTTGTATTCCAGGTCCCCGGAAAAAAGGGTAACCTCTCCTTTCAATCCTTTCATCTTAGAGGTTTTGGAGGTATTTTTAGCCGTATTTCCCCAATAAATAGATCCGCCTATGCGCAAATCGCGAATCGGTTTATATTCAAGACGACCGGCTAACGCAGGAGAATTCATAACAGAGGTCTCAAACATCCCCTGTTTGCCCTTTCGTATCCAATAGGCCGAACTAAAACCGTTTGGGTCCAATCCGTTTACGACCATCGCTTCATAAGAAAGGTTACGGTAATTCCCCAACACAGCCAACCCGGTTTCGTGCCAGGTACAGGGAATCATGTTCATCTCGCCTTCAGGGCGGGAGGTCCCGAAAAAATGGATTGGTTCGTGATGGGCATTGGTCAATCCCACCGGAACAATGATATGACCCATGCGAAGCATAAAGGCATCGTTGAATCGTTTGGTGATATGGAACTGTTCAAGGACAACCTCTCCTCCCTTTTCCAATTCCGTCTCATATTCGCCACCCTCGTCGTATTCCAATTCACGGGCTATACCAGTTCCGCCATATTCAAACTCCACCTCGGTAGAAAGAATCCAAGAAGGAGTAAATTTATAATCCAACGCAAAAACCGTACGAGGAATGGAGATTGCGGCACGATCCTCTTTTTGTGCTCCTTCGGGATGAGTATAACGGTCTGCGCTGTAATCCATATACTGGAACAACATTTCGCCATAACTACCTACTCGCAATTTTTCATATCCGTCTTTATTCCCGGATATTTTTTTTACGGTATCCTGCGCCTGCACTTGTATGCAGGACGCAACAGACACCATAAACAAGGACAAAACAAAACTCTTCATATTCATTTGAATTTTTTCGAGAGCAAAGGTATATGCCGGTAAAAGGGAGGACAATCGGCACAAGTAGGTATTTATTTGCATCCATATACCTAATTTTACATAAAAACAACAAAAAAAGAGCCGGAGTCCTGTCGCAGGAACCCGGCCCTATCCTTGTTTCACACAAATTACACAATTAAAGAATTAGACAACCACTTCTAATCCCTTTTTATTACAGAAACGTTCACATTGCATTGTAATATCATATCCTAACATGGCCCCCAAAATAAAATCCTCCTCGGGGGTCAATAAGTTTAATGGCTTGTTTATAAATGTACGGACGGTATCCAAACAGGCTTTTTTCCCAAAATACAAGTTGATTTTTTGATCGGTTACTTTTTGTTCGAGATAAGCAATTTGTTGCTGTTCCAACCGTTTAATAACAAACTGTGCACATGTATTAGACATAGTACAAAGAATGAGATTACGAACACCTTTCTTAAACTCGTAAATATGGTGCATAAACATACGCATATCCATCTGCCGCGATTCGTTCTTTGGTATTCGGGCTATAATATTTTGATTACCTATTTGGGGGTAGGTTGATAAACTTTTTTGTTCCATACTACGTTTGTCGGAATTTGTCTGATTTTCTTATTACAAAGATAGAATGGTAAAAAAGTTACTGAAATACCTAAAAATAATGATTTTAAACAATAAGTTTAACCATACAGATCATACATTAAAAAATGCATGCGCACAACTTATTAATAATAAATTATATACTTGATACAATCTGTATTCCTAATTTATGTAGATATTTTACTGCATAATCATATTGTGCAGGATCCTCCAAACAACGATGATCGTGTGCATCCATCCCGATAATGGCCAAACAATTTTCATCTGCAACGATTTTCCAGAATTCCGGATGGGGGTATCCCTCCTTTTTCCCTTTGCAAATATCTAATCCTGCCATATTGTATTCTAACGGGAGATTCATTTCTCTTGCTTTTTTACAGATTTTCCGGCTCAACAGTATACAATGCTCATCAAATCGAGGATATGACCGGATAAACAAATCCGGATGGGCTACATAGGCAAATAAACCTGATTCCATGCCTTTCAATATACTCGCTTCGTAGAGTTGTAACATCTCGTATGTTGTAGTATGACGGCCGAAATAGGGAAACCGTTCATCGGTCTGATAAAAATGATTTCCAAAAATAACATAATCCAAGCTATATTGCCGGATCATCTCTTTCAACCACGGAATATAATCTTCAAAATATTCACACTCCAACCCGATTTTAATGGAAAGTATATGTTTATACTTATCCCTAAGGCATCTAAGGCTGTTTACATAACCCGACAGTTCTTCTACCGGCATACGCATATCCGCGACATAATCGGACTTATATAGCCATGGTGTATGGTCGGAAAATCCCAATTCCCGATAACCGCCCAAAACAGCACTTCTAACATAGTCTTCATCGCTGCCTACTGCATGCATACACCGAAAAGTGTGCGTATGATAATTTGTTCTCATCTGTCCATTAAAATGTATGCAAACATACGCAATAATTTCTAAAAGGCGGCACCTTTGGGCCCCTATTGATTTTTTCTTTCCATAGTATATCCACAAGTTAAAGAATATAAAATAGCTATTCCCTCGATTTTTTAAGCCATGAAATAAAAAACAACAAAAAAAGTCTGAAATCCATATATTTATCAAATCAAATATGAATTATGATATAGAAATGTTATTATTTGCATCGTATTCGTAAGAAGAAGGGCCTCGTCTCTTCTGTATTTTTACATTTTTTATTTTCGGGCATAATATAAATGTATTACATTTGCGGGAAAATAGTGAGAAGTGTTTCATATGCGAAACAATAGCGAGTGTGGCATTGAATAATAAACACTTTCTCTTTTATCTTAAAAGTCATGCAGCTTTTTTAAGATAAAATGCACCATTGGTTAAGAAAGAAATATGAACTGGGAGAATCTAAATATATATTCGATGATACCTGTCTCATTTATCACATCCATGATAATGGGATGGTATATTATTCCTTATGTACTTTTTATCTCCTTAAAAAAACGCTTATTCGACCGCGTTGATAATAGAAAGCTTCATAAGCGGGCTGTTCCCCGGTTAGGGGGAATCATTTTTTTCCCCGTTATTACTTTCGCCACATCCATAACCATATCCCTCATACTAGGTACTTGTAATGACTATGAATTAGGAATTTTTTCTGGTGTATTATTGAAAGAATGGTTACT
Source organism: uncultured Bacteroidales bacterium (assembly GCA_949300615.1). Taxonomy (GTDB): domain Bacteria; phylum Bacteroidota; class Bacteroidia; order Bacteroidales; family CHK158-818; genus Gallibacteroides. Next base: position 17,136 of record CASGEW010000022.1, read on the forward strand.
GCTATGTTGTGGCTTGATATTGATCTATCTTGTCGGAATAGCTGATGACTTGGATGGAGTACGTTATCGGAATAAATTTATCGTACAAATTGTTTCGGCTTTATTTATCCCATTTGGTAATATATATATCAACAATCTTTATGGTTTTTGTGGTATTTATGAAATACCAGCCTATATGGGAATTCCTCTTACCGTACTATTTATTGTGTTCGTTACAAATGCCTTAAACCTAATTGATGGCGTGGATGGATTGGCTTCTGGATTGGCTTGTATAGCTTTTATCGCTTTTGCTATCCTATTTTTACAAATCCATATGTTCATACACGTTATTATTGCGTTGGCTGGATTAGGGGTATTAATTCCTTTTATGTACCACAACATAACCGGGAAAGAGGAACGGTATTCAAAAATATTTATGGGCGATGCAGGCTCCTTGACATTGGGATTCTTGCTGAGTTTCTTAGGCGTTCGATTGGCCATGAGTAGTCCGAATATTCCGGTTCTGGATCATGCTATCATTTATCCGTTCTGTATCTTGTTCGTCCCAATTTTCGATGCGATAAGAGTGATGGTTTCCAGATCTATCCGAGGTCAGAATATGTTTAAACCTGACCGGGCGCACATCCACCACAAAATTTTAGACTTAGGATTTACACACATCCAAACGACTTTGATTATTTGTACGTATGCCGGGTGTATGATTCTTTTTAATTTGCTATTGAAAGACCGTATAAATATTAATCTCCTAATTATCATAGATATATTAATTGGTACCATTGTCAACCAAATACTAAATGCCTTCAATCGAAGAAAACAGAGAATGACGGCTTTGTCTGAAAGAAAGACGGGGGAAAAATAATAAACAAAACTCTTATTCTATTCATTTGTCCTCTTTCTTCCTACAAATGAATGAAAAGTGACAAAATAAACATTTTCCTTATCGTATATTAAAAAGAATCTTATTGGTTTTATACCTTTGTATAAAACCAATCCATTCTGTTTTGTACAGATTAAATAAAGTAATCTTAAATCTTTTAACGGCGAATTATACATTATCGGCCCAAATGGATATATTCTACGGCTCTCCCCAACTATTTATCTACCCTATTATCAGAGACTTCCGTATCATAAGGAGTTTCTATATCCGGAAAGATACCCTCTCGTTCGTGATCACTCCCACACATAAATAACAGTCTTGAAGAAAATTCAGATACAATATAGTCCACCTGTCAAATTACTCGTTCTTGGATAGTTATAACTTACGAACTCCTATACCCGGTAAATCATTCAATGTTATCTTACCTCGTACAATTTTCATTCCCGAGAAACAATCATTGCTAATTAAAAGATTCCCATCCAGATCCGCAAAATCGGCAACAGGAGATAACTGTGCAGCAGCAGATACGGCACAGGATGTTTCGGTCATACATCCAACCATTACTTTCAATCCCAATGCCCGTGCCAATGTTACCATTTTCCACGCTTCGCGCATTCCGGTACACTTCATCAACTTGATATTGATTCCGCTAAAAACCCCCTTCATCGCCTCCACATCTGACAGTCGTTGTATCGACTCGTCTGCAAATATAGGCAACGGACTGCGTTCCGTAAGCCAAGCTATTTCATCCAACCGGAGTTTAGACATAGGCTGTTCAATCATCACAACACCTTGCCCTTGTAACCAATAAATCATATCCAAGGCATATTGTTTATCTGTCCACCCCTGATTTACATCGACAGCTATGGGCAAAGAAGATACCTCTCGGATGGCCGTTATCATCTCCTTGTCGTTATTTCGCCCGAGCTTTACTTTCAAAATATTGAATTTACTGGCCACTTCTATTGTCTTCTCTTTTACAACCTGAGGAGTATCAATGCCAATCGTATAGGTAGTAGAAGGGGTTTTCTCCTTATCAAGGCCCCAGATTCTGTACCACGGGACATTCAACAATTTACCGACCAGATCATGCAGGGCAATATCAACCGATGCCTTAGCTGCCGTATTTCCCGGAGCGACAGCATCTACGTAGGCTAAAATATCTTCCATCTGAAACGGATCATGAAACTGTTCAAAATTCAGTTTCTGCAAAAAAGCGACAACAGACTGGACCGATTCCCCCAAATACGGCGGCATGGCAGCCTCTCCATATCCGGTTACTCCCTCACAAGTTATCTCTACCTGAACGTCCGGTGTTACAGTTCGCGAGCTCGATGCAACCGTAAAAACATGACGTAATTGTAAATTATATGGTTTAAACGACAGCCTCATCGTTTTTTTTGAATTGCTGATAAAAAGTATCTATACGCTAAGAAGAGGTCCTTTACTAATATATACTCTCTTTCTTTATCAAATCAATGAATAGCGCAGACAACCGTTTCACCACCTCTTCTGCGTAACGTTTCCCTTTCTCCGGAGTAGATTTAAACGGATTACCTATCCCCGTATCTTTTGTTACTCGTGCCCAATTACGAGGTATCCACGCTGTTTTCCGATTCAACTCTTCAATAGCGAATGGAATATTATCACCATACCCTGCCATAGACATATTTACCAATTCGGGATGATAGTACATCAAGACAGAGGTTTCTTGTTCTCCTGCATGTTCACCCGACTCTTCAAAATACTCTTTTTCCGGGACAAAAGCATACCAATCGCTCACAGCAATAAGGAAATCAGGATAATCGTATCCCAAATCCCGTACCATATTTTTAAAGCTGTTTCCTCCATGTCCGTTAACAATAACCAACTTCCGGAGTCCCTGCCGATACAAGGACGAAACAATGTCTGATAAAATAGCTTTCTGTGTTTCATAACGTGTATGCAGGCAAAATGGCAACTGCCATTGCCCGATATTTTGGGCTCCAAAAGGAACTGGCGGTAACACCATACATTTTACATTACCCTCTTTCTCTGCCTTTAAAGCGGCATCGAGAGCAATGCTCTGCGACAAATAACAGTCGGTTGAATAAGGTAAATGATAATTATGCGGTTCCGTAGCTCCCCACGGCAATACGGCCAAATCGTATGATTGTTGTTTTACCTCGCCATAAGTAGCGCGCATCAAATCTACCTTTCTTGTATTTTCACCCATCATAATATATCTATTTTTATCTTAGCTATCAATTTTTCTAAACAACCGGAAGCAATAGCTGGGGCATGGGCATCTTCCGGGAAAACGACAGCAAACATTCCAGGTGAAATATGGAAATATTGCTCCGGATGTTCTGCATAAAATCCACAATCCGAATCCTGTCGATACGGACTCTTTATTTCATGTAAATTTGAACGGTCTGCCCATCCGATTGTTTCTCCGACAGATAACGGAATATGTACATCAATATACCGGTTATGAAATTCCAACGGCTGCACTCCCTTTTGTGCTCCTTGTATCTTGACATGATTAATATACAAATCCTCTCCCTCCAAAACGATTTTACCCAAAGGAGCTGTTTTCCAATCGGTCTGTTCCAAATAAACGAACAACCTTTTAAACATTGAGTGTATGCCGAAATACCTATCGCTGTTCTGTAAATTGGCTATTATCATCTGTGTTATTATCTACAAAAGTCTGATACAAAATTAACAAAAATCAAAACTTCATGCCTTTTTATCACAAATAAATCACGTAATTTTGCACAAATTAAAATCATTGGTATGCGTATTCAACCCCTCATGCTACTGACTTTGTTGATTCTGAATTTTCTGGTCGATTTATATATATACAAAAGACTGGTCTTATATTATACCCAGAAAAAATGGATCAAATGGTGTTATTGGATTTTTAATGCATTGCTATTAATCGGAATATCCTTTACCTCCTACATCATCAAACACTATTCGGGTCAAATAGGATTTTCCCGTTTAATGTGGATTTACTATGCTTATCTGTTGTTTTATGTTCCCAAAATAGTGTATGCTGTTTTATCCATATTCGATTTTTGTTTCCCCAAACGCCACAATCGGCGAATTCGTTTCTTTTCAATCATAGGATCAATCTGTGCTATAACCGTATTTTCCGGTATGTTTTACGGTGCCACATATGGCCGTCTTCATTATACCGTAACAAAAGAGGAAATTATAACAGACCGTTTACCTGCATCGTTCGACCATTACAAAATTGTTCAACTATCTGATTTACACTTGGGGAATTTTAAAGACGGAACTGGATTCATTGCTGATATTGTAAAACAGGTAAATGAACTGAATCCGGATTTAATTGTTTTTACCGGAGACTTGGTAAATAACAAAGGGAACGAATTAGACCCTTATATAACCATTTTATCGCAATTACACGCCAAAGACGGCGTCTATTCTGTGTTAGGCAACCACGATTACGGCGACTATGTACGTTGGGAAAACAGGAAAGCCAAACAAGAAAACCTCAAACAACTGATACAAAAGCAAGACTCTATGGGTTGGAAAATACTCAACAACGATTCAGAATATATATATCGTGGGAATGATTCCATCGCCGTCATCGGTGTTGAGAACTGGGGAGAACCGCCTTTCCCCCAATACGGGAATTTACAAAAGGCCTACCCTAACCTAACGGATACAACTTTTAAAATATTACTAACCCATAATCCGGTACATTGGGATGCAGAAGTTCTCCCATTTACCAATATTGATCTATCACTGTCCGGACATACCCACGCTATGCAACTAAAATTGGGATTCGGAAAATTTTGTATTTCCCCCTCATCGTGGAAATACAAGAGATGGAGCGGTTTATACAATAGTGGGAAACAATATCTATATGTAAACGAAGGTATAGGATACGTTTTCCTCCCGATGCGTATCGGGGCGACTCCTGAAATCACAGTTATCAACATAAAGAAGGGATAATATGGCATCGACAATTACCTTAGAATGGAAAAACAATACAACGTTCGAATCTGTCATCGACGGACACAAGCTCGCCATAGACACATCGGTCGATATGGGCGGGAATGATGAAGGCCCCCGTCCGAAAGTACTTATGTTGCTTTCTTTGGCCGGATGCTCCGGATTGGATATTGCCTCTCTTTTCCATAAAATGCGGGTCGTAGCCGACCGGCTTGAAATTGAGGTCAGCGGTGAATTATCTGATACTGTTCCTGCGGTATTTACCTCTTTCCACATCGTTTATCGGGTATGGGGCAAAGAGAGCGATCGGGACAAAATAATTAAAGCCATCCGATTGTCGGAAGAAAAATATTGCGGAGTAGCCGTCATGTATCGGAAAATCGGGGCAGTAACATACGACATTTTTATTAATGATAACAAAATCTCCTTGTAACAAAATAAATAAAAAGAAAAGGGGTGGAAAAAATTTCCCCCCTTTTCTTTTTATTATTCATTTATTTAATCAAACATATGCCTCAATTTACTGAATATCCGATCTTTTACCGAAGGTGTAGGGGTAAAATTAGATGATTTATTGAGCTTATCTAATGTTGCCTTTTCGTCCGAAGTCAACGATTCCGGAACATACACCGATACATTTACCAATAAATCGCCCGTTCCGTAACGATTAACCGACGGCAATCCTTTTCCCCTCAAACGGAGGACCTTCCCCGGTTGGGTACCCGGGTCTATCTTGACCTTGGCCCGTCCATCAATGGTAGGAACCTCTACGCTTCCTCCTAATGCTGCCGTAGGGAAACTCAACAATAAATTATATATCAAGTCATTTTCATCCCTCAACAATTCGGGATGCGGTTCTTCTTCGATTACCACCAACAAATCGCCATTTACGCCTCCATGTCGCGCGGCATTTCCTTTTCCACTCATCGACAATTGCATCCCTTCGGCTACTCCTGCCGGAATATTGATACTGATAACCTCCTCTTCCCGCAAAACACCTTCGCCGTTACATTCGGGACATTTTTTGGTAATGACACGTCCCTCTCCGTTACACGTAGGACAGCTTGCCGTAGTCTGCATGGCGCCCAATATCGTTTGCTGTATCTTGGTAACAACTCCGCTTCCATGACACGTATTACACTCGGTATAGGCCGTTCCATGTTCTGCTCCTGTTCCGTTACAAGCTTTACAGCTTACATATTTTTTTACTTTAATCTTTTTCTCTACACCAGTGGCAATCTCTTTCAATGTCAACTTCACACGTACCCGCAAGTCCGACCCGCGATTGACATGTTGATGACGTCCGCTGCGTGAGCTGCTGAATCCGCCAAAACCTCCGAAATGGCCCCCAAAAATATCTCCAAAATGGGAAAATATATCTTCCATGGACATCCCAGCTCCACCGTATGCTCCTGCTCCGGCACCACCGCCTAAACCTTCATGCCCGAACTGATCATAACGTTGACGTTTTTCCGGATTACTCAATATATCATAAGCCTCTGCTGCTTCCTTAAATTTCTCTTCGGCTTCTTTATCTCCTGGATTTTTATCGGGATGGTACTGTATGGCTTTCTTACGATATGCCTTTTTTATTTCTTCCTCGGTTGCATTCTTGGCAACTCCCAGCACTTCATAATAATCTCTTTTATTACTCATCGAAGTAACGTTTTAAATTATTCACCGACAACAACTTTCGCATAACGGATAACTTTATCGTTCAAAGTATATCCCTTTTGTACACAATCAATAATCTTTCCCTTTTGATTTGGGTCTTCTACCGGAAAAGTTGTAACAGCTTCGTGATATTCGGTATCGAAATCCTGTTTGTCCGTTTTGATCTCTTTTACGCCGTGTTGTTCCAGATAGGTTTTGAATTTGCTGTAAATCAAATTCATTCCCTCTTTTACGGCTTCAACGTCCGATGTTTCTGAAATAGACAAAAGGCCTCTCTCAAAATCATCGATAATCGGCAAAATATGCTTCATGCAATCTTCTCCGCCATTTTTGAGCAATTCTGCTTTTTCCCGCAAAGTACGTTTACGATAGTTGTCGAAATCAGCACGAGCCAACAAAACTTCGTGGTTTAATTTTTCTATCTTTTTCTTTAATTCTTCCACTTCTGCTGCCAGATTGTCAGTATCTTCCGTACCATCAGCCTTAGGCTGTTCTTCTTTATTCTCGGATTCTTCTGAGGGAGTTTCCAATTCAGGTTCTGCTACCGACTGATTATTAACAGATTCCTCTTGCTTTTTTTTCTTTTCTTGACTCATATAGATGTTTTTTTTATTTTCCATTCATCGTATAATCGACACATCGCTCCACGACGTGATTTACTATACTGATAGAAACAAAAATACTGCCAATGAAGAAAGGCAGTATTTTTGTCACTTATTGGGCAATAAGACACACTTTTTGTCAGTTCCTTATTTCCCTAAGTTCAATTTATCATCTAACCAAACCAGGCCAGCCCCATCCCCTACACGTTTAAGAGTTACGATTAATTGTGATATTTCCGCTTCATCGTCCACTTGACGACGGACAAATTCTTGCAACAGGATCGCCGTAGCATGATCATTCTCTGTATTGGCAATGTTCACCAGCATATCAATCAGATCAGTCATCCGCATCATGTGCACAAGGGCATATTCAAATATCTCAACCGGAGCCCCAAACTCTTGCGGTATATCAGCAATATTACTCACTGATAGCTTTGCTCCTTGTGATATACCATATTCTATAAATCGAGAAGCACGTTGCAACGCTTTTTCCTGCTGTTTACGCATCCAAACAGCCAATCCGGGCAGTCCTTCGGAAGATAACTGCAATGACATGGAAAGATAAAACTGAGCAGACCACAGTTCTGCATTCATTTGCGCATTAACGGCTTCTTCTACTTTTTTTTTCAACATAGATCGTATATATAAATTAAAATCTTTCGGTTTTTAATTTATAACAAATCTACCGTTAAAACGTTCATCCTAAAACAAACACGTCCCTTGCCAAACAAAATTCGGATCTAAATTGGGCAAACCAACAGGAGGATTCTTAAAAATGCCGAATACGGCTGCGCCCGAACCGGACATAGAGGCATAAACAGCTCCACTCTTGTATAAAATATCTTTGATTTCGCCAATTACCGGATGACGGAGAAATACACTTTTCTCAAAATCATTAAACATCAACGTTTTCCACTCTTCAACCGGTTTCTGTATAATATCAGAAAGAGCTACTGATGGGATAGCCGGAGAGACACAAGAATAAGCTTCGGCTGTCGAAACCGATTCTTGCGGTTTTACCAATACCAATGTATATCCTTTTAACGAAAACGATACCGGTTCAAATTCATTACCAATACCTTTCGCCAAAACCGGGACATTGTATATAAAAAAAGGACAATCTGCCCCCAACTGAATGGCATACTGAGCCAGGTCTGTATCGGATAAAGAGAGTTCAAACATCTCATCCAACATTTTCAAGACAAATGCGGCATCTGCCGACCCTCCACCCAGACCGGCACCAAAAGGGATCGCCTTATGTAATTTAATATCACAAGCCGGAAGATCAAATTTATCGGCCAACAACCGATAGGCCTTATACACCAAGTTATCTTCAAAAGGGCCCTCTATGGAAAAACCAGAAACAGATAAAGCCGTTTGTCCACAAGCAGACGGCAATATTTCAAGTGCATCACAGAGAGATACCGGATAAAAAACAGTTTCTATGTTGTGGTAACCATCCGGACGTTTAGATACGATATTCAATCCTAAATTGATTTTAGCATTGGGAAATGTCAGCATACGATACTCTTGTAACTCAATTCTTCAAATTACAAAAATAAGAAAACACTATCATTTTTACTATTTATGGCTTGATTTTTCAAAGGGGGATGCGTACTTTTGTTAGTTACAAATACAATAAATAAAGCATGGAACCGAAACGAAATTACCGCAACAGCAAACCCAATAATAGTATCCCTATCCCCGAATTCGGGAAATTACAACCACAAGCTCCCGAACTGGAAGAGGCTGTATTAGGAGCTCTCATGCTTGAAAAAGATGCTTACTCGATTGTCAGCGACATATTAAAACCCGAATGTTTTTACGAACCAACCAACCAATTGATTTATTCGGCCATTGTCGATCTGGCCTCCCGTCAGCAACCGATAGATATGCTGACGGTAACGGAACAATTACGCAAACGAGGTGATCTGGAAGCCGTGGGGGGAGCCTATTTTATTACTGAACTTACCGGTCGTGTGGCATCGGCCGCCCATATTGAATTTCATGCACGCATCATCGCCCAGAAATACTTGGCAAGAGAGTTGATCCGTTTTTCTTCGGAAGTACAAACCAAAGCCTTTGACGATACCAACGACGTGGATGATTTAATGGAGGAAGCCGAAGGTAAACTTTTTGAGATTTCCCAACGAAACGTAAAAAAGGATGTTACCCAGATCAATCCCATCATAAAGGAGGCTTTGGACAACCTGCAAATTGCATCCAACCGAAAAGATGGATTGAGCGGACTGCAAACCGGGTTCCATGCATTAGACAAAATAACTTCGGGATGGCAAAACTCCGACCTGGTTATCATCGCTGCCCGCCCTGCAATGGGAAAAACGGCATTTGTACTCTCCATGGCAAAGAACATGGCCATAGACTACAATACGCCTGTTGCCGTTTTCTCGCTTGAAATGTCGAATGTACAACTGGTCAACAGATTAATTATCAATACATGTGAAATACCGGGTGAAAAAATAAAAAGTGGACAACTCACGACAGCAGAATGGGATCAACTTATGACTAAAATCAAAGGGTTATACGATGCTCCTATTTACATAGACGATACACCCAGCTTGTCGGTATTTGAACTCCGGACAAAAGCCCGGAGACTGGTTAGAGAGCATGGAATTAAACTAATAATCATTGATTACCTGCAACTTATGAATGCCAGCGGGATGAACTTCGGAAGCCGCGAACAGGAAGTTAGTACGATATCTCGATCTTTAAAAGGGCTTGCCAAAGAATTGAATATTCCCATCATCGCATTGTCTCAGCTAAACCGTGGTGTCGAAACCCGGCAAAAAGAGGATAAGCGCCCTCAGTTAGCTGATTTAAGAGAATCCGGAGCCATTGAACAGGATGCAGATATGGTATGTTTTATTCATCGTCCCGAATATTATAAAATCACGGAAGATGAAAAAGGAAACTCGTTAATAGGCGTTGCAGAAATCATCATTGCCAAGCACCGAAATGGCGCTGTGGGTGATATTCGTTTAAACTTCAAAGGAGAATTTGCCCGTTTCCAGAATATGAATGAAGAGATGTTATTAACCCCTTCTTCCAAAGAAAATGTAACGATTTATAAATCGAAAATGTACGACGAACCAGACTCTTCTTCATACGGATTACAAAATACGACATTCAATGCGTTCAACAGCGAAGAAGATTTTCTAAAAGGAATCAGCTCTTCTGAACAATCCCCCT
>CASGEW010000023.1 GCA_949300615.1 uncultured Bacteroidales bacterium
TGGCGGACGGTCCGCTCCTGTACTCCAATTCCAGGACAGGAGAGCGGAAAAAAGGTCGGGGAACTGTGCTCAGTGGCGGGACCACCCTTTCCCCACGAGTGGATGATACGCCACTTATCCTCCAAAATGCACGAAGATATTTTATAGAATATTACGGTTGAGTAGCTGCATGACATAAATAGATTGGTATCCTTTTTCTGTTTTGAGCCAATCTTGTATTTGTCCGCAAAGGCAATAGCCGTTATTAGAGAAAAGTTTTAGACTGATCCTATTCTGTTCCGGAATATAGGCATATAGTTGGTGCAGGTGAAGAAATTTGAACGAGTAGTCGGCTAACAGTCTGAGTGATTCCGTGGCGAGGTGGGAGCCTCGAAACGGTTTATCTATTAAAATACCTACTCCTGCACGAGAATGGAACGGGTCGAAATCGAACAGATCTATTGTCCCCACAGGGACATTTCCTGCGTTCAAAGTAATCATGAGCCGAAGTTGTTTATCCCGGTAGATATCTGTCGAATAATTTTTCAGGTATTCATATAGTGTAAATCTTGAATATGGAACGGTTGTTGTTCCATTCTCCCATAGGGAGGTATCGTTTTCCCATTTGTACAGAATTTCTAAATCTTCGGGTTCCAGAGCCCGTAGGCTGATCCGTTCGTTGGTCAGAAGTTCCATGAATGATGTTATCGTTTAAAAGAATCGTTGTATGGTGTGCGGTTTAAGATGGAACGACCTAAGGTTATTTCGTCGGCATATTCCAATTCATCGCCGATGGATACACCTCGTGCAATGACCGATATTTTGATGTCGTAGGGTGCCAGATGCCTGAAAATATAGGCATTGGTGGTGTCTCCTTCCATGGTGGCACTTAGTGCCAGGATGACCTCTTTTACCTCTCCTGCGGCCACACGTTGTACCAGGCTTTCTATTTGCAGGTCAGAGGGGCCGATGCCGTCCATCGGGGAGATGATTCCGCCCAATACATGATATACTCCACGAAATTGGCGGGTATTTTCTACGGCCATCACTTCCCGGACATTTTCTACTACGCATACAATGCTGGTATCTCGCGACGGATCGGCGCAGAGCGAACAAATTTCGGCGTCGGAGATGTTGTGGCAGATACGGCAATATTTGACCTCTTTGCGTAATCGGACGATGGCTTCTCCGAGATTTTCCGCCAGAGAGGGTTCTTGCCGAAGGATATACAATACGAGGCGTAAGGCGGTTTTTCGTCCTACACCCGGGAGCTTGGCAAATTCATTGACGGCATTTTCCAATAGAGCCGAAGGGTATTGTTGTATCATCGATTCGATAAAAAAGGTTTACAAACGTACTTAAATCTTTTTTATTATGCAGATTTTTCTTTCATAAATGATGATAAAAAGGAAGAGCAGCTGTTTTGTAATGGCTGTTATCTTGATTTTTCTTATCTTTGTAAGATATAGAATAAAGGTTGGCATAGTTAAAAATGAAAACCTCGTTTTCATTTGCCTTTGTTCTTGTTGTTTCCTATATTGGTGGGGTACAATTTAAACAATTTAAATTCATTATATGGAAATTAAATCGGCCGAGTTTATCATAAGCAATACGGATGTAGCCAAGTGTCCTCAGGACAATCGGTTGGAATATGCCTTTATCGGTCGTTCCAACGTGGGAAAGTCTTCTCTTATCAATATGTTGACCAATCGGAAAGGGCTGGCTATGACATCGTCCATGCCCGGGAAGACGGTGCTGATAAACCATTTTTTGATCAATAAGGAGTGGTATCTGGTAGATTTGCCGGGATATGGATATGCCCAACGGGGAAAGGCCGGGCGTGAAAATATCCGGCGTATTATCGATTCTTATGTGTTGGAAAGAGAGGCTCTTACCTGTTTGTTTGTTTTGATAGACAGCCGGCATGAACCCCAAAAGATCGATTTGGAGTTTATGGAGTGGTTGGGAGAGAATGGCATCCCGTTTGCCATCGTTTTTACGAAAACGGACAAACTCTCTCGCTCCAAATGTGTGGAAAATATCAATCGGTATAAAGAGGAGTTGTTGAAAACGTGGGAAGAGCTTCCTCCTGTATTTGAGACATCTTCGGGAAAGAAGTTGGGTAGGACTGAGATTCTGGATTATATCGAGTCGATAAATAAATCACTGAAAAATTAGTATGGAAAAGGATGATTTTATGCGCGAGGCCATTCGCCTTTCGGTAGAGAACATCAATGACAATGGAGGCCCTTTCGGTGCCGTTATTGTAAAGGATGGTCAGATTATCGCCCGAGGGACCAATCGGGTTACGGCCTCGAACGATCCGACTGCCCATGCCGAAGTAAATGCCATTCGTGCAGCTTGTCGGGTGCTGGGATCTTTTGATTTGAGCGGATGCGAAATTTATACCTCGTGCGAGCCATGTCCGATGTGTTTGGGTGCCATCTATTGGGCGCACATCGACAAGATTTATTATGCCAATACCCAGCACGATGCTCGTGATATCGGTTTTGACGATTCGTTTATTTATGATGAACTGGCCAAGGAAAAGGCTTGTCGTCGGTTGAAGAGCGAACAGTTGTTGCCGGAAGAGGCTTCTGTTGCCTTTTCTCATTGGATACAAAAGGAGGACAAGATCAAATATTAATATTATAATAGGATAAGAAAATGATGCACAATTGGTTTGAATGTAAAGTAAAATACGATAAGATGATGGAAAACGGCATGCAGAAAAAGGTTAGTGAGCCTTATCTGGTCGATGCATTGTCGTTTACAGAAGCAGAAGCCCGTATTATCAAGGAGATTACGCCTTATATCTCGGGCGAGTTTGAGGTGGCCAATATCAAGAAGGCCAATTATAGCGAGATATTTTTTGATGAAACGGCCGATAAATGGTTCAAGTGCAAGTTGAATTTCATCACACTCGATGAAAAGAGCGGGATGGAGAAACGTACCGCCAGTTATATGCTGGTACAGGCCTCCGATTTTTCCCAAGCCCTTGCTCGTCTGATCGACGGGATGAAGGGAACGTTGGCCGATTACGAAGTTGCTTCTATCGCCGAAACGGCTTTGATAGAGGTGTATCAATATATGTTGGACGAAGAGGCGAAACCGGAATGAGTACGATTGTCGAACAGTTGAACCGGATTAAAAGTACGCTCCCTCCGGAGGTGTGTTTGGTGGCTGTATCCAAATTCCATCCGGCCGAATCGATCCGCGAAGCTTATGATGCCGGACAACGGATCTTTGGTGAGAGCAAAGCGCAGGAGCTGGTACAAAAGAAGGCGTTGCTGCCGGATGATATCCAGTGGCATTTTATAGGACATTTGCAGTCGAACAAAATAAAATACATAGCTCCGTTTGTGGCGATGATACATAGCATAGACAGCTTTAAACTGTTGGCGGAGGTCGATAAATTTGCAGCGAAAGAGAACCGAATCATTAACTGTTTGTTACAGATTCATGTGGCAAAGGAGGAAACCAAGTTCGGATTCTCGCCCGACGAATGTGTCGGAATGTTGCGCGAGGGCCTTTGGCGTGGGTTGAAACACATCCGGATCTGCGGCATCATGGGGATGGCCTCTTTGACCGAGGATCAAACCCAGATACGGGAAGAGTTTGCAACGCTTGCATCCCTGTTTCGGGATTTGAAAGAGATGTTTTTTGCCGATGACGCAGCGTTTAAGGAGATTTCGATGGGGATGTCGCACGACTATCGGCTGGCCCTCGAAAAGGGTAGTACGATGGTGCGCATCGGCAGTTCTATTTTTGGAGAACGTGTTTATTAAACAATAAAAAGAGACAGATTATGGAACCTTCACTTCAAGCATCTTATGCGGGTTTAACGCTTTCGAGTCCGATTGTTATCGGTAGTTCGGGTTTGACAAACAACGTGGACAAAATCAAGGAGTTCGAGAAAGTCGGGGCCGGAGCGGTTGTGCTTAAATCCCTTTTTGAGGAGCAAATCTGGATGGATACGCAGTCGATGCTCGAATACAACAACTCGGCCGAGGCCACCAGTTATTTGCAGAGCTATGTGCAGGCCAATAATCTGAAACAATATACCGATTTGATCAGTCGTAGCAAATCGGAGTGTCGGATTCCTGTCATAGCCAGCATAAACTGCTACCATGCAGATAGTTGGGTAAGTTTTGCCCGGGAGATAGAAAAGGCGGGAGCCGATGCCTTGGAGGTGAATATCTTCAAACTCGCCACCAACCCCCATGAAGAGTTAGGACATTACGAGCGTTTGCACGTCAGCATCCTGAAACGGGTAAAACGGGAGACCCGGTTGCCTATTATCATAAAAATGGGGCAGCGTTTCAGTAACATTGTCTCCCAGGTAACGCAGCTCAAAGCCAACGAAGCGGCCGGGGTGGTGCTTTTCAACCGGTTATATACCCCCGATATAGACATCGATACGATGCAGATTACTTCCGGGTCGGTGTTCAGCAGCAGCGAAGAACTGGGAAACACTTTGCGGTGGGTAGGTGTCGTTTCGGGACAGGTTCCCAATTTCAGCATTGCCGCCTCTACGGGTGTACACGGGGTTACAGATCCGATAAAGCTGATTCTGGCGGGAGCCTCTGCCGTAGAAGTTTGCAGTGCAGTTTATCAACAGGGGCCGGAGGTGGTTGCCCGGATGAATGAAGCGATGAGAGAGTGGATGAAGAAAAAGGGGTACAGAAGCATCTCCTCTTTCCGAGGAGCGCTTAATTTCCAAAATATCAAGGACCAGTCTCTGTACGAGCGGGTTCAGTTTATGAAATATTTTTCCAATCACAAATAAGTAAAGACACCTATGGGAAAAGTTGCATTGATAACGGGTGTAACCGGGCAGGATGGCGCATATCTTTCCGAGTATCTGCTGAAACTGGGGTATGTGGTGCATGGCGTAAAACGGCGCAGCTCGCTTTTCAACACCGAGCGAATAGACCATTTGTACGAAGACCCGCACGTGGAGAACCGTAATTTTATTTTGCATTACGGCGATATGACCGATTCGCTCAACCTGACCCGCATTATTCAGGAGGTACAACCGGACGAGATATATAACCTGGCCGCCATGAGCCACGTAAAGGTGAGTTTCGATACCCCCGAATATGCCGCAAATGCCGATGGTTTGGGTACATTGCGTATCCTGGAAGCGGTAAGATTGTTGGGCTTGACGGGAAAGACCCGTATTTACCAGGCCTCGACCTCCGAGTTGTACGGATGGGTCAGGGAGGTACCGCAGACCGAACGTACCCCGTTCTATCCCCGCAGTCCGTATGCCGTAGCAAAACTGTACGGATACTGGATTGTAGTGAATTACCGGGAAGCCTACGGGATGCACGCCAGTAACGGTATTTTGTTTAACCACGAATCGCCGTTAAGGGGAGAGACCTTTGTTACCCGTAAAATAACCCGTTCTGTCAGTAAGATTGTTTTGGGACAGGAGGAGTGCCTCTATTTGGGAAATCTGTCGGCCCAGCGGGACTGGGGACACGCCAAGGATTATGTCCGGGCCATGCACGCCATGCTTCAACAGGAGAAGCCGGACGATTATGTCATTGCCACGGGGGTATCAGCTTCTGTTCGTGATTTTGTCCGGATGGCTTTTTCGGAAGTGGGTATTACGCTTCGTTTTGAGGGGAACGGTACCGACGAAAAAGCGCTGTTGCAAGCTGTCGATGAATCGTTGTTTGCCGAACGGGTCGGATCGGAATACCTGTCGGTTGTCCGAGGTCGTGTAGGCGATGTGGTGGTAGCGGTCGATCCTCGTTATTTCAGGCCGACCGAGGTGGATGCTTTGGTGGGAGACGCCCGAAAGGCGCGGGATGTACTCGGTTGGAAACCCGAATATGACCTGTCTGCGTTGGTACGGGAGATGGTGGCCTCTGACGTGAAGTTGATGAAACGCGATGCTTTCTTGCAGGCAGGTGGATATAAAACCTTAAAATACTTTGAATAGGTGGAAAAGGATGCGAAGATATACGTGGCCGGACATCGGGGACTGGTAGGTTCGGCCATCTGGAACAATTTGCAGTCCAAGGGGTACCGCCGGCTGGTGGGACGCACCTCGGCCGAACTTGACTTGCGTAACCCGGAGGCGGTGAAGCGCTTTTTTGATCAGGAACGTCCCGAATACGTCGTTCTGGCGGCGGCCAAGGTGGGCGGCATTATGGCCAACAGCCGTTATCGGGCAGACTTTATTTTCGAGAACCTGGCCATACAGCAGCACGTCATTGGCGAGAGTTTCCGCCATGGTGTCAAAAAACTGCTTTTTCTGGGTAGTACCTGTATCTATCCGCGTGATGCCCGCCAGCCGATGAAAGAGGATGAATTGCTCACCTCTCCGCTCGAATATACCAACGAACCGTATGCGATTGCCAAAATTGCCGGCATGAAAATGTGCGAGAGTTTTAATTTGCAGTACGGCTGCAACTACATAGCCGTTATGCCAACCAACCTGTACGGCCCCAACGATAATTTTGATTTGGAACGCTCCCATGTCTTGCCGGCGTTGATCCGGAAGCTCTATTTGGGAAAATTCCTGGAAGAAGGGGACGAGGCATCTCTCCGCAATGACCTGAACCGCCGCCCTGTCGAAGGGGTATCGGGAGGTTCCTCTATCGAGGAGATATACGGGATACTCGATAAGTACGGTATCCGCCGTACCGTTTCGGGCGTAGAGGTGGAAATCTGGGGCAGTGGACGCCCTTTGCGGGAGTTCCTGTGGAGCGAAGATATGGCCGATGCGTGTGTCTATATCATGGAACGGGTGGACTTTCCCGATCTGGCACACGGCCACGAGATACGGAATTGCCATATCAATATCGGAACCGGAAAGGAGGTTTCGATTGCTGGATTGGTTGAGTTGATTAAACGGGAGCTGGGGTATAAATCCCGAATTCGGTTCAATGCTGACAAACCGGATGGTACGATGCGTAAATTGACCGATGTCTCCAAACTGCACGCATTGGGCTGGCATCACCAGGTAGAGATAGAAGAGGGGATACAGAGACTGGCCGCATGGTATCTCTCCTCCTCGGCGATATATCGGTAATGTGTATTTTTATCAACCAACAACCGCTCTTGAATCATAACTTGTTCAAGAGCGGTTGTTTTGTTTTACTTGCTGTCGTTCAACATTTTATAACGAAGGCAGGCTCATCCCGTTTATTTTACGGTAGAGGTCCAGCGCATAGACGTCGGTCATGCCCGAGATGTAGTCCAGAACCGCCTGTATCCGTTCAAAGTCTGTTTCGGCCCGGGTCTGGTATTGTTCGGGCACTTTGTTGAGCAACAGTTTGGAATAGGCCTTTTCAGGGTAGAGGACGGCGTGAGTCAGCTTGTCGAGCAGTACCGATATGATGCGGTTCCCGGCCAGCTCGATGTCCAGTACGTCGCCCGATTTGTAGATGTATTTGTATGCCGTGTCGGTACAGGTCTGGTATGCTTCACGGGGTATCTGGCTGATGTGGTTGATGATGGGTCCCTCGAATTTCCCCCGTAAAAATACCTCTTCGTTGTTGATAAATACCTGCGAACACTCATATACCAGCAACCCGATGACACATGAGCGCAGGTAGGCAATCTGCTCGTTGATGTCGGTAACCATCGTCATCACCTCTTTCATGTGTTGTTGCCGCTCTTCGTTGAAAAATCCCAACAAGAGCTCTTTGGTTTTTTCGGTGGTCAGGATTTTCAATTTGTGGGCATCCTCGATGTCCATAATCTGGTAGCAGATGTCGTCGGCAGCCTCCACCAGATAGACCAGCGGATGCCGGCAATAACGCACGTCGCGGTCGTTTTCGCGGATCATGCCCAATTCGTCGGCAATGCGGATGAAATCATCCTTCTCCGAGGTAAAAAATCCGAATTTGCTTTTCTCCTGGGCCAATGACGATGCGTAAGGATACTTGACGATAGAGGCCAGCGTGGAGTAGGTCATGGCAAACCCTCCCTTGCGTCGGCCGTTAAACCGGTGGGTCAGCAGGCGGAAGGCGTTGGCGTTTCCTTCAAAATGGGTTAGGTCGAACCACTGCTGCGGATTGGGGAATCGGCTCTTCAACTCTTGTCCGTTGCCTTCCGAGAAGTAGGTGGCAATGGCCTTTTCTCCCGAATGGCCAAAGGGTGGATTCCCCAAATCGTGCGCCAGGCAGGCTGCGGCAACGATAGACCCGATTTCCTGTATGCGGGCATAGCAGGGGGCCTCTTTGTATTTCTCGGATAATCCGTTGGCGGCGTTGTTCCCCAACGATCTTCCTACGCAGGATACCTCCAAACTGTGGGTAAGCCGGTTGTGGACAAAGATACTTCCCGGTAGTGGGAAAACCTGCGTTTTGTTTTGTAGCCGGCGAAAGGGTGCCGAAAAGATCAACCGGTCGTAGTCGCGTTGGAATTCGGTACGGGCGTGCTTGCGTTCGTCGTGAAATTGTTCCTGCCCGAATCGTTTGGCCGACAGTAATTTGTCCCAGCTCATACAGGCGTGCGTACGGATTTCTTCGTTTTGTCCTCCGTTATGTAGTGTGGTATTCTCCATACAAATCTGATACTAACGATGCAAAAGTACGAAGAAACGTTTAAAAATAGCGAAATAGAACTGATTTTTGCGTGATTTCGTTATTTTTGCATAGGATTTAAAACGGTCGTAAACCGGATGTGTTTACAGCCGTTCATACAAGAACAAGTTATGGAACAACAAGTCGTAAAAATCATAAACCGGTCTAAACATCCGCTACCCTCGTACAGTACATTGTTGTCGGCCGGGATGGATATTCGGGCCAATCTGGAAGAGCCGGTTGTACTGAAACCGTTGCAGCGGGTGCTGGTCCCTACGGGTCTGTATATAGGATTGCCGGCCGGTTTTGAAGCCCAAATCCGGCCCCGTAGCGGGTTGGCCCTGAAACAGGGTATTACGGTATTGAATACTCCGGGGACGATCGATGCCGATTATCGCGGAGAGATCGGGGTTATACTGGTCAACCTGTCGGATAAGGAATTTGTTATCAACGACGGAGAACGGATCTGCCAGATGGTAGTAGCCCGCCATTGTCGGGTAGAGTGGGCCGAAGTGGAGGTATTGGATGATACGGAACGGGGAGCCGGAGGATTTGGTCATACGGGCGTTCAGTAATGTCGCCATCGTACCCTAAAACAAAAATGATATGCGGATAGTAAAATTATATATTCTATTGGGTGTCCTCTTTGGAATGGGTTGGGCTGTGGAAGCCGTAGCCCAAGAGGAGGAACAGTCGCTGACGGTGTCGAATGAGCGTAAAGCGGAATACATTTATCTGGAAGCTGCCCGGTTGAAAAATCAGGGAAAGCTCGATGCTGCGTTCGACCTGTGCCAGCAGGCGGTAGCGTTGGACTCTACCCATACGGCAGCCTTGTACGATTTGGCCTCGTTTTATGCCGGTTTGAATATGGGCGAGGCAGCCTGCCAGTGTTTGGAAAAAGCCGTATCGGTAGAACCGGAGAATTATTGGTATAACTCTTCTCTGGCCATGCTCTCCCTGAATATGGGAAGAACCCAGGAGGCGATTGATATCTATCGGCGTCTCATTCCGTTGAATCCCGACAAACCGGAGCTCTCTTTCGTATTGGCTGATATTTATGTACAAAATGGCCATCTGGATAGTGCATTGGTTTGTTACGACCACCTGGAAGAGGCTTTGGGTGTCATGGAAATCATTACGATGCAAAAGTTCAAGGTGCGTCAGATGATGAATGACGACCAGGCAGCGTTTGCCGAGATAGAGAAATTGATAGCGGCCTATCCCTCGCAGGTGCGCTATTTGATCATGTTGGCCGATACCTATTCGGGAGCCGGACGTTACGACGAAGCCAAGGCCGCTTACGACCGGGCGGCAGCACTCGACCCCGACAACGGTTATCTGTACGCCTCGCGTGCCGGTTTCTATGAAAAGATAAACGATAAGGCAGCAGCACAAGAACAAGTGCGTTTGGCGCTTGTGAATAAAAATATAGACGTGGAAACCAAGTTGGCGTTGTTCAAAGACTATATCGGCCGGTCGCTGCGGGAGAACGCTCCGATGGGGTATGCCGATACCCTGTTTGCTGCCGTGCTCGAACAGCATCCGCAAGAGGTGGAATTCCACAAGTTGTATGCCGACCTGTTGCAGGTACAGAAACGGAAGACAGAGGCGTGCGAACAGCTGGAAATCGTGGTGGGGTTGGCACCTTCTGAACAGAACTATTGGTTGCAATATGTAGCCTTGAATTTGAGCGACAGCAGTTTCCAGGAGGCCATAAAGGTGGCGGACCGGGCTATCAAATATTTACCCGATGCCCCGATGCTCTACCTTTACAAGAGTGTAGCCTATTCACAGCTGTCGCAGTTTGACAAGGCAACCGCCTCGATTATGACGGGTATCGAAAAGACCGACCCCGAAGAGGTAGAGATGCTCTCCGATTTGTATGGGCAATTGGGCGATATGTATCATCAAATGGGTAACAACGAGAAAGCCTATGAAGCCTATGAAACGGCGTTGAAATATTTTGATGCGAACGTTTCGGTACTCAATAATTACAGCTATTTTCTCTCTCTCGAAAAACGCGATTTGGACAAAGCCGAGGAGATGATCTTGCGAGCCGTGAAAATGGAGCCTAAAAACAGCACCTATTTGGATACCTACGGTTGGGTATTGTTTCAAAAGGGAGAATATGTGATAGCGTGTGTGTATCTGCAAAATGCGGTGGACAACGGTGCGGATAAGAATCCCGAAGTGTTGGAGCATTTAGGCGATGCGCTGTTTAAAACGGACGAAAAAGAAGAGGCCGTGAAGATGTGGCAAAAGGCAGCCTTGTACGGCGAACCGTCGGAAACCTTGAAGAAAAAAATAGAAACGAAACAATATATCGAAGATAAATGAGGCGAATAACCTTCATACTCTTGTGTTTGGTAGTGGTAGTAGGCTATTCCTGCAAATCGACCCAATCGTTGCAGACCTCAAAAAAAACGATGGTGTTGAAAGATCAGGAACGTTTTGAAGCCTTGTTGTCCAACGTGCCGGAATTCAATACCTTTTCGTCGAAAATCAATCTGTCGATAACCCTGCATGGCAACGATATCAACGCACGGGGTACGTTGAAGATGATTCGCGATGAGGCGTTGCAACTCTCGGTACAGCTGTTGGGATTGGAGATGTTTCGGCTCTATATGACTCCCGACAGCGTGATGTTGATAGACCGGATCAACAACCGTTATTTGGCCGAGAAGACCGATAAGTATTTATCACGGTTGCCGTTGAAGCTCCATTTGGGAATGTTGCAGGCCTTGTTCTTGAACCAGCCTTTCCTCCTCGACCAAAAACAGTTGGGTCCTGATGACGCCAAGCGGTTTTCTTATGAGAACAGTGGAACTTTGCTGTTGATGGAGGCCGAAGAAAATTCGAGAGTAAGTTACGGATTTTACCTGAATGAAGATAATTTGATAGCCAGAACCCAAGTAGAATCATTACCCCGACCCTCAGCGCTGTCATTGAAATGGGACTATTCACTCTTTGAGCAGGATGCCGTGGGGTGGTTCCCAAAACGCTCTCAGGCCCTTCTTTGCGACGATTCGGGGGAAACGGTACTGGAACTTCGATTGACCTATTCAAAGCCTCAGTGGAATGACACCGGGCTAACGATAACCGCCCCCGTCGTATCTTCCAAATACAAACGGATCGATACCGATGCCTTGATAAAATCCCTGTTGAAATGAAACACGTTACAATCATACTTTTATTCCTTTTATCGGCTTTCCCGCTGTTGTCGCAGGACAATTCGGTAAACGAATTGCGGCAGAAGCGCAAGGCAGCCCTCGAAGCCATAGACGAAGCACAGAGCCAGTTGGCCGAAGCTCAAAAAAAATCGAAGAGTTCGTTGAGTGACTTGCAACTGATAACGGCGCAGATACGGGCTCGCCGTGAGGCTATTTCATTGTTGGATAAAGAGGTAACCCAAATTGAACGGCAGCAGAAAAACATCGGGAATGAGATAGCCGAGTTGGAGAAAGAGCTGGACAAGAAGCGGGAAAATTATGCAAAAGCCATGCGCGGGATCTATTCAAAACGTTCCGGATACGATAAAATCATATTTATCCTGTCGGCTTCCAGCCTGAATCAAACTTACCGTCGGATGCGTTATCTGAGGGAATATTCATCGTGGCGCAAATTGCAGGCAGAAGAGATTGTCTCCCGCCAGCAGGAGTTGGAGGTAAAACGGCAGGAGTTGCAAAAGAGCAAAGAAGAAAAAGAGTCGTTGATTGCCGAGCGGCGTGGAGAAGCGGCCAAGCTGCAAGCACAGGAAGAGGACCAGAAGACCATCGTCGCCCAGTTGAAGAAAGAAGAAAAGGCCATCCAGGCCGAGTTGCAACGGCGTAAGAAACAGGCCGATGCCTTGAATAGCCAGATAGAGAAGCTGATAGCCGAAGATACCAAGGAGTCGGTCAAGAAAGCAAATGTGAAGGCCGATACCAAGGGTGGATATGCCATGACGAAGGTAGAAAAGGAGCTGTCGGATGATTTTGCGAAAAATAAAGGACGTCTGCCGTTCCCGCTTTCGGGCAGCTATTTGATTGTAGGACATTTCGGCCCACAACAGCACCCGCAACTGAAATATGTCAAGATAGACAATAAGGGGATCGATATCCAGACCAAACCCGGGACCGATGCCCGGGCCGTATTTACCGGAACGGTAACCAAGGTGGTGGTTATCCCCGGCTACTCCACCCATTCAGTCATCGTACGTCACGGAAATTACCTGACCGTATATTCCAACCTGAGTTCCGTCTATGTCAAGACCGGCGATGCCGTTTCTACCCGGCAGGCTCTCGGTAAAATTGCGAGCGATGCGTCAGACGGCAACCGTACGGTATTGAATTTCCAGATATGGAAAGAGACTACCAAGCAGGATCCCGAACAGTGGTTAGACAAGTGATAACCCATCTAACAGTTTTGTATAAAGGGTGATGGCCTCGCGCACTTCGTTCAGCAGGATAAATTCGTCAGCCGTATGAGAACGGGCCGAGTCGCCCGGACCTATCTTGACCGAGGGGAACGGCATCAGCGCCTGGTCTGAAAGCGTCGGCGATCCGAACGGTTTCATCCCGGTTAAGATGCACCGCTGTACGAAGGGGTGATTAACGTCGGTATGGGATGAGTTCAACCGGAACGAACGGGCTTTCAGTTCACATTCGGGAACGCTTTGTTGTAATAGGTCGAAAGCCTCTTGGTTGCTGTACAGGTCGTTCGTGCGGACATCCATGACAAAGTCGCATCGGTCGGGAATCACGTTGTGTTGTGTCCCCGCCTGAATTTGGGTGATGCTTATCTTGACTGCCCCCAAGAATTCCGATATGCGGGAAAAATGAAACTCTTTTAATTTTTCGATGATAGGCAATGCTTTGTAAATAGCGTTCTCTCCCTCGTTGCGGGCGGCATGACCGGCTTTCCCCCGTACCGTACCGTCGATGACCAGCAACCCTTTTTCTGCAATGGCCGGCTGCATTCCGGTCGGTTCGCCCACCAGGGCAAAATCAACAGGAGGCAGGTTGGTCAGAAGGCTCTCTATCCCGTTTTTCCCCGATACCTCCTCTTCGGCCGAAGCGGCAAAAATCAGGTTATAAGGTTGCTCCCGTTGCGTCAGCAAAACAAAAGAGTGTAGCAGGGCCACTATGCTGGCTCCGGCATCGTTGCTGCCTAACCCGAATAACCGGTTCTCTTCCAACGATGGAGAAAACGGATCGTGCTGCCAACCTGATACCGGCTTTACCGTATCGATATGAGAGTTCAGCAGGATGGTTGGTTTCTTGTTGCTGTACGTCGTTTGGATGAAAAGGTTGTTCCCTTGTCGGCGGGGGAATAATCCCAATACATTCCGTACATACCGTTCTATTTCTGTTGCTACATCGCCTTCGTTCCGGCTGAAAGAAGGGATGGAGATCATCTGTTTCAGTAGTTCTATGGCACTGTAAAAAGCTTCGTCTGCATCCATGATTCACAAAATTTGCAAACAAAGATAGTGAAAGGTGAGAGCAGAGACAAACGAAAACGAAGTTTTCAAGTTTGACTATGCCGAGTTACCCTATGTTCTACAAATTAGAGAGGATGTTATCGGAGGGAAAGAGGTTGTCTCCGATAAGAGTGGATACGATTGCAATAAATGATTTTCCCCGTCATACGCAGATTTATCTGCGTATGACGGGGAAAAAGGTAACCGGGAATCGAAGAGGCATCTTGTTCAGGATTTGCCGCCTTCTTTTGAGGGAGATAAATTCAGCCTCACATCCCGGTAAAAGTGAAGCGGAAAGTCGTTTTTATGGGAGGCTATAACGTAAATTTCTTTTCCAGCCGGATATCTTCGGACGACGCGCCTACCATAAAGGTATATTCTCCCGACGGAGTTACAAATTTCTTGGCATTTTCATCCCATATACGCAAATCTTCTATATCCACCTCGATGGATACATTCGATTTGTCTCCGCTTTTCAGAGAAACTCTTTTGAATCCTTTCAACTGTTTCAGAGGCATCTTTTGTTTGGATCGGGGGAAGCGGACATAGAGTTGGGGTACTTCGTCTCCATCCATTTTGCCGCTGTTCTTTATCGCAAATGAGAATGTCAGTTTGGCGTCTCCCTCTTTGCGGATGTTCAGGTTCGAGTAGTCGAACTGGGTATAGCTCAATCCGTAACCGAAAGGATAGAGAACCTCTCCCTGGAAATATTGATACGTCCTTCCCTTGGTAACGTCGTAATCGTTAAAAGGCAGAAGATCGTTCATGCTTTTGTAGTAGGTTATCGGGAGTCGTCCGGCAGGGTTGTAATCGCCGAAGAGAACCTCTGCGATAGCCGTACCTCCCTGTTCTCCCGGATACCATGCGTTGACGATAGCCGGGATATGGTCGTTCATCCAGTTAATGGCCAGTGAACTTCCGGCAATAAGCACTACCACGGTGTTGGGATTCAATTCATAAATGGCTTGGATGAACTCTTCCTGGTCGGCAGGTAAGGAGATGCTGTTTCTGTCCTGACCTTCCCGTTCGATGCTTTTGTTTATCCCCAGAACCGCGATTGTCATGTCGCAGGAACGAACCACCTTGGCTGCATCTCCATACATGGCCAGGCGGTCTTCCTTGTTCAACGTCGGAGCTTTCCACATCAATTTGGCTACCGCTTCGCCTCCTGCATCAAAATATTCGGCACAAATGTCGTAATCTTTTCCGGCTTTGAGCTCGATTGTAATCTCATCCGTTACGGCAGACCGTTGTCCCCACGAGTCTATCAACAGCTTGTCGTCTATGTAGAGACGGCATCCGTCGTCGGTGCGGAATCCGATGGTGTATTTGCCCGAGATTGTAGGACGAAGTTTGCCTTTCCATCGGATAGAGAGGGGCGATTTGGGAATAAAAGGATCCGGAGCCTGGTTGGCCGGTTCAAAGTTGATCCAGCTGTCTTTCCGTACGCTGCTTTTCCCCGTTAGGTTATCGGTATGGAAATACTCTGCGTTGAGTCCTTCGGGGAAGAACGATTTGTCGATAATCTCATAGCCGTCCTGAGAAGAGACCCAGGGGGCATATTTTACCTCTACCTGGTTGCCCACTCTGTTTCGTATCCCTTGCAGTACCGATACCGGTTCATTGATGGGTACTCCGCTGTAATCTCCAAATTCGCAGCTGGCGGCATTGATCCCTACCACGGCGATGGACTTGATCTTGTCCGGATTCAACGGAAGCATATTTTTCTGATTTTTGAGCAAAACGATACATTCTCTGGCAGCTTTCAGGGCAAGGTCCTGATGTTCCTTACAACCTACTGTCGAAGGCGGAATCTGGTTATACGGATTCTTTTGCGGATCGTCGAAGAGACCCAGACGCATCCGGGCTCTCAATACATGGTAAGCAGCCGAGTCGATCTCTGCTTTCGATACCATTCCTGATTCATAGGCCTTTTTCAACGGTTCTATAAAGATGTTATCGCCACATTCAAGGTCAAGCCCCGCCTTGATAGCTTTCGCCGCAGCCTCTTCGTTGGTTGCTACATAATGGTGCGGGGATACCAGGAAACTGGGAGCACCACAATCGGAAACCACATATCCGTCGAATTTCCAGTCCCCTCTGAGTACCTCTTTGAGTAGCCAGCTGTTGGCCGTACAAGGTACCCCGTTTATGGCATTGTAGGCTGTCATGATCGATTCTGCATTTCCATCTACGATACAAGCCTCGAATGCCGGGAGATAATATTCCCGAAGTACCCGTTCAGAAGCCTCCATTTTACATTCAAAACGGTTATGTTCCTCGTTGTTCCCTGCAAAGTGTTTGGGGGTAGATACTACTTTCAAGTATCGGGGATCGTTTCCTTGCAGCCCTTTGACAAACTGAGTACCCAATACTCCGGAGAGGTAAGGGTCTTCGCCGTAGGTTTCAGGCGTTCTACCCCAACGGGGATCCCGGGCCATATTGACCGTGGGCGACCAGAATGTCAGCAGGTCGCTGAATTGAGCCTGTTGTTTTTCCCCTTGCCCGAGTTCGTTCCAGCGAGCCCTGGCCTCGTCCGATATCGCCGTGGCAATTTTATAATGCAGTTCCGGATTCCACATGGCAGCAAGACCGATTGCCTGCGGGAATACGGTAAATTTACCGGGGCGGACAATTCCGTGTAAAGCTTCGTTTCCGTGATAGTATTTGGGTATTCCCAGCCGTTTATTTTCGGGAGAGGTAGCCCTTAACAGGTCTATTTTTTCTTCTACGGTGAGTTTTGACAATAAGTCCATTACTCGGTCGTGTATGGGGAGATTCTCATTTTTATAAATCTCCGGTTCTTGTGCCCTGAGGATGGTGAGCGAACACAAGATGCACCATACGGCTAAAATTGTTTTTTTCATGAGTTATAAAGTTTAATGATTTCTTGTTTTTTATTCTCCGATATTGTTCCCTTTTGTCGGTTATTTGTTGTGTATTTTATTTTTTATTTGTTGAAATAGACGTTTTGGAGGAATGGTCTTTTCAAGGTATTAATTGTATCAAAGATACGATAAAAAGAGTATTTTCTGAATTTTTTTAAGATTCTACGGTAAGGTAGGATGGTTATTTGTCGCTTTTTCCCTTTGTGTTGGGAAAACGGGAGGATCTGTTTTTGTGGAATTTTACGGTAAGGAGTGGCGATTTTTTATTGTTTCCAATGCTTTTACCCTATAAGGGTAGAAGAATAGAATCTCAGAATTTTTTTAGGATTTTTACGCTAAGGGAATGTTGTGCCTCTGTTGTTTTCAGAACTTCTATCATCGTTGGACGTATGAAAAATATTCCTATCTCAACCAGAAATGTATTTTGGCGGAGATTTTAGTTTTTAGATGGAAGCGATTGGGTATAGAGCAAAAGAGCTTGGGTAAAAGGCTTTTTGTCGGCTTAAATGTTATTAAAAATATGTTTCATGTCGATTTTAATCATTACCTTTGCCATCATGTTTTATTTTTTATAAATATGACCATACATCACTTTTCTCAATTGGTACACCGTCAGGCAGAAAAACATGGTAAAGAAACCGCGTTCCGCCACAAAGACAAAAGTACCGGAAAATGGATATCTACTACGTGGAACACATTCTCAGAACAGGTAAAGACCGTTGCCAGGTCATTGGCATCAATCGGCGTGCAGGTTCAAGAAAACATAGCTACCTATACACAGAATAAACCCGAGGGCATTGTGGTCGATTTTGCAGCCTATGCCAATCGTGCCGTAGTGATCCCCTTGTATGCAACCAGCTCGCAATCACAGATTGAGTACATTATCAATGAAGCGGAAATCCGATTCCTTTTTGTCGGGGAGCAGTTTCAATACGATAACGCTTTCCGTGCCTTAAAAAATTGCCCGACCCTTGAACGGATCATCGTGTTCGACCGGACGGTAAAGTTGGATAAGTTGGATAAAACATCTGTCTATTACGAAGATTTCATTAAATGCGGTCAAACGGCAGAGATGGATGCCTTGGTGCAATCGCGGACAGATGCCGCTACCGATGAAGATTTAGCCAATATTATATACACCTCCGGTACCACGGGAGAACCCAAAGGCGTTATGTTGCCTCATGCAAACTTCTTGGAGGCGATGCGTATTCACGATCGTCGTTTGGTGTCTATTTCCGATAAGGATGTATCTCTCTGTTTCTTGCCTTTGACCCATATCTTTGAGCGGGCATGGACCTATTTCTGTTTTACCGAACGTATCCGGGTAGATATAAATTTAGATCCCAAAGAGATACAAGAGATTATTAAAGAGGTTCGTCCTACGATTATGTGCAGTGTTCCCCGTTTCTGGGAAAAAGTCTATGCCGCTGTACAGGAAAAAATCTCTTCCATGCAAGGCCTTTCCAAGAAATTGCTGTTACACGCTTTGAAGGTAGGACGTACGTATAATTTAATTTATAAACGGGAAGAGAAAAACGCTCCGTTGTGGTTGAGATGCCGGTATGCGTTTTACGATGCGTTGATCCTGCGAAAATTGAGAAAAGCAATCGGGATAGAAAACGGAAACATATTCCCGACAGCGGGAGCACCTCTGTCGGATAACATCAATGAATTCCTGCACGCGTGTGGAATCAATTTGTTGTACGGTTACGGTTTGACCGAAACGACGGCCACTGTCAGCTGTTTCGACATTACCGGGTATAATTTGGGAACCGTAGGAACGGTAATGCCCGATGTACAGGTTAAGATAGGAGAAAACAACGAAATATATGTAAAAGGGAAAACCGTCATGAAGGGCTATTATAAAAAACCGGAGGAAACGGCCAAAGTCTTTACCGAAGATGGATGGTTCAAGACCGGAGATGCCGGACGGTTGGAGCCTAACGTGGGGTTGGTGCTTACCGAACGGATCAAAGACCTGTTCAAGACCTCGAACGGCAAATACATTGCGCCGCAAGCTCTCGAAACCCGGATAGGCGAAGACAAATACATCGACCAGGTAGCCGTTATCGGCGACCAGCGTAAATATGTAACAGCCATTATCATTCCTGCTTATGAGGCCTTGAAAGAGTATGCGGCACAGAAGCAGATACAATACCGGAATCTGGAAGAACTGGTGAAAAATCAGAAGATACAGTCGTTGATTCAGGAGCGGATTAATGAATTGCAAAAGAACTTTGCCCGATTCGAGCAGATTAAAAAATTCACCCTGTTACCGCGCGCATTCAGTATGGAAACGGGAGAATTGACCAATACGCTGAAAATTCGTCGCCCGATTATCAACCAGCGGTACAAGGCAGAAATAGAAGCGATGTACGTTTAATAGAAATAATATATATGTTGGTCAGGGCAGCCCCGTTTTATCCGGACTGCCCTGATTTGATAAAAGCCAAGATTATGATTACAGTAGAACAATTAAAAGACGTTCAAGAGCGCGAGGAAGCGCTGAGGAGGTATCTTTGACATCGACTCGAAGAAAATTCAAGTAGAGGAAGAAGAGTTGAGGACCCACGTGGCCGATTTTTGGGAAGATACCAAAAAGGCCGAAACGCAAATGAAAAAGATAAAAGAGTTGCGGTATTGGATAGACGGGTGTACCCAGGCACAGAAGTTGGTAGAAGAGTTGCAGCTTGCCATGGATTTTATGAAAGAGGGCGTCGTTTCGGAAACAGAAGTTGATGAGGCATATAAAACAGCACTTTCCTATATCGAAAATTTGGAGATGCACAATATGTTGCGTCGCGAAGAAGATAAGCTCGGAGCTGTTCTTAAAATAAATTCGGGAGCCGGAGGTACCGAGAGCCAGGATTGGGCGTCGATGTTGATGCGTCTTTTCCTGCGGTGGGGAGAACGCCATCACTACCAGGTCTCGATTGCCAATATCTTGGAGGGGGACGAGGCCGGAATAAAGTCTGTAACGATGCAAATCGAGGGCGATTATGCCTACGGCTATCTGAAAAGCGAAAACGGAGTTCATCGGTTGGTGCGGGTTTCCCCGTTTAATGCACAAGGCAAACGTATGACCTCTTTCGCCTCCGTGTTTGTAACCCCTCTGGTCGATGATTCCATTGAAATAAACATCAATCCGGCCGATATATCGTGGGATACTTTCCGTTCGGGAGGAGCTGGCGGGCAGAATGTGAACAAGGTGGAGACTGGCGTCCGTTTACGGTATAATTATAAAGACCCGGATACAGGAGAGGTGCGCGAAATCCTGATAGAAAATACCGAAAGCCGTTCGCAACTCGATAACCGGGAGAATGCGATGCGGTTGTTGCGGTCGCAATTGTACGATATTGCGTTGCAGAAACGGATGGCAGAGCAACAAAAGATAGAGTCGAGTAAGAAAAAAATAGAGTGGGGATCGCAGATTCGCAGTTATGTTTTTGATGACCGGCGGGTGAAAGACCATCGTACCAATTTTCAGACCTCAGATGTCCAAGGCGTCATGGATGGAGATATCGATGATTTTATCAAGGCCTATTTGATGGAATTTTCGGCAGGAGAATAATAAAGGCCGGATGAAAATCTCCGGCCTTTGACAAACTAACTAACACATATATACTGCATTGGGGCAGCGTTTTTATGGAAAAAGCAGAAAGAAGGATCGCGTCTTTAAAACACAATTCCCCTCCTTATACCCCTTAGACGGAAAAAAGGATAAGAGGTTGCATCGGGTTAAGGATTTTTATAGATTTTCATTTCGGGGATAGTTTGATATTTTTTCGTCTAATTGTTATCGCAGAGGAGATTTATCTCTGACGAGGGGCGGGTCTCCCGAGAAATCTCCCTTTGGAGAGGGAAGCTAAACCGTTGATGAGGGACAGTTGTCGAAACCTATAAAACAACGAAAAAATTTTTAGATTACCCTTTTTTAGTTAGATTTGTCCGATAAAATTGAATGGAAGAATATGGATAAGCTTACACTGATAAAAGTAGGAGGAGGCGTTGTAGAAGAGCCGGAGTCGTTACACGAATTATTGTCTCTTTTCTCTCAAATCCCTGGAAACAAGGTATTGGTACATGGCGGAGGACGGTCAGCCACCCGTATGGCTGCTCAGTTGGGCATAGAGACCCAAATGGTCAATGGACGCCGTATTACGGACCTCGAAATGTTGAAGGTTGTTACCATGGTATATGGTGGGCTGGTAAATAAAAACGTTGTGGCTGGATTGCAGGCTTTGGGCGTGAATGCCCTCGGTCTTACAGGCGCTGATATGAATGTCATGTTGTCGGAAAAGCGTCCGGTCAAAGATGTCGATTACGGATATGTGGGCGATGTGAAACAGGTTCAGGGCAATTCGTTGGCTGCTTTGATCGAACGAGGCATTGTGCCGGTTTTGGCTCCTTTGACGCACGACGGAAAGGGCCATATCTTGAATACCAATGCCGATACCATTGCCGGAGAGGCAGCTAAGGCATTGGCCCGTTATTTTGATGTAACATTGGTGTTTTGCTTTGAAAAGAATGGTGTTTTGCGAGATCCCGATGACAATAACAGCGTCATTCCTCAAATGAATGAGGCCGACTTCCGTAACTATGTGGCGCAAGGGGTCGTACAAGGCGGAATGATTCCCAAGTTGGAAAATGCGTTTCAGGCCATTGCCGCAGGGGTCAAAGAGGTAGTTATTACCAAAGCCTCCCATCTAGGACAAAACGCCGGTACACATATTTTTTAGGTATTATTCTATATAAAAAAGGGAGATATATCGTTTGCGATATATCTCCCTTTTTTATGAGTCGTATCCTGCTTGTCGTTAAAAAATCAAGGTCAAATATATCATAGCCGCCGGGGCTGCGATAAATGTGCTGTCAAATCTATCGAGCATTCCTCCGTGTCCGGGAAACATCCCGCCGGAATCTTTGATGTCGAGTTGCCGTTTGATGGCCGATTCGCAAAGATCACCCCAAGTGCCGAAAATGGATATTGTTAGTGCAAGGCCCATCCATTCGATATAATTGAATAATTGGGAGTAGAAATGTCCGAACAAGAAAGCTGCAATGAGCGAGAAGATAACGCCTCCCCAAAAACCTTCCCATGATTTTTTCGGGGAGATGCGGGGGTACAGTTTATGCTTCCCGATCCAGGTCCCTATCAAATAGGCACCGGTATCATTTGCCCAGATAAATATGAAAAATGCCAAAAGCATGACCGACGAATAGATTTGTTGGCCTGTAAAATCCGGTTGGAAAGCTATAACATTTAACAGACCAAAAGGCAGGGCGATGTATGCTTGCCCCAAAATGGCGTATCCCCATCCTTTCAGGATTTCCCGTTTGCTGTAAATGCGTGAGATAAACAGAATCAGGATGTAAGTGAAGTAAAGAGAAAATGCTGTTGCCGGAGAAAAGAACAGATTCCCACCCATAGAACTGAACAGAGCCATAAACAAAATAGATCCGCCCAAAGAATCGAAAATGTTAGAAAAGATATTTTCTTTACCCCGTATCAGTTGATAGAATTCAAACAAAGAAAGAAAGGTGATAAGTGTAAACAAAGCCATAAAACTATATGATTTGTACACAATAGCGGCTAAAATTAATGCCACAAAGAAAAGTCCGGTAGTAGCCCGTATGATTAAATTTTTCAAAGCAAAGTTATTATAAAGGTTGATAATGTGTGTTTTCTCAAAAATCGAAACAAACGTACTTAAAAAAATCCGGTTATGAAAATTTAGAATAAGAAAAGAGGCTTTTTATTCTGAAAAGGTCGGGGAGCGGTTGACACCAAAGGGAGAACCGCCCGTCCCGATGAGCATAAATCTTAACAGATTATCTCTTCCGAATCTGTCTTTATTTTCATTCCTCGTTCGGATTTTCTTGTTTTATGTCCGTAGGTGTGCCTTTTTCATCTTTTATTTCGGCAGTATCTGTCGTCTCTGAGGCCTCTTGCGAAGAAGCATTTTCTTTTGTCTCTTGTGTTTTGTTTGATTCGAGAATCTCTTCCGTTCTCGATATCCAGGGACGTTTCCCGAAAATCGTTTCCAGGTCTTCGGTAAAGATCACTTCGCGTTCGAGCAGGACTTGGGTAAGTTTGGCATGACCCTCGGTTTTTTCGCGCAGGATAGCTTTCGCTCTTTCATATTGTTGGTTGATGATGGCTGTAACCTCTTTATCTATGCTTTTGGCCGTCTCTTCGCTATACGGTTTGGTAAACCCGTAATCTTGTCCAGTCGAGTCGTAATATGAGATGTTCGGAAGTTTATCGCTCATGCCGAAATAGACTACCATGGCGTATGCCTGTTTGGTAACTCGTTCCAAATCGTTGGCAGCGCCGGTAGAGATTTTTCCAATAAAGACCTCTTCGGCAGCACGTCCTCCTAACGTTGCACACATTTCATCGAGCATCTGTTCCTTGGTGGTAATTTGCCGTTCTTCGGGCAGATACCAGGCTGCACCCAAAGCCTTTCCTCGGGGTACGATCGTAACCTTTACCAACGGGTTGGCGTGTTCCAAAAACCAGCTAAGCGTGGCATGGCCCGATTCGTGTATGGCGATGGAGCGTTTTTCTTCGGCAGTAGTCAACTTCGTCCGTTTTTCCAATCCTCCCACAATACGGTCTATGGCATCCATGAAATCTTGCTTTTGAACCATTTTTTTCGATTTGCGGGCCGCAATCAGGGCCGCTTCGTTACAAACGTTTGCGATGTCGGCCCCCGAGAATCCCGGAGTTTGCCGGGCCAGCAGATCGACATCAACCGATTCGTCAATCTTCACATGGAGCAGATGCACCTTGAAAATCTCTTTGCGGTCGTTCAGATCGGGCAGTTCTACATATATCTGTCGGTCGAAACGGCCGGCACGAAGCAGGGCCTTGTCCAGAATGTCTGCCCGGTTGGTCGCTGCCAGAATGATCACACCGCTGTTCGAGCCGAAACCGTCCATTTCGGTAAGCAACTGGTTGAGCGTGTTCTCTCTTTCGTCGTTCGACATATTGATGTTCTTTCCGCGAGCGCGGCCTACTGCATCGATTTCGTCGATAAAGACAATACAAGGAGCTTTCTCTTTTGCTTGTCTGAACAAATCTCTTACGCGGGAGGCTCCTACACCGACAAACATTTCAACAAAATCCGATCCCGATAATGAGAAAAACGGGACATTCGCTTCGCCGGCAACCGCCTTAGCCAATAACGTTTTCCCGGTACCCGGAGGGCCTACCAGAAGAGCTCCTTTGGGAATTTTCCCTCCTAATTCGGTATATCGGCTCGGATTTTTCAGGAATTCGACGATTTCTTCCACCTCCTGTTTCGCCTCAGACAGCCCCGCAACATCTTTAAACGTTACCTGAATATTGCCTTCTTTATCGAAAAGTTGGGCTTTGGCTTTACCTACGTTGAATACACCACCGCCGGCACCACCGCCTCCCGACATTTTTCGCATGATGAAAAACCAAAATACAATCAATAGAAGGAACGGGCCTATCGAAATGATAATACTCCACAAATCGCTACCTTTTTCGTATTTCACTTGTGCAGTAAAACCATACGATTCTTGCCAACCCTTTATCGCTTCGGCAAATGCATCCGAAGAGGGGATGTTCGTATATATCCGGGCATCGCGGCTGGATTTATTCTCTTCTGGGAACACTTTGTGTACCATACTATCCGCAATAGACGCTTCGGCTATATCTTTGTTTGAAAATACAGTAATCTCCTTGATTCCTCCCGCTTTGGCGATTTTTTCAAATTCAGACCAGCTAACCTCTTTCGATACGGCATTGTCATTCATAATATACAAGCCTATCAACATGAACGTGATGATTGAATATAACCAATAAAGACTGAATTTGAAGCCTTTTGGACGTTTGTTGTTGGGTCCTTGTGGGGGTAAATTATTGTTTGATTTGTTGTTATCCATAATCTATAATCTTTCAGGAAGTAAGAATTTAAATTTTTATTTCGGGAAATTATTCAGCATCCGGAATTTCAGACAATTTGGCATCGTTCCACAATTTCTCCAAATTGTAAAATTCCCGAATCTCGGGTTGAAAAACATGTACCCAAATATTCCCGTAATCCAAAACAATCCACTGGGCATTTTGATACCCGTCGAAAGCAAAAGGTTTGATCCCTAAATTTTTCAGGACATAATCATAAATATTGTCTGCAATGGCATCTACCTGGGTAGAAGAATTACCTTCGCAAATAACGAAGTAGTCGGTCGATGCCGTCTCTATACCTTTCAGGTCTGCTGTAATTATTTTTTTCCCTTTTTTTTCTTGAATTCCTGTTTTAATGGCATTTAATAGAGAAATATCTTTTTCCATTCAATATAAAATAGCTTGTTATATACAATAAGGGAGCCTAAAATCCCAAAATATTCATTTCGCAAATATAATTCGATTTCTCCAATCCAATATGATATAAATGCAAATTATTTCTACATTATTATTAAAATCAAAGGAACGATCAAAGCCCCTTTTTGTGGTAAAAAATAAAAATTTTTCGTTTCCGAATCACATACTTTTACTATCTTTGTGGCATTGCGAATAGCCAAACAAAACAAGTTAAAATGGAAATAAAAGGAAAAATAGTACAGATTCTCCCTTTGCAAGGAGGACAAACAAAAGCAGGAGGAGAATGGAAAAAACAAGAGTATATATTAGAAACCGAAGGACAATATCCCAAAAAGGTTTGTTTCAATTTATGGGGAGACAGGATTGAACAATATCCCGTTACGGAAGGAGAGGAAGTTACCGTAAGTTTCGATTTGGATAGCCGCGAGTTTAATGGAAGATGGTACACCGAAGTGAGAGCGTGGAAAATAGAAAAAGGAGCTCCCGCACAGCAGGCAACCTATCAAGCAAATCCGGTACCACCTGTCTCTACCCCAGAACCGGCACCTTTTGGAGGCGAAATGTCAGCTAACGATGATTTACCGTTTTAATCGTCCATAAAGTCAGAAACGCCTCGGAAAATTTTCGGGGCGTTTTTTTTATGAATATTTGCTGCGATTTTGTTGCAGTAAAAAAATGTTTTATAATCGGTTAATAACAAAGCTATTACGATTTAGATACAAACAATTTTCAAAAAAAGGCATTAAAAAGTTTGGAGGGAAAGATAAGGGGTAGTATCT
>CASGEW010000024.1 GCA_949300615.1 uncultured Bacteroidales bacterium
CGTTTCGTTATAATTGTTAGGGAGTCATCTATTTTTAGGCTTTGTTTTTCAAAAAGGCCGGGAATAGGTGGCTCCTTTTATGTGGGAGTTTGTCATTTATATACAAGAGTCGGCGTTTTTGTATTGGATATTGTTATACAAATTAGGGAGAAACGTAAAAACTTTCTCCCTAATTTATGTTGGTTTACATATAAGATTTATTGTAACTGTAAAGTATAGTTTAGTTTCGATTCTATTGGTTTCATTTCTCGGTCAAGCATCGTTAGCTTGTTCCCTCCGAAAATAAAATTCATCGTCTCTTGTTTTTTGTCGAAAGGTACAAATTGGAAAACGGTGGCATCTGGGTTGGTAGCATGGCCTCGCAGGGTGTATTGCCGTCCGTTGAATTCATACGTTTTGTCTTGCCCGTTTTCTGCTTCCAGGTAGGTTAGGGATGCTTTGAACACGCCGTCTCCGCTGTTTTCGTAATTGTAGAGGGTAATGTTATACACGATACCCGGGCACGATGCGGCAGGTAGTGTCCCTTCAAAAATGCGTGTCTGTAACTCCCCTGCGCCGTCTGCTTTTTGCAGGGAATCCAGCAGACTGTTTTTCTTTGGTGCGACGGGAATCTCTGTTACGCGGTAATAATCTCTGCGATAGGCTCCGTACTTGCCCACTTTCAACGAATCGGGTGTCAAGGTTACGATGTCTAATGTGTCCGAGAAATCGATGGTTTGTCCGTTACCGATACTTTTCCCGTTCAATACTAACTTGTTATCTGTTAGGCTCCATGATTCATATTTCAGGGTGGCCATTCCGATGGAAGCCGCTGTCCCGTCGTCATTTAGTGTTACCCCCTGTATAAATTGTAAATTCACAGGCATTACTTCAATCCAGTTCCCGACTAACTCATCTTTTTGTTTTTGTGTGGCCGTGTGGCACGAGGCCAGCAAACAGGTCGCTGCGGCCAAAGTCATCCAGTTTTTCATCTTTTTTCTTTTTTAAATTGGTTGGTTCGTTTATCAAATTTTATGATAAACAAAAATAAGCTATTCTTCGATGGCTTATAGAATTTATGGGATAATAATTGTTAATGGATAAAGAGGTGTATGTGGTGGATATTCGGATGGTTTTATTTGCTTTTTACGATAGGCGTATCTGGCTATGAACTTGTTTGAATCTGTTATACGGTATTTGTAATCAGATAGTTATAATTTTATGTAAGGTTAAATTTAAAGGAGATATGTAATGGCGTTTTTTTTGAGAAAGTGATTTCTTGGAAGATAATCGATTTGTTATATATTATTATTCTATCGATAATACCCCGCCTCATTACTGATTGTTGTGTAATGAGGTGGGGTATTGTAGTAATCCTTGCTCGTTGATATAATAGGCCTTTACGGAAGAACCTTTTGGGGAAGATTTTCGATAAAGGCCCCAGTCGGAGATGGTTTATCCATTATTTATATTCATCCCAACTCTTTATTTGAATATCGTTTATGTCCATATTGCAGAATGCCCCGATAAAGGCCGACGCTAAGCGGGCATTGGTAATCAACGGTACGTTGAAGTCTATGGCCGCCCGGCGTATCTTATAGCCGTTGTCCAGTTCTCTCGGAGTTAAATCTCGGGGGATATTGACCACCAGATCCAACTCTTTGTTGCGCAACATGTCCAGCGCTTGCGGCGTACCCTTTTCGCTGGGCCAATATACGAGGGTAGAGGGGATTCCGTTTTCGCTTAGGAATTTGTGCGTTCCTCCGGTAGCGTACAGGTGGTATCCTTTTTCATGCAACAGGTGGGCAGCATCGAGCATATCTACTTTTTGTTTGGCCGATCCGGTCGAGAGCAGAATGTTTTTTTGAGGGATGGTGTATCCTACCGACATCATGGAGGTCAGGATCGCCTCAGAGGTATCAT
The DNA here is from genome assembly GCA_949300615.1 of uncultured Bacteroidales bacterium. Lineage (GTDB taxonomy): Bacteria > Bacteroidota > Bacteroidia > Bacteroidales > CHK158-818 > Gallibacteroides. Next base: position 1,903 of record CASGEW010000024.1, read on the forward strand.
CCCCTAAACAGCCCACCTCTCCGGTGGAGGACATATCCACGCCCAGTACGGGGTCGGCCTTTTGAAGCCTGGAAAAGGAGAATTGGGAGGCTTTGATGCCGACGTAGTCGAGGTCGAACTCGTTTTTCCCTGGTTTCTCTACCGGTAGTCCCATCATGATTCGTGTGGCCAGTTCGATGAAGTTTATTTTCAAAACTTTCGATACGAACGGGAAGCTGCGCGATGCCCGGAGGTTACATTCGATTACCTTTATGTCGTTATTCTTGGCCAGGAACTGGATGTTGAACGGTCCGGAGATGTTCAACTCTTTGGCAATTTTCGAAGTTATTTTCTTGATCCGGCGGACGGTTTCGACATATAGCTTTTGCGGAGGGAACTGTATGGTGGCGTCTCCGGAGTGTACCCCGGCAAATTCGATGTGCTCGGAGATAGCGTATAGGATGATTTCTCCGTTCTTGGCAACCGCATCCATTTCAATCTCTTTGGCGTGTTCGATAAATGCGCTGACTACTACCGGATGGCTCTTGGATACATTGGCCGCCAGTTGCAGGAATTGTTCCAACTCGTCTTTGTTGGAACATACGTTCATGGCTGCTCCCGAAAGGACGTATGAGGGGCGTACCAATACAGGGAACCCGACTTCGTCCACAAAGCCGTATATGTCGTCCATCGAGGTCAGCTCTCTCCACCGCGGTTGATCTACCCCCAATCGGTCGAGCATGGACGAGAATTTATGCCGGTCTTCGGCGTTGTCGATGCTCTGGGCAGATGTCCCTAAAATGTTGACTTGCTGTTGGCTCAGCCGCATGGCCAGGTTGTTGGGGATTTGTCCTCCTACCGAGAGGATAACGCCGTGCGGGTTTTCCATTTCCAGAATGTCCATGACCCGCTCGAAAGTCAACTCGTCGAAGTAGAGCCGGTCGCACATATCGTAGTCGGTCGATACAGTTTCCGGGTTATAGTTGATCATAACCGACCTCCATCCCTCTCTCCGGATAGTATTCAGGGCGTTTACACTACACCAGTCGAACTCTACCGAGCTGCCGATGCGGTAGGCGCCGGAGCCTAAAACGACCACAGAACGTCGGTCGCCCACATAATTTACATCGTTCCCCGTCCCGTTGTAGGTCAGATAGAGGTAGTTGGTTTGGGCGGGATATTCCGCAGCAAGCGTGTCTATCTGTTTGACTACCGGAACGATACCTTTTTGTTTGCGGAAGTTGCGTACTTGCAGGATTTCTTTGTCTTCGATGGCCCCTTTCCAAAGTGCGCGGGCGATTTGGAAATCCGAAAATCCCTGCATCTTGGCTTTGCGCAACAGATCGATCTGATCGTCGGGGAAACAGCTGTCTCCTTGCGGTACGGGCAGTTGTTCCAACTCTTCGGCTGTCCGGATAATGTTGTGCAGTTTTTGTAAGAACCACCGGTCTATCTTGGTCAAGTCGTGTATCTGGTCTATGGTGTATCCTGCCCGGAAGGCCTTGCTGATAACGAATATCCGTTTGTCGGTCGGTTCGCGCAGAGCCTTGTCTATGTCGGGTATGACAAGCTCTTTGTTCTCAACGAATCCATGCATTCCTTGGCCGATCATGCGTAATCCTTTTTGGATGGCCTCTTCAAACGTACGTCCGATGGACATCACCTCGCCTACCGATTTCATGCTCGACCCCAACTCTTTATCTACGCCCTGGAATTTTCCCAAATCCCAACGGGGAATTTTGCATACGATGTAGTCGAGGGCGGGTTCAAAGAATGCCGAAGTCGTTTTGGTAACGGAGTTTTTCAAATCGAACAGGCCGTAACCCAATCCCAGTTTGGCTGCGACGAAGGCCAACGGGTAACCGGTAGCCTTGGAGGCCAGTGCCGACGACCGGCTTAACCGGGCATTTACTTCGATCACCCGGTAATCTTCCGATTGGGGGTCGAAAGCGTATTGGACGTTACATTCGCCCACTATTCCGATGTGGCGGATGATGCGGATGGCCAGTTCGCGCAGTTTGTGGTATTCGCTGTTGGTCAGGGTCTGCGAGGGGGCCACCACGATACTTTCGCCCGTGTGGATTCCCAGCGGGTCGAAATTTTCCATGTTACAAACGGTGATGCAGTTGTCGAAACGGTCGCGTACCACTTCGTACTCGATCTCTTTCCACCCTTTCAGCGATTTTTCGATGAGCAGCTGGGGGGAGAACGATAGCGCTTTTTCGGCCACCACGTTCAACTGTTGCTCGTCGTCGCAGAAACCGCTACCCAGTCCGCCCAGAGCGTATGCGGCCCGGATGATGACCGGATAGCCCAGTTGTGCGGCTGCTTTTCGGGCATCTTCTATGTTCTCTACGGCAACGCTTTTGATGGTTTTGACGTTTATCTGGTCGAGTTTTTTTACGAAGAGTTCCCGGTCTTCGGTGTCGATAATGGCTTGTACGGGCGTTCCCAGCACCTGTACGTGGTATTTTTCGAGTACCCCCGACTGATAGAGTTTCACCCCGCAGTTTAAGGCGGTCTGTCCCCCGAAGGCGAGCAAGATGCCGTCGGGCGACTCTTTCCGGATCACTTTTTCTACAAAATAGGGGGTTACGGGTAAGAAGTATATTTTGTCGGCAATGCCTTCGGAGGTTTGTACCGTAGCGATGTTCGGGTTGATCAGTACGGTGTAGATGCCCTCTTCGCGCAACGCTTTGAGCGCTTGTGATCCCGAGTAGTCAAATTCGCCGGCTTCTCCTATTTTGAGCGCTCCCGAACCTAATATTAAAACTTTTTTGATGGTTGTATTTCGATTCATCATTATTATCGGATTGTTTTGAAACGTACGCCAATTATATCATGTTTACAAATTCGTCGAACAGAAATTCCGTATCGGTAGGTCCGCTGGATGCTTCCGGGTGGAATTGTGCCGAGAAATAGGGCTTGGTTTTGTGCCGTATCCCTTCGTTCGTGCCGTCGTTCATGTTGATGAAAAGCGGTTCCCATTCCTCGGACAGGGTGCTGTTATCGACAGCGAAGCCATGATTCTGGGAGGTGATGAAACAACGGTTCGTTCCCACCATGCGTACCGGTTGGTTGTGGCTGCGGTGGCCGTATTTGAGTTTGTAGGTTTGTGCACCGCCGGCCTTTGCCAATAACTGGTTTCCCATGCAGATACCGAATATGGGGAAGTCTCCTTGCATGGCTTTGCGGATGTTATTTACCGTAGCCTGGCACGTGTCAGGGTCGCCCGGTCCGTTCGAGATAAACAATCCGTCGAAATCGAGCTGGTTGAAATCGTAGTCCCACGGAACGCGTATGACGGTAACGTCCCGTTTTAAGAGGCATCGGAGGATGTTATGTTTGACCCCGCAATCAACCAGGACGATTTTTTTCTTACCGGTTCCGTATCGTATGACCTCTTTGCAAGATACCTTAGCTACTTGATTGATCAGGTTCGGATCGACAAAATCTATATCTTCGCCGTTTTCCGGGATCAATTTCCCTTTCATCGAACCGTTTTCTCGCAGTTGTTTGGTCAATTCGCGCGTGTCGATACCATATACGCCGGCCACCTGTTCTTCTTGAAGCCATTCAGACAAACTCTTTACCGCATTCCAGTGGCTGTATTCAAAAGAATAGTCTGAAACGATGATGGCTTCTGCGTGAATTTTTTCCGATTCGTAAAAAGTAGAAAGATTGTTGGACGATGAGGCGTCAGGGACACCATAATTTCCAACCAGCGGATAGGTAATGGTAAGTAACTGTCCTGAATAGGAGGGGTCTGTGAGGCTTTCGGGATATCCCACCATGGCGGTACTGAAAACCACCTCTCCCGATACAGGCTTCTCGAAACCGAATGATTTTCCGTGAAATACGGTTCCATTGTCGAGAATCAATGAAACAGGTTTGTCTTTTTGCATATATAATAAGATTGTAATATTCCATTACTCTTAGTGTCGTCCGGTACTTTATAATAATGATAAACAATAATCGAATCATCTATGTTAGTACCTGCAAACCGGTTTCCTGTTGAAAAACCATGCAAAGATAATGAAATCTCCGAAGAATTCATAAAACGGGGAACAAAATGTTTGAATAAAAATGATAAATGATATATATGTGTTCTTGTTTATGCTGTTTTTGAAACAAAAAGATATGTTATATGATAAAAAACTGTTAATTTGAAAGTTTAAGTATTTAAATATATAAAAAGATATGGGCGCTGTGTATAGGTAATTATCATTATGATTATATTTGCAGCGTAAAACAAGCAAAAAGATATTGTTTTTATTGTTGTGATATCAAAAAGAAATTGATTATGAGATTTACGAAGATGCAGGGAGCCGGAAACGATTATGTTTACATCAACTGTTTTGAAGAGAAAATAGACGATCCGCATACTTTGTCGAAAAGAATCAGCGATCGCCATTTCGGTGTCGGTTCAGATGGATTGGTTCTTATCATGCCCTCCGATACGTGTGATTTCAGGATGAGAATGTTTAATGCCGATGGCTCGGAAGCCCAGATGTGTGGCAATGCATCGCGTTGTGTCGGGAAATATGTGTATGATCACGGGATGACCGACAAAAAGGAGATCAGTCTTGAAACGAAATCAGGCGTTAAAAAATTGAAGTTGTTTGTAGAAAAGGGACGAGTCTCACGTGTGTGCGTGGATATGGGGGTTCCCCGGTTCGAGCCCGCGCTTATTCCCGTATTGATAGAAGGGGATGCCGTCATTGATGAACCGGTTGTGGTAGGAGATGAGCTTTTTCGGATCACCTGTGTGTCGATGGGAAATCCCCATGCAGTTATTTTCCTGTCCGATATAACGGGCGATGATTTGCATCGTATTGGGGCGATGATCGAAAATCATCCCCTGTTCCCGGAACGGACCAATGTCGAGTTTGTGCAAGTCCTCTCTCCTCAGGAGTTGAGAATGAGGGTATGGGAGCGGGGCGCAGGAGAGACCCTGGCCTGCGGGACGGGGGCGTGTGCCTCTTTGGTGGCTGCTGTCGCCAATGGCCTTGCCGACCGCAAAGCGACGTTGAGGTTGTTGGGCGGAGATCTTGAAATAGAATGGGATTCCATCTCCGGACATCTTTTTATGACCGGTCCTGCCGAAACGGTTTTTGAGGGAGATTTTTATATGAAAGCGTAACAAACGAATAACAACAAATATATGGCATTAGTTAACGAACAATTTTTAAAACTATCGGAAAGTTATCTTTTTTCGGAAATAGCCAAAAAAGTAAATTCATTCAAGGTGATACATCCCGAGGCCAGAATCATACGGTTGGGTATCGGGGATGTAACTTTGCCGTTGCCTCCGGTTGCGATCGAGGCTCTGCATAAGGCCACCGACGAGATGGCTGTTGCCGAAACATTCCGGGGATACGGTCCCGAACAGGGGTATCGTTTTCTGATAGATGCGATTATTAGGCACGATTACCAGGAACGCGGTATCTCGCTCGATCCGGACGAGGTCTTTGTCAGCGACGGAGCTAAAAGCGATACCGGCAATATCGGCGACATTTTGAGCAAAGACAATCGCATTGCCGTAACCGATCCGGTATATCCGGTATATGTAGATACCAACGTGATGGGGTGTCGGGCCGGAGAACAACAGGAAAACGGTTCGTGGAGCAACATTATCTATATTCCGTGCAATGCCGAAAACAATTTTGTACCGGAGTTGCCTGCCATACGGCCCGATGTTATCTACCTGTGTCTGCCCAACAATCCTACCGGGACAGCGTTGAAAAAACAGGAGTTGAAAAAGTGGGTGGACTATGCCCTTGAAAATGATATTTTGATTCTGTTCGATGCGGCGTATGAAGCCTATATCCGCGAAAACAACGTCCCTCACAGCATTTATGAGATCAAAGGGGCCAAGCAGGTCGCCATTGAATTTAAGAGTTTTTCCAAGACAGCCGGCTTTACCGGATTAAGATGTGGCTATACCGTAGTACCAAAAGAGCTAAAAGCGTTTAACTTTGCAGGTGAAAAAGTAGGCCTGAACCGATTGTGGAACAGAAGGCAGTGTACCAAGTTCAACGGAGCCCCCTACATCGTTCAGCGGGCGGCCGAATCCCTGTACACAACGCAGGGTCGGGCTCAGATAAAATCGATGATAGATTATTACATGAACAACGCAACATTGTTGCGTGAAAACTTAAAATCAATCGGATTATCGGTTTTTGGTGGAGTTAATGCCCCATATATTTGGATAAAAGCTCCCAATGGACTTACTTCGTGGAAATTTTTCGACCGTTTGTTGTACGAACGCCATATCGTCGGAACGCCCGGAGTGGGATTCGGTCCGGAAGGAGAAGGTTATCTGCGACTTACGGCATTCGGGAAGCTCGAAGATACCCGGGAGGCGATCGAACGGTTGAAAACGTGGATTATATAAGAATACGAATATTAATATTATAAACAACAATGCGCAAGCGCTAAAAAAGTAAGCTATGTCAACATTAAGATTCAGATTGGTAGAAGAGGCGTTCAAACACAAAGCCGTACCCGTGGCAGAACCGACGGAAAGACCGTCAGAATTTTACGGTAAATATGTATTTAACCGTGAAAAGATGTTTAAGTATCTGCCTAAAAAGACGTATGAAAAATTGGTTGACTTGATCGATAACAATACACCGTTGAGTCGAGAAGTAGCCGATAGCGTTGCCGATGGTATGAAACGTTGGGCGATGGAGATGGGGGTTACCCATTATACCCATTGGTTTCAACCGCTTACAGATGGAACCGCAGAAAAACATGACGCGTTTATCGAACACGATGGTCAAGGCGGGGTGGTAGAAGAGTTCTCCGGAAAGTTGCTTATCCAACAGGAACCGGATGCATCGAGTTTCCCCAACGGCGGTATCCGCAATACGTTCGAGGCCCGGGGGTATTCGGCATGGGATCCCTCGTCGCCGGCTTTTATTATGGACAAGACCCTTTGTATCCCCACCATATTTATCTCCTATACGGGCGAAGCGTTGGATTATAAGGCTCCTTTGTTGAGGGCTTTGAACAGTGTGGACAAAGCCGCAACCGAAGTGTGTCATTATTTCGACCCGAAGGTCAAGAAAGTCTATTCTTACCTGGGATGGGAACAGGAATATTTTTTGGTTGACGAGTCGTTGTATGCCGCCCGCGCAGATTTGATGCTTACCGGACGTACCTTGATGGGACACGAAAGCTCGAAGAACCAACAGCTTGAAGACCACTATTTTGCCTCCATTCCCTCGCGGGTAGCAGCCTTTATGCGCGATTTGGAAATCGAGTGTCAGAAGCTGGGTATTCCGGTAAAGACACGCCATAACGAGGTGGCACCCAATCAGTTTGAAATTGCCCCGATTTTTGAAGAAGCCAACCTGGCAAACGACCATAACCTGCTGTTGATGTCTATGATGGAAAAAGTTTCGCGCCGGCACAATTTCAGGGTGTTGTTGCACGAAAAGCCGTTTAAGGGAATCAACGGTTCGGGTAAACACAACAACTGGTCTTTGGGTACCGATACGGGCGTACTTCTGTTTGCCCCGGGAAAAACCCCGCAAGAAAACCTGCAATTTATCACATTCGTGATCAATACCATCATGGCGGTATATAAATTCAATGGATTGTTGAAGGCAAGTATCTCCTCGGCCACCAACGCGCATCGGTTGGGAGCCAACGAAGCTCCTCCGGCTATTATCTCCATCTTTATGGGAAAACAGCTGACCGATATTTTGAATAAGATGGAAAACAGCGTAACGGAAGAGGCTATACAGTTAGATGGAAAAGTGGGGCTGAAACTGGGCATTGCCCAGATTCCGGAACTGCTGCTCGACAATACCGACCGTAACCGGACCTCGCCGTTTGCCTTTACCGGTAACCGGTTTGAATTCCGTGCCGTAGGTTCGTCGGCCAACTGTGCTTCGGCCATGATTGCCTTGAACGCAGCCGTTGCCGATCAGCTCCGGCTTTTCAAGATCGAGGTGGATGCCGAGATAGCTCAGGGTGTAGCCAAGGAAAAGGCCATTTTCAATGTATTGAAGAAGTATCTGAAAGCCTCCAAGGCGATACGGTTTGACGGTAACGGGTATAGCGACGAGTGGAAAGCAGAAGCCGCTAAACGCGGATTGGATTGCGAAACCAGCGTTCCTTTGATTTACGACGCCTATTTGAGACCCGAAAGCATAAAGATGTTTGCCGATACCAATGTCTTTACCGAAGTAGAACTGCATGCCCGCAACGAAGTCAAGTGGGAGATGTACACCAAGAAGATACAGATTGAGGCCCGTGTGTTGGGTGATTTGGTGATGAATCATATTATTCCGGTGGCTACCCGTTACCAGTCGTCGTTGCTCGATAATGTCTATAAGGTAAAAGCCCTGTTCCCGGCCGAAAAAGCTGAGAAGATCGCCTCGCAGGATATTATCCTGATAGAGAAGATCGCCAACCATTTGACGGTTATCAATGAAAAAGTGACCCAGATGGTAGATGCCCGCAAGGTGGCCAACAGGATAGAATCGGAAAGAGAAAAAGCCATTGCTTACCACGATACGGTAGCCCCGTTGATGGACGAAATTCGCTACCACGTCGATAAGCTCGAATTGATGGTCGACAATGAGATATGGCCTCTGCCCAAGTACAGGGAGCTGTTATTTATCAGGTAAAGAATAAAAATATTTTATGAAACGGTTACGAAGTTAAGGTTATGAAATCATTTTTTTAGTTATTGTTTTAGGTTAATAATCTTTTCGTAACCGTTTTTTTTATAACAAAGAAACAGGATGCAACAAATACATTTTCCGAACCGACAAGGTTTATATGATCCCGAGAACGAACACGATGCGTGTGGTGTCGGACTGTTGGTAAACATCCGTGGAACCAAATCGCACCAGATTGTAGAAAAAGGGCTTCAAGTGTTGGAACACATGATACACCGTGGGGCCGAGGGGGCCGATCCCAAAACGGGCGACGGTGCCGGTATCATGGTACAGATACCCCATGAATTTATCCTTTTGCAGGGAGTTGCTGTTCCTGAAAAAGGATATTATGGAACAGGCTTGGTTTTCTTGCCCAAACAGCGTGCCGACCAGGAGGCGATACTCGATATGATACAAGCGACAGTTGCCGAAGAGGGCCTTTCGTTATTGACCATCCGCGATGTTCCGGTAAACAGCGATATTCTGGGTATCGATTCCCGGGCAGCAGAACCTGATATAAAACAGCTGTTCATTGCCGGTTCCGGACAAGAAGACGAAACAACGCTGGGCTGCAAACTCTATGTTTTGCGGAAGAAGATCGAAAAACGCGTAGCCGAATCCTCGGCCGTTCACAACAAAAAAGGATTTTATGTGGTTAGCTTGTCCAATCGCAACATGGTATACAAGGGGATGCTTTCATCCTCCCAGCTTCGGTACTATTTCCCGGATTTGATCAATCCCTATTTTACCAGCGGTATGGCATTGGTACACTCCCGGTTCAGTACCAACACGTTCCCGACGTGGGGATTGGCCCAGCCTTTCCGGTTGTTGGGGCACAACGGCGAGATCAATACCATTCGGGGTAACCGGATGTGGATGAAGGCTCGCGAGAGTGTGCTCGACCCCAAACGCCTCGGATCGATAGAGGCTCTTACTCCCATTATTCAGGAGGGGTTGAGCGACAGCGCTTCGTTGGATAATGTCCTCGAATTCTTCGTCATGTCGGGACTCTCGCTGCCCCATGCTTTGGCCATGCTGATTCCCGAAAGTTTTAATGATAAGAACCCTATCTCCACCAAGCTGAAAGCATTTTACGAATACCACAGTATTTTGATGGAACCGTGGGACGGCCCGGCTACCCTGCTCTTTTCCGACGGCCGTTATGCCGGCGGGATGCTTGACCGTAACGGATTGCGTCCGGCCCGGTATCTGATTACGAAGAACGACATGATGGTGGTGGCCTCCGAAACAGGAGTCCTTGCCTTCGACGGGTCCGAAATCAAAGAGCGCGGACGGTTGAAGCCGGGCAAGATGATGATGGTAGATATGGAGAAGGGCGAGATTTATCGGGATGCTTTCCTGAAAGAGGAGCTTGCCGATGCCTTCCCCTATGGCGAATGGCTGTCGAAGAACCGCATCAAGCTGGATAAAATCAGCTCCGGGCGTACCGTTAAGCAAAGCGTCGATCATTTTGCCCGGCAGTTGCGAATCTTCGGATACCACCGGGAAGATGTGGAAAAATTGATAATCCCCATGGTTACCGATGCCAAAGAACCGGTCGGCTCCATGGGTAACGATACCCCCTTGGCTGTCTTTTCAGACAAACCCCAGCGGCTGTTCAACTATTTCCGCCAGCAGTTTGCCCAGGTGACCAATCCGCCCATCGACCCCATCCGCGAGGAGCTGGTGATGTCGCTCAACAGTTATATCGGGGTGATCAACCGGAACCTGTTGGAGCCCTCTTCCGAATTGTGCAAAATGGTAGAGTTGAAAACTCCCGTATTGACCAATACCGATGTGGATATTTTGAGCAACCTTCGGTACAAGGGTTTCCGTACCTGCAAACTCTCGATGCTTTTCGAGGTAGATGGCGGGGCGCAAGGAATGGAAAAAGCCTTGGAAACGCTTTGTCAGGAGGCCGAAAAGGCGGTGGACGACGATTATAACTACATCATCCTTTCCGACCGAGGGACGGATGAAAAGAGGGCTCCGTTACCCTCGTTGTTGGCCGTATCTGCCGTACATCACTACCTGATTAAACAGCGCAAGCGTGTACAGACGGCGTTGGTCGTAGAGACGGCCGAGGCGCGCGAGGTGATGCACTTTGCCCTGTTGTTGGGATATGGGGCCAGTGCGGTGAACCCCTATATGGCATTTGCCGTTATCGACGATTTGGTAAATCGGCAGGAGATTCAGCTCGACTACCATACAGCCGAAAAGAATTACATCAAAGCCGTAGGAAAAGGGTTGTTGAAGATTATGTCGAAGATGGGGATTTCTACCATCCGAAGCTATCGTGGGGCACAGCTTTTTGAAGCCATCGGGGTGTCGTCCGCTTTGCTGGACAAATATTTTCAGGGAACCACCTCGAAAATCGAGGGCATCGACATGGATGACCTCTACAACGATGCCTTGGCCGATCACAAAGCCGGTATGGCGATAGATGAACAGGAAGATCATACGTTGGATTTGGCCGGATTATATACCTATCGGCGAGACGGTGAAAAACATGCCTGGAATCCCGAAACCATTTCGGCCCTGCAACTGGCCACCCGGTTGGGCAGTTACAAGAAATTCAAGGAATATACGGCGATGGTAGATAACAAACCCTACCCGATGTTCCTGCGCGACTTTATGAAGATACACCGCAACCCGGTCGATATTTCTGCGGTCGAACCGGTCGAAGCCATCACCCGGCGGTTTGTTACCGGGGCCATGTCGTTCGGCGCCATCAGCAAGGAGGCGCACGAGGCGTTGGCACTGGCCATGAATCAATTGGGCGGTCGCAGCAATACGGGCGAAGGCGGAGAAGATGCCAGCCGTTTCCTCCCCCGCGAAGACGGAACCTCGGCACGGAGTGCCATCAAGCAGGTGGCTTCGGGGCGTTTCGGGGTAACTACCGAATACCTGGTAAATGCCGATGAGATTCAGATCAAGATGGCGCAGGGGGCCAAACCGGGCGAAGGCGGACAGCTGCCCGGGTTCAAGGTCGATCAGATTATTGCCAAGACACGACACTCCATACCCGGTATTTCGTTGATCTCTCCTCCGCCGCATCACGACATCTACTCCATCGAGGATTTGGCTCAGTTGATTTTCGATTTGAAAAATGTAAACCCGCAAGCCAAGATCAGCGTAAAACTGGTTTCGGAAAGTGGAGTGGGGACAATCGCTGCCGGTGTCGCCAAAGCCAAAGCCGATTTGATTGTTATCAGCGGCTGCGAAGGCGGTACGGGGGCCAGTCCGGTCAGCTCCATCCGTTATGCCGGTTTGCCCTCCGAGTTGGGACTGGCCGAAACCCAGCAGACGTTGGTGATGAACAACCTTCGTCGTCAGGTGGTTTTGCAGGTCGATGGCCAGTTGAAAACCGGCCGGGACGTGATTATCCAGGCATTGTTGGGAGCCGAAGAGTTCGGGTTTGCCACCTCGGCCTTGATTGTGCTCGGTTGTGTGATGATGCGTAAATGCCACATGAATACCTGCCCGGTAGGGGTTGCCACCCAGAACGAGGCATTGAGGAAACAGTTCCGGGGACGAGCCCAGTATCTGGTAAACTTCTTTACCTTCCTGGCCGAAGAGGTTCGGGAGTTGTTGGCCGAGATGGGATTTACCAAACTGGAAGAGATCATAGGCCGTACCGACTTGATTGAGTTTGATCCATCCAAAGGCAATGCCAAGGCCCAGAAAGTAGATTTCAGCAAGTTGCTTTTCTATCCCAAAGAGGCTGAAAAATTTGCTATCCACCACACTACTGAACAGGATCACAAGATAGACGGTATCATCGACGAGCAGTTGATCAAGGCATCCGTTCCGGCGTTGGAACATCAGATGCCGGTAGAGTTGCATTTTCCTATCTGCAATACCGATCGGGCTACGGGTACGATGCTTTCCGGGAAGATAGCCCAGCAGTACGGCAATGCCGGATTGCCCGACGATACCATTCGCTGTACCTTTACCGGATCGGCCGGACAGAGTTTCGGCGCGTTCCTGGCACACGGCGTATCGCTGCGGTTGGAGGGCGATGCAAACGACTACCTGGGCAAAGGCCTTTCCGGTGGGAAGATTGTGGTCGTTCCCCCACAGGGAGCGACGTTTGCCCCCGAAGAGAATGTCATTGCCGGCAACACGCTGTTGTACGGTGCTACCTCCGGTGAAGTATATATCAACGGTCGGGTAGGCGAGCGTTTCTGCGTGCGCAACAGTGGAGCCGTTGCCGTAGTAGAGGGAGCCGGAGACCATTGTTGCGAATACATGACCGGCGGAAGGACGGTTGTATTGGGTACCGTTGGGCGAAACTTTGCCGCCGGTATGAGCGGGGGGATTGCCTACGTTTGGAACAAGGAGGGCGATTTCGATTTCTTCTGTAACATGGAGATGGTAGAGCTTTCGCTCATCGAAGATGCCGCCGATAACAAGGAACTGTTCCGGTTGATAACCCGGCATTACCAGCATACGGGAAGCCCTCTGGCCCGTACCATGCTCGAAAATTGGAATGTGTATGCCGATCAGTTCATCAAAGTAATGCCTATCGAGTACAAGAAAGTGCTTCACGAAGAGAAGATGCAGGCGTTGCAGCGTAAGATTGCAGAGGTAGAAAGAGATTATTAAACAAGAGAAGCAAATCAGACAATCATGGGAAATCCTAAAGCATTTTTGACGATACATAGAAAAGAGGCCGGTTACAGGCCTATACACGAACGCATTTGCGATTTCGGCGAGGTAGAACAGACGCTCAACGCCGAAGACCGCAAACTGCAAATATCCCGTTGTATGGATTGCGGAGTACCTTTCTGCCATTGGAGCTGTCCCTTGGGTAACCGGCAACCCGAATGGCAGGACCTTGCCTACAAGGGGAAATGGAAAGAGGCCTATCAGAATTTGCAGGAGACGGACGATTTTCCGGAATTTACCGGACGTATCTGTCCCGCCTTGTGCGAAAAGGGGTGCGTATTGAAGCTCTCCGGCGAGCCGGTAACCATCCGCGAGAATGAAGCGGCTATTGTAGAGCGTGCTTTTAACGAGGGATACATCGTGGCCCGTCCGCCGAAGAAACGTACCGGGAAGCGGGTGGCCGTAATCGGCTCCGGCCCGGCAGGATTGGCTTGCAGCAACCAGCTGAACAAGAAGGGACATTCGGTTACCCTTTTTGAAAAAGATGAAAAAGCAGGAGGCCTGTTGCGATTCGGTATCCCCGATTTCAAGCTGAACAAATCGGTCATAGACCGTCGTATCAAGTTGTTGGAAGAAGAGGGTATCGAGTTCCGTTACAATACCCGGGTCGGGAAAGATATCACGGCCCAGGAGTTGTTGGCCGATTACGATGCCTTGTGCATCGCCATCGGATCAGGTGTTCCTCGCGATCTGAACGTGGAAGGTCGCGATCTGGGCGGCATACACTTTGCCCTGGAATACTTGCAGCAACAGAATCGCATCGTTGCCGGCAAAGAGCTCCCCGCCGAACAACGTATCTCGGCAAAGGGGAAGCGGGTGCTGGTCATAGGCGGTGGCGATACCGGATCAGACTGCATCGGTACGGCCAACCGTCAAGGGGCTGCATCGGTCATGCAGATAGAGATCATGCCCAAACCTCCGGTAGATAACAATCCTGCCACGCCGTGGCCCCAATATCCGATGGTGTTGAAAACATCGTCGTCTCATCAGGAGGGGTGCGAGCGGCGTTGGTTGCTCGATACGAAACGGTTTATCGGCGAAAACGGTCAGGTAAAAGCCGTAGAGGTAAACGAAGTCGAGTGGCAAAAGGATGAAAAAACCGGGCGCATGAATCTGGTCCATACCGCTAAAAGCGAAATCATAGAAGCCGATCTGGTGTTGCTGGCCATGGGGTTTGTTCATCCCGTTTACGAAGGGTTGTTGGAAGAGTTGAACGTAGAGCGGGACGGCCGCAAAAACGTCGCCATAGACGCCGCGTCACAAACCTCCGTCCCCCAGGTCTTTGCCGCCGGCGATGCCGCATCCGGAGCCAGTCTGGTGGTACGGGCCATCGCCTCGGGACGGAAAGCCGCCCAAGAGATAGACAAGTTTTTGACAAAATCGTAATTTTATCACGAATCTGCCGGTACTGCTCCGGCAGATTTTTTATTTTTAAACCGATTCATTGTAAAATCCGTTACATTTACGGATGTTGTAAAAAAAGAGAAACAAATGGCCGAAACGTTGAAACACGAGTGTGGCATTGCCATGATCAGGTTGCTCAAACCGTTGTCCTATTACCGTCAGAAATACGGTACCAGCCTCTATGCCCTGAACAAACTTTACCTGTTGATGGAAAAACAACACAACCGGGGGCAGGAGGGAGCCGGGCTGGCTTGCGTAAAGCTGACGGCCCGGCCGGGCGAGGAGTATATTTTCAGGGAACGCGCCATGGGAACCAATGCCATCCAAGAGATATTTGCCCATGTCCATGCGCAGATGGCATCCGGGAAAGACGAAGTTGCGGAAGAGTCTCCTTTTGTCGGGGAGGCCTATATGGGTCATCTGCGTTACAGCACTACCGGACGTTCCGGTATCTCCTATGTCCACCCCTTTTTGAGGCGGAATAACTGGAAGTCCCGCAACCTCACCCTCTGCGGAAATTTCAATTTGACCAACGTCGATGAACTTTTCGATGCCATTGTGGCAGACGGGCAGCATCCACGTATCTATTCCGATACGTTTATCATGCTCGAACAGGTAGGCCATGAACTCGACCAGGAGAACCAGCGCCTCTACGACCGCTACAAACAGGAGGGATTCCGAGGCCGCGAATTGACGGCGAAGATAGAAGACAACATCGATATTCCCCGGGTGCTCAGGCGGGCCTCCGGTATCTGGGATGGCGGCTATGTCATTTGCGGAATGACCGGCAGCGGCGACGCATTTGCGTTCAGAGACCCGCGGGGTATCCGTCCCGCCTTCTATTATACCGACGACGAGGTGGTAGTAGTAGCATCCGAGCGTCCCGTTATCCAGACGGTGATGAACGTGTCGCAGGAGAGCGTCTGTGAGTTGAAACCGGGTAAAGCCATCTGGGTGAACAAGTTGGGTAAGGTGTCGGTAGATACTATTCAGGAACCCCTCAATTACAGTGCCTGTTCATTCGAGCGCATCTATTTTTCGAGAGGCAGCGATGCCGACATTTATCAGGAGCGCAAGTCGCTCGGCCGGCTCCTTTGTCGTCCGGTGTTGGAGAAGATCGGTTACGACTTGCAGCATACCGTCTTCTCCTTTATCCCCAACACGGCCGAGGTGGCCTTTTACGGATTGTTGGAGGGGATGGACCAATACCTCGATACGGTAAAGAGAGAAAAATTGTTGTCCTGTAACGGTCGTATGACGCAACAGGAGTTGGACGAGATACTGCATTGGAAGGTCCGTTCCGAGAAGGTAGCCATAAAAGACATCAAGCTCCGCACCTTTATTGCCGAAGGCAATACCCGCAACGACCTCGCCACCCATGTATATGACATCACTTACGGGACCATCGAGCCGGGTGTAGATAATCTGGTGGTCATCGACGACAGTATTGTGCGGGGTACCACCCTGCGGCAGAGTATCATTAAGATATTGGACCGTTTGCATCCCAAGAAAATCATCATCGTATCCTCCTCTCCCCAGATACGCTATCCCGACTGCTATGGCATCGATATGTCGCGTATGGGCGAGTTTATCGCCTTCAAGGCCGCTGTCGAATTGTTGAAGGAGCAGGGCAAAGAGTATATCTTGCAGGATGTTTACCGCAAATCGAAAGCCCAGCAGCATCTACCCAAGGAGCAGATAGTCAATTATGTGCGTGAAATATATACACCGTTTACGCAGGACGATATTTCCAAACAGATTGCCCGTATGCTGACACCTCCGGGAACACGGGCAGAGGTAGAGCTGGTGTTTCAAACCTTGGACGGTTTGCATACAGCCATTCCCGGTTATCCGGGCGATTGGTACTTTTCCGGGAATTATCCTACGCCGGGAGGGAATCGTCTGGTAAACAATGCCTTTATCAACTTTATGGAAGGTGCCGACGAGAAACGTTCCGTTTAGTGCCACGGCAGAAAAACAAACCTTTGTTGGTAATATAATATATAAGAAAAGAGAAGTGTCGTTGGGAGATGCTTCTCTTTTCTTTTGTAAATACCTGCTTTTTTGATAATACAGAATATCTTTATGTTATACGGATATTTGTTTTTTTGTAATATTTATTTGATTTTTTTGCTCAAAATTTGTAATTGTGAAAGAATGTTCCTAATATTGAGTCAGAAATATTCGTTACGATGTGAAATACAAACATTTATGTAAAACGTCTAAGATGGTGGAACTGCGCTGAGGATATGATGTCCCGATCTATTTTCTGGTTAAGATAAAAGAGAGATACATATATTTTTTTAGGAAGATTTTTTTTACAGGATGATTTTAACAGGAGAGTATGTTATGAAAAGAGAGAAGATGAGAAAGAATTTGATTTTATTTTTGTCCATTCCATTTTGGATAAGTTGTCAGCAGGTAAAAGCTCCGGAAGAGTTGATTCGCCCCAATCACATTGTATTTATTTTCGATACGCTTTATCAGGACTGTAATACGTTGAAATTTCCTGGGGCAGGCGAATCAACCGTTTTTGGGCCTTTATTGTCTTTCCGTGGAAAAGGGCCGAAACCCTCCCCGCTGATGGAAATAGAAAAAGATGCGTTGACGATGGAGATATTCGACGACAGTTTATTGATAGTCGATTACCGTAATAACCCGTTTCATACCATCTCTTTTCTTGTAAAGAAGGGGGATACGTTGTTGGTTCGGAACCAAAAGGTAACCCCGTTTATCACATAAAGAACCGGGAGGTTTTGCCGTATGACCTCAATTACCCTTATTACCGAGCACAACGCTATGGGATGGAGGGCGGTTTCCCGTTACGAGAATTTGTGGTTAGGCCTTTTTTTATAGGGAGGTTTCTCGATAAATACACCTACGAAGAAGTCTTCCAGAAGTATCAGGACGAGTTGAACGACGAAGCCTTTTGGCTCGACTCGTTATACCGGGAGAATCTTTTGTCGGAGGAAGCATACAAGATGCATGAATGGTACAATCGATATGAACGTATGGATATGAAAGTTCATGACAAGACAACCCCGTTGGATACGATTCGGGCCGTGTTGTATGCATACGACGATTCTATTTTCCGCCATGATTATTACTCCTCGTACCGATATGCATATTGCCGGGCCGCCGACGAATATTATATTTACCGTCGGCAACCCCAACCGACCCCACAAAGGCTTTACGATCTGGAAGAAGCCTATCTGTTGATGACGGCGGATACCCTTTTAAGAGGAGAGCTGCGCGATATGTTGAGCGTACAGTGGCGGATAAAGCTCGTAGAGCAGAAACCGTTTGAAACCGCGAAGAAATATTACGACGAGTTGTGTTCCATCCCCGACAGTAATTTTGTGTCGATCATTCGGGATCGTTACGGGAGGCGATTTGATGAGACGTTGCGTTCGTCCAACCAGTTGGAATTGAAGGCTCCGGATGGTACCCGTTTTACTTTTGAGAAGTTTCTGGAACAACACAGGGGGAAAGTCGTTTACGTAGATTTCTGGGCCTCGTGGTGTATTCCGTGTTTAGAGGGGATGCCATCGTCCGTACGGCTTCGTGAGGGGTATTCCGGCAAGGATGTCGTATTCGTATATCTGTCGATGGATGCTACCGATTCAGACTGGAAGGGATCCTGGGAAAAGGCTCTACGGATTATGAACATAACTATTTGATATTGAATGCTTCGTCCTCCTCGTTGGTCAAGTAGAATAAGGTAAGATACATCCCTCGGTTTTTCTTGTTTGGCAAAGATGGAAAGTTGATACATGATAATGCCCCGGCCCCGGAAACGGACGAAATTCGGAAACTGATAGATGAGGCCCTTTAAAAATAGACGGAAATTAAAACGGGAAAAATAAACCGGTTTTTATCCTGTTTCAGACCGTAATATCCGGATGTTCCGATAGAAATATCGGGAGTTGTCGTATTTCGTATCTGGATCGATACATATAAATCGGACATAGAGCTGCGAAAAGAACAATCCTGTTGTTGCCTGTGAAGGAACTCCATAACCGATTGGCCGGTATTCTAAAATACCCCGGAACAAACTGTTTGAATAAACAAGTTTGTTCCGGGGTATAAATTTATACGGAGTATTATTGTTTACGGTTCATCGGATTGGGCCTTCTACGGGTTATGCTTCCAGAGAGTTCCAGCCTTGGGCTTTGAGTTGAATTTCGGCTCCGTCGCGGGTGATGAGGCAGGCACCCAACGATTCGGCGGTAATGTGCCCGATGATATGTACTCCCTCCATTTCCGCCACGTTGTCGTGTTGGGTGAGCGGTACGGTAAACAGCAATTCGTAATCTTCCCCTCCGTTCAGGGCCACGGTCGTTACATTCAGGTTGAACTCTTCGGCCATAGAGGCGGTCTGGTAGTCGATAGGAAGCCGATCTTCGTATATGCGGCAGCCGGTGTGGCTTTGCTTGCAGATATGCAGTAGTTCCGAGGATAGCCCGTCCGATATGTCCATCATGGCAGTAGGAGTGATGCCTCTTTTAGCCAGTTCGGCGATGATGTCTTTTCGGGCTTCCGGTTTGAGCTGACGTTCGAGGATGTACTCTTTTCCCTCAAATGCTGGTGCGAAATCCGCTTCTTGGGAGAATACCGTCTTTTCCCGTTCGAGCAGTTGAAGCCCCATATAGGCAGCCCCTAAATCTCCGCTGACACAAATCAGGTTGTTCTCTTGTGCTCCGTTCCTGTAAACGATCTGTCCGGAAATCCCTTCACCTATGCAGGTAATGCTGATGGTCAACCCGGTAAGCGAGGCAGAGGTATCGCCTCCCACCAAATCTACGCCGTAAATGTCGCAGGCCAGGCGTATCCCGTCGTAAAGTTCCTCCATATCCTCGACGGAGAAACGTTTCGATACCCCCAGCGATACGGTAATCTGTTTCGGCTGTCCGTTCATGGCATATATGTCCGAAAAATTGACTACGGCCGATTTGTATCCCAGATGTTTCAGCGGGACGTATGTCAGGTCGAAGTGGATGCCTTCCAGCAAGAGGTCGGTCGTAACGAGTGTTTGGCAGTTCGTATAGTCCAGTACGGCAGCGTCGTCGCCGACACCTTTTATCGAAGAACGGTTTTTTAATTTAATCTCTTGGGTCAGGTGATCGATCAGCCCGAATTCCCCCAATGAGGCAATATCTGTTTTCATGCGTCGGTTCTCTATGTCGTTAAACTTGGTCGATTAAATTTTTTATAATCAGTGTCATGCGAGATTCAACCTGCGAGGCGGCTTTTTGTACATTTTCGTGTGAGGCTGTTTCTACAATCCCCTCTACACCTAAGTCGGTGATAACCGAGATAGCAAAAACCTCCATGCCGCTGTGTCGCGCCACGATCACCTCCGGAACGGTGGACATCCCTACCGCATCACCTCCGATTATTCTGAAATATTTGTATTCGGCGGGCGTTTCGTAGGTGGGCCCTTGGGTACCTACATAGACGCCCTGTTGTAACGGAATGTGGTTGTCTTGGGCAATCTGTAACGCTTTTTGGATTAACTCTTTTGAGTAGGCATCGCTCATGTTCGGGAATCGGACGCCTAATTGCGGGTCGTTTTTCCCCCGTAGCGGATGTTCGGGAAACAGGTTGATGTGGTCTGTAATGACCATTAAATCTCCGACTTGAAAATTCGGATTCATCCCGCCGGCTGCATTCGATACAAAAAGGAACTGAATCCCCAGTTCTTTCATTACCCGTACCGGGAAGGTTACCTGTTTCATGGAGTATCCTTCGTAATAATGGAACCGTCCCTGCATGGCCAGTATATTTTTGCTTCCCAGCCGGCCGAAGATTAATTTCCCGGAATGTCCCTCAACGGTCGAAACCGGAAAGTTGGGAATCTGCTGGTAGGGTATTTCCACTCGTCCCTGGATGTGGTTCACAAGGCCACCCAATCCAGTGCCTAAGATGATAGCCGATTGAGGAGTTTCCGGCAATAAATTACTTAGATAGCGTGCTGTTTCTTTTATTTTTTCTAACATATCCTTCTATTTTCTTGTTGAAATCCGCTTGTTGGTTTTGTAAAAATTCCACCTCCACCGGAAGGTAATACAGCTTACTTTTCAATTCAGCCGGGAGGTCGGGCATATGCAACACCCGGGCCGCATCCTTTTCGGTAATGACGATAAAAGCATCTTTTTGTTTTAATGATGCCAATTTGTGCATGATCCGTTGAATATCCTTGGGGGTGAACTTGTGATGGTCCGAAAAATTCAACTCAACCACCTTTTTTGCCGACAACTCTACCTGCTGCTTTATCGTATGCGAAGAGGCGATGCCGGTAACCAATAAAATGGCGTCGTGTTCTTTCTCTTGCCGCAAACATTTGGGGAATGCGATGTGTCCGGGGAAAACGGGTTGTAATTCCTTATAGGCATACGTAGAGAAGTAGAGCGATTGGTATGTAAATAAATCCAAATGTTTTTGTATAATCCGAAAATCTATGGGCTTGATGTCGAGCGGACATTTCGTTACAATGACCATCCCTGCCCGCATCCGTTCAAATGCCGGTTCACGCAATCGTCCTACCGGAAGCAGGCTGTCTTTGTAAATAATCCGGTTAAAGTCTGTCAGTAAGATGGATATTCCCGGTTTGACATACCTGTGTTGGTAGGCATCGTCTAAAAGGATGACATCTATTTGGGGGGTCAGTTCCATCAGCTTTTTGATTCCTCTGCGCCGGTTGGCATCGACGGCCACGGTTAAATCAGGAAATTTCCGTTTTATTTGGAACGGTTCATCCCCTAATTCTACATCTGTACTGTTTTCATTGGAATAGCCCTCCTTGAATCATAAATTATAAGGTATCAAACCTCATGTATATTCTAGGGGATGCCAGTGGAAAAGTCAAGTGACACATAGGAAAAAAGAGGTAAATTCAGAATGAAAAAAGCAGCGCTCCACAACCTGGGATGTAAAGTAAACGCATATGAGACAGAAGCAATGCAGGAGATGCTCGAACAGGCGGGCTACGAGATCGTTCCTTTTAAAGAAGGGGCGGATGTCTATGTCATCAATACCTGTACAGTGACGAATATCGCGGACCGCAAGTCCCGGCAGATGCTCCACCGCGCCCGGAAAATGAACCCGGAGGCAGTGGTCGTGGCAGCCGGGTGTTATGTGCAGGCAAAGGGCGGCCAGGAGGCGGATCCCTGCATTGACATTGTGATCGGCAATAACCACAAAAAAGACCTGGTCAGGATCCTGAAGGAGTATGAAAAAAGCAGAGAAAAAGAGCGCGCCAACGGGACCGGGGGAGAGAGGAAAGGCGCCTGTGCGGCCGGTGAGATCGGGGATATCAACCGGACAAAAGAATACGAATCCCTTCATCTTACCCGCACAGGCGAACACACCCGGGCTTATATCAAGGTGCAGGACGGCTGCAACCAGTTCTGTACCTACTGCATCATTCCCTATGCGAGAGGCCGTGTGCGCAGCAGGGAGATGCAGAATGTGGTGCGGGAGGTAAGGACCCTGGCTGACAACGGCTATCAGGAAGTCGTGCTCACGGGCATCCATCTGAGCTCCTACGGCATTGATTTCGACGGCCAGAGGCATCTGTCTGACCTGATCCGCGCGGTCCATGAGATCGAAGGGATCCGGCGGATCCGGCTGGGATCCTTGGAACCGGGGATCGTGACAGAAGAATTCGCCGGGGAGCTTGCCGCCATGCCAAAGATCTGCCCCCACTTCCACCTCTCTCTCCAGAGCGGATGCGATGCGACCCTGAAGAGGATGAACCGGCGGTATACGAGCGGAGAGTATTATGAGAAATGCCGGATCCTCAGGAAGTATTTTGATGATCCTGCCCTTACGACAGACGTGATCGTGGGCTTCCCGGGAGAGACGGAAGAGGAATTCCGGGAGTCTTTTGATTTTGTGGACAAGGTGGATTTCTACGAGACACATATATTCAAATACTCAAAAAGAGAGGGCACTAAAGCGGCTTCCATGCCGGATCAGGTGGACGAGCAGGTCAAGGCGCAGAGGAGCGCGCGCCTGATCGCGCTGGGCGAAAAGAAGAGGAAAGCTTATGAGGAACGCTTCATCGGAAAGACCGTGGAGGTGCTCGTGGAAGAGGACGCGGTCCTTGACGGAAAGAAGGTCCAGACAGGGCATACAAAGGAGTATATTAAAATTGCACTAGACGCACAGGAAAATCTCCGCAATTGTATCGTAAACGTTCAAATTGATAATGGCTCACAAATTATACATTGAATTTTAAAAGGGATTATATTAGAATTGTAAATAGGGATTCTGGGTCTTCCCAGAGGATACAGGCGGCGTCAGGCAGCGCCTGCAGATGCCTGTGATAAATGGAACATACAGAAAAGGAGGAGCATCAGGATGAGTGATTTAGGCAACACGCAGTTCTTTCAGGTAGAGCCCGGACCGCAGATCTCGGCAAAGGATATCCTTGAGATCGTGTTCAA
>CASGEW010000025.1 GCA_949300615.1 uncultured Bacteroidales bacterium
CAAGATCAACGGGGCCGGATACGGTACGTTGATAAAACTGTTCTTGAAAAAATACATCCTCCTGCTGGTAGTGGCCTGTGCCGTGGCTTTCCCTACCGGATATCTCCTGATGAAGCCGTGGCTGGAACAGTTTGTACGACGAATCAATATGGATGCATGGATTTTTTGCTCGATCCTGGCCGCCGTAGCCGTGATGATCTCCGGTATCGTCATCGCCCGTATCTGGCGTACCCTGCACGCCAATCCCGCCAACGAAATCAGGAAAGAGTAATATGGGAGTGAACAACGGATTATTTATCAACAAATATCCATATTTCGGATATATACCGTCTTCTCCCGTTCGTTTTTTAGCCGGCATTTTGTATCTTTGTGGTCTGAAAATTCAAAATCACGATGAGCGAAAACAAACTGATAGACAAATTAAATGACTTGGCTGTAAAATTTGAAGAGATAGGGACACTCATAACCGACCCCTCTGTGATTGCAGACATGAAACGGTTTGTCAAACTAACCAAAGAATACCACGACTTAGAGAAAATCGTAAAGACCCGCAACCGCTATCAACAACTGCTCAACTCGATAGACGAGGCCCGAATGATACTCGATACGGAGAATGACGCTGATATGCGCGAACTGGCCAAAGAGGAGCTCGACAACAGTTTGGAGCAACTTCCCCGTATGGAAGAAGAAATCAAGCTGTTGCTTATCGAGGTGGAACCGGAGGGGACGAAGCCGCCATATTTGCAGGAGATCTTTTCAGGATGTACGCCAAATACTGCGAAACAAGAAACTGGAAAGTGGATGTATCGAGCTTTACCGAAGGCTCTGCGGGAGGATACAAAGAGATTATCTTCACCGTATCGGGAGAGAAGGTTTATGGAACATTAAAATACGAATCGGGGGTACACCGGGTACAACGTGTCCCCGCCACCGAAACGCAAGGCCGCGTACATACCTCGGCCGCCTCGGTAGCCGTATTGCCCGAGGCCGAAGAGTTCGATGTGGAGATTAACGAAGGAGAGATAAAATGGGACACTTTCCGTTCGGGTGGTGCCGGCGGACAGAACGTCAATAAAGTAGAATCGGGCGTACGGTTAAGATACGTCTGGAAAAATCCCAACACCGGAGAATCGGAAGAGATTCTGATTGAATGTACCGAAACCCGCGACCAACCCAAAAACAAAGAACGGGCATTGACCCGGTTGCGTTCGTTCATATACGACAAGGAACACCAAAAATACATCGACGACATTGCCGCCCGCCGTAAGACCATGGTATCTACGGGAGACCGTTCGGCCAAAATACGGACATACAACTATCCGCAAGGTCGAGTTACCGACCACCGTATCAATTACACCATCTACAACCTGGCGGCTTATATGGACGGCGATATCCAGGATTGCATCGACCACCTGATCGTTGCCGAAAATGCCGAACGACTGAAAGAAAGCGAATTGTAACAAAACTTCCATAACGACATAACCCAATGAACAAACAACAGTTATTTGAGAATATAAAACGCAAAGAGTCGTTTTTATGCGTAGGGCTGGATACGGATATCAAAAAGATACCCTCTCACCTATTGGAACACGAAGAGCCCATATTCTCTTTCAACAAAGAGATTATCGACGCAACGGCCGCCCTATGCGTCGCCTACAAACCCAACCTGGCCTTTTACGAAAGTCTGGGTGTTGAAGGGTGGATGGCTTTTGAAAAAACGGTACGTTACATCAAGGAAAAATATCCCGATATTTTCATCATTGCCGATGCCAAACGCGGAGATATCGGTAACACCTCCGAAATGTACGCCCGCAGCTTTTTCGACCACCTCGACATAGATGCAGTAACCGTTGCTCCCTATATGGGCGAAGACAGTGTCAAACCGTTCCTGCTATACCCCGAAAAATGGGTCATTGTTCTGGGGCTTACCTCGAACAAAGGTTCGCAAGATTTTCAACTGACAACCGATTGCAACGGTGAACGTCTATTTGAAAAGGTAATGCGTGTTTCGCAACAATGGGCATCGGATGAGCAAATGATGTATGTGGTAGGCGCTACACAAGGACGGCTGTTTGAAGATGTACGAAAAATCGTTCCCGACCATTTCCTGTTGGTTCCCGGTGTAGGGGCACAGGGAGGCAGCCTGCAAGAGGTGGCCCAATACGGTATGAACAGCCAATGCGGATTGTTGGTAAATTCGTCCCGACAGATTATCTATGCCGATAAGTCCGAGGCATTTGCACAAGCCGCACGCCAACAGGCGCAAACGGTACAACAACAGATGAGCGAACTTTTAAAAGCAAAAGGTATTTTATAATATTTTGCCATAAAACCGATACTTTTTATAACGAACGGTATCGCCTGATACAAAATATTTCGTATTTTTGTATGCCATAACAAAAGAAATCATTTCAAAATCATATCAAAATGCAAACGATTGATAATTTTAATTTTGCCGGGAAAAAGGCATTTGTACGTGTAGATTTTAACGTACCTCTGGATGAAAACTTCAACATTACCGACGACACGCGTATGCGTGCCGCTTTGCCGACGTTAAAGAAAATCATCGCCGACGGCGGTAGCGTCATTGTAGGTTCTCACCTGGGACGTCCCAAAAAAGGTCCGGAAAACAAATTCTCGCTGAAACACATCGTAGCTCATCTGTCAGAATTACTGGGTCAACCCGTTAAATTCGTTGACGACTGCAAAGGCCCGAAAGTAAAAGAAGCTGTTGCAGAACTGAAACCGGGAGAAGTATTGGTACTTGAAAACCTCCGTTTCTATGCCGAAGAAGAAGGTAAACCCCGCGGATTGGCAGAAGATGCTACCGACGAAGAAAAAGCCGCTGCCAAGAAAGCTGTCAAAGCCAGCCAAAAAGAGTTTACCAAAGAGTTGGCAGAATTGGCAGACGTATATGTAAACGACGCTTTCGGAACGGCTCACCGGGCACACGCATCCACAGCCTTAATGGCTGCTTATTTCGCTCCCGAAAACAAAATGTTCGGTTACCTGATGGAAAAAGAGGTGAAAGCCGTAGAAAAAGTGATGAACGACATCAACCGTCCGTTTACGGCTATCATGGGAGGTTCCAAAGTTTCTTCTAAAATCGAAATCATCGAAAACCTGCTGAACAAGGTGGACAACCTGATCATTACCGGAGGTATGACCTACACCTTTACCAAAGCCATGGGCGGGAAAATCGGTATGTCTATTTGCGAAGACGACAAACTGGACTTGGCCCTCGAACTGATGAAAAAAGCCAAAGAAAAAGGAGTTAACCTGGTATTGGCCGTAGATGCCAAAATAGCAGACTCTTTCAGCAATGAAGCAAACACCCAGTTCTGTGCCGTAAATGAAATCCCCGACGGATGGGAAGGCCTCGACATCGGCCCGAAATCTGAAAAAATATTTGCCGACGTTATCAAACAATCAAAAACCATTTTGTGGAACGGTCCTACCGGAGTATTTGAATTTGAAAACTTTACTCACGGGTCTCGTTCAGTAGGCGAAGCTATCGTCGAAGCTACCAAAAACGGAGCATTCTCCTTGGTTGGTGGTGGCGACTCGGTTGCTTGCGTCAACAAATTCGGATTGGCAAACGGCGTATCGTACGTTTCTACCGGCGGTGGCGCTCTGTTGGAAGCTATCGAAGGGAAAGTGCTCCCAGGTATTGAAGCCATCCGTGGATTCTAAACAACGATTCGGTTACGAAAAATAAAACAAGAGGGTTGTCGTATTTTTACATATACAATCCTCTTTTTTACATCTATTACCTTTTTTGCCTTGTTTTAAAATATTTTGTACATTTGCTCGAAACAACAAATTTCATCAATGAAAACACAAACATTCAGCCTATTGATAGCTGCATCGCTGTTCTGTGCCTGTCAATCGGACAAAAAAAACGAACCTCAAAACAACAATCCGCTCCCGGAATGGGCATTGGGGGGATTTGTCCGTCCGGAAGGAGCCAATCCGGTAATAGAACCGGACACAACCACTAAATTCAACTGTCCAATGCGAAAAGCTCCGGTAGCATGGGAAGAGAGTGATACATTCAACCCCGCCGCCGTATCAAAAGATGGAAACATTTATGTTTTATATCGAGCCGAAGACAACTCGGCTACCGGTATCGGCAAACGAACCTCCCGCATCGGACTGGCAGAAAGCCTCGACGGCATAACCATGACCAAACGGAAAGAGCCGGTCATGTATCCGGATGAAGACAACGTCAAAGAATTTGAATGGGAAGGTGGATGCGAAGACCCGCGTGTTGCCGTTACCGAAGATGGCACCTTTGTCATGGCATACACGGCCTGGAACCGTCAAGTGCCCCGACTCTGTATTGCCACCTCCAAAGACCTGATTACATGGGAAAAGCATGGACCGGCCTTTGCCAAAGCTTACGACGGACGGTTTAAAGATATGGCCTGCAAATCCGGTTCTATCGTAACAAAGGTGATAGACGGTAAACAGGTCATCACCAAAGTAAACGGCCAATATTTCATGTACTGGGGCGAACATCAGGTTTGCGTAGCGACATCCGACAACTTGATAGATTGGACCCCGGCCCTCGACGAATCGGGCGAATTATTGGGGGTTATCAAAACCCGTCCGGGATTCTTCGACAGCAGTCTGACCGAGTGTGGTCCTCCTGCCGTCATGACAGACAAAGGTATCTTGTTATTGTACAACGGTCGCAACTCAACGGATGACAAATGCGATCCTCGCTTTAACAAGGGGGCCTATTGTGCCGGGCAAGTTTTATTTGACCTGAACGACCCATATAAGGCCATCGCACGATTGGACGTTCCGTTCTTCCGCCCCATGGACGATTTTGAAAAGAGTGGACAATACGTACAAGGTACCGTATTTATAGAAGGGTTGGTATATCACCAAAACAAATGGTTCCTCTATTACGGATGTGCAGACTCCAAAGTTGGCGTCGCCATTTACGATCCGGCCAACCGTCAAGGAGGCGACCCCATCCCCGAAACGAAACAACTATAACCAATTTAAATATATTCTTTATGAAATTAAATCTTCTAAAACCTATTATCGCACTTTTCGTGATTCTTACCTCTTGTGCCCCGAAGCAAGAACCCATCGAACTGTTTAACGGGAAAGACCTCTCCAACTGGAACCTGTTTATTGCCGAAGACAGTACGGTTACTGCCGCCGACATCTTTACGGTAAAAGATGGAGTTATCGACATCAAAGGAAATCCCTTCGGATATATGTACACCAAAGAGACCTACGACAACTTCGACCTGCACGTTGAATGGCGCTGGTCAGACGGGGTAGGAACAAACAGCGGAATATTCCTCTTTATACAAGAACCTGCCAAGATATGGCCAAACGCTGTTGAATGTCAGTTGCACAAAGGCGATGCTGGCGACTTCGTTTTATTGGGAGGATCTGACTTGGCCGAATTTAAACTGAAAGAGGGTGAAACCCGTCCCGAATTCCCGGTTGTACAGAAAAAATCGGAATCGTCTGAATTGGCTGTCGGCGAATGGAACGAGGCTGACATCACCTGTAAAGACGGCAACATTACCGTAAAAATCAATGGGAAATTACAAAACAACGGAAGCAAACCGATGTTTAAATCGGGACATATCGGCCTACAAAGCGAAGGTGGCCCCATCCAGTTCCGGAATGTAAAACTCACCCCCATCAAATAAAAAACAGTCTGTTGGAACGGATTACTCCGTTCCGACTAATTTAATAACCATAAAGCACAAAAATGATGAACAACAGACGTGAATTTCTAAAAAATGCCACACTCCTGACATTAGGATCGTGGGTTATTGGCGGAACAAACTTTTCGTCATTAGCAGCTACGCAAAAAACGACAGGTAAAAAAAGTTTTGGATTGCAAATCTACTCCTTAGGAGGCGAACTGACCAAAGACTTGGCTAACAATATGCAGAAGCTGAAAAAGATGGGCTATTCATACCTTGAACTGGCTGGATATGGAGACGGGAAGATATACGGTGTAGAGATGATGGAATTTAAAAAAATCACCGAAGATGCCGGATTGAAAATCACCAGTTCCCATGTCAACCCTCCGGTATGGAAATATGAACCGGGAAACATTGAAACTATCAAGGATTTCTGGAAAAAGACAGCCGACGACCATGCCAAACTCGGGGTGAAATACATGATACAACCGGGGCAACCCAGTACCAACAGTACCGAGGAGGTAAAATACGTATGCAAGGTATTCAACGAAGCGGGAAAAATTGCCAACAATGCCGGAATAAAATTCGGCTACCATAACCATGACCGCGAATTTGCCAAAGTAGTACCCGGAGGAAAAGCCTACAACATCGACCGACACAGTAAAGGAAGTATCATTTACGATCTCTTTGTCGAAAATACGGATCCCAGTTTGGTAATGTTTGAGCTGGATGTTTACTGGTGTGTAATGGGTGGGCAAGACCCGGTTGAATATATGCAGAAATATGCCGACCGTATCCGGGCCCTGCACATAAAAGACCGTCAGGTTCTGGGTAAAAGCGGCATGATGAACTTTGAATCTATCTTCAACCAGGCATATACCAACAAAATTGAGGATTTCTACGTAGAACTGGAAGGTATGCCCCGAGGACATACGCAATTTGAAGGAGTAGAGGGTTGTGCCGAATACCTCAAAAAAGCCAAATTTGTAAAATAAAGTCCAAACAGAAAACCGGACTCAGAAAAAAGCGATTATTTTCGCTCACCGGGATGGGTAATCCCGCCTCTTGGTGTTTGGCCGCTCCCGGTCCTTTTATGGGAACGCCATCTCTCTGAATCCGGTTTTTTCTTTTTCAACAGAACACTATTCCCCTACCCTGGGCTTGACTGGAAAGTTTTTAAACAAAGCCGCTACCGCCCTCTCCACCTCTTCGGATTCTTTTATTTTATGATCGGCCTGATCTACCAAATTCCCGACAGAAGCGGTATATAGATACATATATCATGTCGATCGTCAAAACTCCCTCCTTGTTTATACCGGTAATCACTTGGGCGTCTTGATAGTAATCCCGGTAATAGGCTTCCCTTCTCGAAACAAAGAACGGAGTTACCGGAGGAATCGCATCTTTGGTCTCGATGTTGTCGGTTACTACGATACCGATATTAATCAACAAATCGGCGTTGGGAGACTCTTTGTATCCCCGCATCAACATCTGCGTTTTAACGGCATTGGAGATGATATTGAAATCGCGCATACTGAACCGTACGGGAAGCAACGAGGCATCGGGCGACGCGATCCGAAACGTATGATAGGCCGACAAATCGGCCTTGTTTACTACCATACTTTCCAACAAGGTATAGGGAGAACAACCTAAAACACTTAAAAGGATCGATGCTCCCAAAAGAAACTGTTTCATAATAAAAAAGAAGAGATAATTGTCTTTTTTCAAAACAAACTATCTCCTCTTTTGTTCGTCAATTATTCCTATCAGGACACGTGCATTATTTCTCCTATAATTAATATACTACGTAAAGCAAACCCTCCTCACGACGAAAAAATTTTATAATAACGTACCCGGGAAACATCAACGACGTCGATCCATCTGCTCCTGCAACAGCGGTATCTCTTTTTGTCGTTGTTGTAAGAGTTTGATATAATTGTCCATACTCCTCAACTCTTCAATGTTTTTTTCTCTAACCGCGGGTTGGTTAAACAGGTCATACGACTTCTTGGCCCAGTCAATGGCTGCGATAAAATCATCCCGCATCTCACAGACAACCGCCATATTCGATGCGGCCTTGGCCCGTAGCGTTTCGCCTTCGCCGGTTTCATACAAGTGTTCCCATAAATAGGATGCTTCTTCCCACTTGTCTTGTATGACATAACGCTCTGCATCGAGCATTTCTGCATTACCTGTCACATAAACATAACGTTCGGACAAACGCAAATAAGGGATAAATCGGTTGATATTCTGCAAAGCAAAATAGGCAATGGCATCCGAAACCTTATCCATCAAGAAATGCATATCGTCCAGATAGAACCCCCACCCGCCTGAATTCCATACCATGGTATCGACGCAAATATGTGTTTGGGGGGTATCGTCGTTCCCCGGTTCGTATATCTTGAAGAAGGTCTTACCAACGAATTCCAATACCAGTTCATTGGTTCTGGAAAAATAGGTTTTATCAATAACCATTTGAAAACCATCCATCGAAATAACCGTTTGCGCTCCGGTGGCATTCCTCACCTCATCCAACAATCCGGGCGACATCCTTTTCAAAATCATCGACGAGGTGTCGGCTACACTGCCGATCGTAACCAAGTCGAAATAGGGACTGTGTGAAATAGAATCGGCCACAATAGCCAACATATCCATCGCCAATGAATCTGCATCCATCAACGAAAAGTCCGGGCCACCACCTTCTGAAATGGTACACTTACTGCTTCCGAGAGCATTGTTGACAAATGCTATATTCCGGATATAGACCGGAAAGGTTATTTTTGCCGGATGTACCGTTTCGACATCTACATACCGGATATACGAAGAACGACACGAGGCCAACATCAACAACGAAAGGGCTAAAACGGTAAAATATTGAAATCGATTTTTCATATATACAATTTTTGTAACAGGATATTACTTACCTACAAATATAAACAATCGTACAAAACGGAACTCTTTTTTTACATTTTTTCTATGCGTCTTTAAACAAAACGACCTCGTATTTTAAATACGAGGTCGTTATCTTATTGCGTTATAACTATCTCTATTTTCGCAATGCGGCGATACTTTCTTGCAACGATTTTATTTTGCTTTCGGCATCAGCCTGCTTTTTCCGCTCAGCCTCTACCACCTTGGCAGGGGCATTGTTGACAAAGCGTTCGTTACTTAACTTGGCCAATACCGATTTCAAAAATCCCTGCATATACGCCAACTCTTCTTCTTGCTTTTTAAGTTCGGCCTCTACGTCAATGCTGTTCCCCAACGGAACGGCATATTCGGTTGTTCCCACCAGGAACGAAGCGGCGGTGGCATCTTTTTCCTGTTCCGGTTTAATCTCGGAGATGTTCGCTACCTTTGCGATAACCGGATTCAACGTATCGTCGTGTACACCCATTACCTGTAAAACCAACGATTCCTTGTTGGCGATACCCTTCTGCAAGCGGATGGTACGGATACCGGCAACAATCTCTTTGGCCCGCTCAAAACGTTCGATAATCGACGGATCATAAGGTTTCGCCTTGGGTTGCAGGGAGATTACAATGCTCTCTCCCTCTTTGCGATCTGCCAGATGCTGCCACAACTCTTCGGTTATAAAGGGCATGAACGGATGCAACAGTTTCAACAAAGCATCGAAAAAGCGTAACGTGGCCTGATATGTCTTTTTATCGACCGGTTGTTGGTAGGCGGGTTTTATGGTTTCGAGATACCAAGAGGAGAATTCGTCCCAGAATAGTTTGTAAATAACCATGAGGGCTTCCGACAAACGGTACTTGCTAAACAGGTCGTCCACCTCCTCTATGGTCCTGCTCAACAAGGCATCGAACCATTCGACAGCTATTTCGGATGAACGGGGTTGTTCTATCGTTTCGTCCACCTGCCAGCCTTTTACCAAACGGAAGGCATTCCAGATTTTGTTGTTGAAGTTGCGTCCTTGTTCGCAAAGGGCATCGTCAAAGAGGATGTCGTTGCCGGCAGGGGCCGAAAGCATCATCCCCATGCGGACACCGTCGGCTCCATACTTGTCTATCAACTCCAACGGGTCGGGCGAATTTCCCAACGACTTGGACATCTTCCGACCGATTTTGTCGCGGACAATTCCCGTAAAATAGACATTCTTGAACGGATAGGTCTTTTCGTATTCGTAACCGGCCATAATCATACGGGCTACCCAGAAGAAGATAATATCGGGGGCTGTTACCAGGTCGGTAGTGGGATAATAGTATTTGATCTCTTCGTTCCCGGGATTGGAGATACCTTTGAACAAAGAGATAGGCCACAACCACGAGGAGAACCAAGTATCCAGACAATCTTCATCTTGTCGCAGGTCTGACAGCTGCAACGCGTCGTTTCCGCTCTTTTGGCGAGCCAACGCCAAGGCTTTTTCGGGAGTGGAGGCTACCACATAACCGCCT
Organism: uncultured Bacteroidales bacterium; assembly: GCA_949300615.1. Classification (GTDB taxonomy): domain Bacteria; phylum Bacteroidota; class Bacteroidia; order Bacteroidales; family CHK158-818; genus Gallibacteroides. The sequence goes on from CASGEW010000025.1 coordinate 10,097, forward strand.
TGCGGCAAATAGTATGCGGGAATTTGATGCCCCCACCAGAGCTGACGCGAGATACACCAGTCTTTGATGTTCTCCATCCAGTAACGGTAGGTATTTTTGTATTTGGCCGGATAGAACCGGATGTCGTCGTTCATCACCGCTTCCAATGCAGGACGTGCCAGATCGGACATTTTCAAGAACCATTGCATGGAAAGTTTGGGCTCTATCACCACATTGGTACGCTCTGAATAGCCCACCTTGTTGTCGTAATCTTCAATCTTCTCCATCAACCCGGCGGCAGCCAAATCTTTTTCGATCTGTTTGCGGACCTCGAACCGGTCTTGCCCCACGTACAATCCTCCCCGGGGGCTAATCGTTCCGTCGTCTTCAAAAATATCGATGGTTTCCAGCTGGTATTTTTCGCCCAGCATATAGTCGTTTACGTCGTGGGCGGGGGTTACTTTCAGGCAACCGGTTCCGAAATCCATCTCCACGTAATCGTCCATGATAATGGGAACGGCTCTGTTTACCAACGGGACAATCACTTTTTTCCCTTTGAGCCAGGTATAGCGTTCGTCATGGGGATTGACGCAAACAGCCGTATCGCCCAAAATCGTCTCCGGACGGGTTGTGGCCACTACTATGTATTTATCTTCGCCCTCTACAAAGTAACGCAAGTAATAGAGTTTGCTGTGTTCTTCCTTGTAAATCACCTCCTCGTCAGACAAGGCGGTTTTGGCAGACGGGTCCCAGTTTACCATCCGGACGCCACGGTATATCAACCCTTTGTTGTACAAATCTTCAAAGACATCCAACACGCTTTGCGAACGTTCTTCGTCCATGGTAAACCCGGTACGGCTCCAATCGCACGATGCGCCCAACTTTTTCAGCTGTTCCAGGATAATACCCCCGTGTTTACGGGTCCACGCCCACGCGTGTTCCAGAAACTGTTCTCGGGTCAAATCGGTTTTTTTGATTCCTTCCGAGGCCAGCTTGGCTACCACCTTGGCTTCGGTGGCGATAGAGGCATGGTCGGTTCCCGGAACCCAGCAGGCATTCTTCCCCTGCATACGGGCCCGACGTACCAATATATCCTGAATTGTATTGTTGAGCATATGTCCCATGTGCAACACGCCTGTTACGTTGGGCGGCGGAATGACGACGGTATAAGGCTCACGGTTGTCGGGAACCGACTTGAATAACTCGTGTTTCAGCCAATAGTCGTACCATTTCGACTCTACCTCTGAGGGATCGTATTTACTTGCAATTTCCATAATGCTGTTTTTTTATTTCTTGCGAGGCACAAAAATACAAAATATTCACACTTGCCGGGTCTGTTTCTGAGAAAAATAACAATATCTTTTTTACTTTTGTGTCGTTTTTCAAAACAGATTCATTGTTCATCTTAACCATTGTCATTATAATGTCGAAAATTAAACTTACCCTCCTGCTGGCGCTTATAACTCTTTTCAGCGCACAGGCCCAGCAATATCCGAAACGGGAATTTCGCGGTGCCTGGATACAAACCGTATATCAGTCACAATACCAGAATATGGATAAAGACGAAATGCAACGCTATTTTACCGATATACTGGATAAACTCAAACTCTACGGTATCAATGCCGTTATTTTCCAGATACGCCCCATGGCCGATGCATTCTATAAATCGGACCTGGAACCGTGGAGCAAATACTTTACCGGACGACAGGGACAGGCCCCCTCTCCGGAATGGGACCCGCTCGAATTTATGATTGAAGAGTGCCATAAACGCAACATGGAACTCCATGCCTGGATGAACCCCTATCGAGTAGCTACCGGCGGGACAGAGCCGACCGATCCGAACCACATCTACTACCAACACCCCGAATGGTTTGTACGGTACAACAACCAGATATTGTTCGACCCCGGGCTGCCCCAATCGCGGCAATTCATCTATCAGGTCGTAGCCGACGTGGTAAAACGGTACGATGTAGATGCCATCCACATGGACGACTATTTTTATCCCTATCCTGCCGGCGGCGAGAAGTTTCCCGACGACGAGAGCTTCAACGCTTACCGCGAACAAATGGGATTCTCGGCCAACCAACGAGACGACTGGCGCAGGCAAAACGTCAACATCTTGGTTAAAACGTTGCACGAAACCATCCACAGCATCAAGCCGTGGGTACGGTTCGGTATCAGCCCCTTCGGGATCTACCGGAACCGAAAAAGTTCGCCCGACGGAAGCGAGACAAACGGCCTGCAAAATTACGACAACCTCTATGCCGACGTGCTCCTGTGGACAGAAAAAGGATGGGTAGATTACATGATGCCCCAACTGTACTGGGAAATCGGGCACAATGCAGCCTGCTCTGAAACACTCATCTATTGGTGGAACGAACACGCCAACAACCGGCCGCTATACATCGGACAAGATGTGAAACGGACGATGGATGCGGCCGACTTGAATACCTCGCGCTCCCAACTGGCCCGGAAGATACAGTTAAGCCGCTACCTGGACAACGTATCCGGCAACTGTTTCTGGCCAGCCTCGACACTGATAGAGAACTACGGAGGTGTAGCCTCTCTCTTATACTCCGACTTCCATCGGCATCCGGCCCTGATCCCGGCTTACGACTTTATAGACGACAAAGCGCCGAAAGAGGTATCATCGTTGAAGGCCTCGTGGACCTCGGACGGCTATCTGCTGCATTGGAAACCGCGAAAGACCAGGGATGAGATGCAGAAACAGATATACTATTGCATTTACCGATTCAGAGAAGACGAACCTATTGATTTAAGCGACGCTTCGCACCTGGTTGCCACAACCCGTTATACCGGATACATGATGCCTTACAAAGACGGTAAAACGGAATATGTCTATGTGGTTACAGCGGTGGACAGGATGCACAACGAAAGCCCGAAAGGGAAATCGAAGAAAGTAAAATTGTAAACCGACAATTCTCAGAAAAATAATTTTATCATAAGAAACTTATTACAATCTCATTGCGTAGAATTTCGACAAATCTTTTATTAGAAAAACAAGGAAACAAACAACATAATCAAATAGCCCAATTTATATTGCCGTTTTTATAAAATGACCAATATTAAACATTCAGGACAAATATTTACTCCTGATTACTTAGTAAATATAATTTTAGATACAGCAGGATATAATTCTCCACAAATATTGAAAAAACATTGTATTGACAATAGTTGTGGAGATGGGGCTTTTTTATGTGAAATCGTATCCCGTTATTGTACCTATTTTTTAAAAAAAAGCAATAAAATTGATAATCTAAAAAAAGAATTAGAACTCTATATTCACGGAATAGAATTAGATACAAAAGCTTATCATATTTGCATTGAAAATCTAAATATAACTGTTGAAAAATACGGGTTAAAGAATATCATCTGGGATGTTCTAAATCAAGACACTTTAAACGTAACAAGATTCAATCAAAAGATGGATTTTGTTATCGGAAATCCTCCTTACGTAAGAGTTCACAATTTAGAGAACACTTACAATGGCGTTAAAACATATGCTTTCGCAAACGGAGGAATGACCGATCTATTCTTGGTATTTTTTGAAATCGGGTTCAATATGTTAAAACGACAAGGGAAACTTTGTTACATCACTCCAAGTTCTTGGATAAACAGCATTGCTGGTTCAAACATGAGAAAATATATCCTCTCTGAAAAGAATTTAATTGAACTTATAGATTTAAAACATTACCAAGCGTTTAAAACAACAACATATACCATGATTTCTTTATTCCAGAAAGGAATAATCCACAATAAATTCAAGTTATACAATTTCAATGGTGAAAAACGACAAAAAGATTTTGTGGATGAATTAGCACTAACTGATATATATATAAACAACAACTTTTATTTAGCTTCTCAAAAAGAACTCAAATCATTTAATCAAATAATCAATTCTTCCTATCCCCCACTTATAAAAGTAAAAAACGGATTTGCAACATTAGCCGATCATGTTTTTATCAACGAATCATTTCCTTTTAAGGAATTTACAATACCTGTTATCAAAGCTTCTACAGGGAAATGGTATAAAGCATTCTTTCCTTATGATGCAAACGGAAAACCGATAGATAAATCTATACTATTCCATAATCCAACCATCGTAAACTATCTCGAAGAACATCTTTCTTCTTTGTTAAAAGGAAAAACAAAAGAAGAAAAAAAAGATTGGTATCTATTTGGCAGGACACAAGCCTTAAAAGATGTTCAGACTGAAAAATATGCAATCAACACCTGTATTAAGGACATTAATAGTATTAAACTGAATATTGTTCCAAAAGGATCAGGCATATACAGCGGATTATATATTCTAACAGATATTAAATTTGAAAAACTGAAATCTGTCATATATTGCCAAGATTTTATCAATTATATTGCTCTGCTGGGGAAATACAAAAGTGGAGGTTATTATACCCTGAACAGTAAAGACCTAGAACATTATCTAAACTTCAAAATACACAATAACTAATAAAAATTATCACAATGCTTACAAACACAGAATTTTTACATATTATATCGGAATCTTTCCATGATTTCTTAGAATCGGGGACTTCAAGAAGCACTGCAAAATTAAAAAAACTGCATGGAGCAATTGCCAAAGATTTGCATGAACGTTTAGGAAACGAGTATCAAGTATGGTCACAAGGCTATCTATACGACAAAGAAAATTTTATCGTAGGTAGATATCTGAATAAAAGAGTTGATATTACTGTTAAAAAAGACGATAAATCTGTCGCTGGAATTGCTGTTAAATTTGTAATGCAAAATTACTCACAAAATTCAAATAACTATTTTGAAAATATGTTGGGAGAAACAGCTAATATCAGATGTAATCACTGCCCATACTTTCAAATATTTATCATCTTAGATAAACTTCCATATTACAACAATGAGGGAGAAATCCGTAGATGGGAATCTTTCTCTCTACACAACATCTCAAAATACGAAGTCCTTTCAAAAGATGATATTGACGTTTTTTATCATACACCTAATAAAACTCTTATTTTTGTTATCCATATTCCGGACAATGAAAATATAAAAACGAAAAAAGAGTATTTATCTTTTTACAAAGAAAATCAATTTAATATGGAAATATCAAACAATAAATATTATGACTTCTCCAATTCTGTCATTTTAAATGATTATGAAAAGTTTATGGAGAAAGTTTTCCATACTATTATGGCATTATAAATAGAGCGGATATTTTTACGCTCGTCGGGACGGGTAGTCCCGCCCCTTGGCGCGAGCCGCTCCCCGACCAGGATTTTGCTCTATTCTATAAATTTCCACTCTTTAACGTGGTATCTCTGTTTTTTATAGGTACCTTCTCTCGTGCTCTTTCCTTTTTTGTCCTTGACTTGGAGATATACCCAGTTATAGCTCTTTTCCCGTTCAAAATCATAACTGATCCCGTCATCTTCAAACAGGGTGAAAACGCCTGTGGGTTGTCCATATACCCGGCATACGAGGTTGAATTTCATGTTTTCATCGACATATTGAACGGGATCGGCCAACGGTAAAATGGTTCCACCCTTTACAAATAGCGGCAATTTGTCCAGACTCATCATTACCTCATGGGTAGTTCCGCCTTCATAACGTTCGTTCGTATTGAAATCGTACCAGACTCCGGCGGGGAAATAGACCTTCCTTTTCCCGCTATCGTCCAACAAGGGAGCAACCAACAACTCATTGCCCATCAGATACTGGTCTGAGAGATTTTTTACATTCGGATCGTCCGGATAATCCATCACCAAAGGGCGGAACGGCGGTATCCCCTCCATCTTGTAACGGGCAAAGGCATTGTACAAATAGGGCAGCAAACTCATGCGCGTATTGATCAACCCGCGCGTAATGTTCTCCATTTCGAGACTGTCCGGCAAAAACTGCCCGGAATTATTTTTGTCTCTGTCGTATTGCAACCAAGGCGGATTTTGTAGGAACCAGCTATCTACGACGGCATGGGCCGACAATAACACGACCTGCAACCGTCGGAAAAATTCCGATTTGGAAGATGACTCCCGTACCTCAGGCGACCAGAGTATCCCTCCAAAGGCCGAATTGCATATCATCTGGATGTAATCGTTATAGCCATAAATATCGCTGTATATAGAGGCCGGGATGGACGAGACGAACAATCCCGATGCCCGGTAGTCCTGAAATGTCCTCACATTGGCCTCTTTATAAATATCGTTCAATGTACGAAGATACAACACACCGAAAATCTGGTGCATCTGCTCCCCGTCAATCCCGGAGGGAAAACAGGACATCTCGGGAAATCCCCACGTCGTATTGCCCTTGGATATATCGGAGTTGTCACACTCATCCAACTTGAATCCGGAGATACCCTCCTGTATCAGGGTCCGGTGATAATCGGCAAAACATTTCCGAACGTCCGGATCGACGAAGTCCGGCACTAACCCGTTCCACACCAGGAAATCTCCGGAATGATCTTTCAACGGCTCCCATAACGGGGAGGTGGGATGGACATAGGCATGTTCCCACAAATTCACCTTGAAATGGTTCTTGGCCAACTCCCGCAACATCTGCCGATGATCCGGATACCGATCTTTGTTCCAAACATAAGAACAGGAATAAGCCGCCGTATGCCAACCGGGTTCCAAGCCAATTACATCACAAGGTATCTGTTTATTCCGGAAATAGGACTGTACCCGCAAAACGCCCTCTTGCGTAAAATCGGTCTTGGTTCTGTATTTGAAACCCAATCCCCACATAGGAGGTAAACTTCCGCCTCCCGAAAAAAGGTTATATTTCTGTACCACCTCTTTCAAATTGGTAGCTTTAAAAACAAAAACTTCTACACCTTCGCAATTCGGAATATCGACATGGACATAATTATCTCCCTTTTTATTGGCATAGAGCTCCTCTGTCGATGTTTTTAACTCTTCTTGCGAAACATTGACAGGTGTATCTTTCAACTTGTGTGTACCGCAATAGAAGGTCGTATAACGCAACGTATTTATCAGGATTCCATAACCCTTAGTCGAAACAAAAAAGGGCTGAGGAGCATGGGTATAACCCAACGTATTCAACGGATTGTCGTTTACGATGGGCTTCTTTTTCAAGCCGTTCTGCAAGAACGACCCGATTTGAAGGCCGAAACCGTACAGTTGTTCGTCCTTTTGCAACGGGATACTGACCCGGCACCCCCGGGAATTCACGGCCATATCAATATCTTCCAAAGCAAACGGCAAATCACCGGCTGGCAACTTGTCTAAACTTTCGTACATCGGTTTTTCCGAACAGAACGCATACGGCGTATATTGATCCGGCGTACCAATCGTCAAACGGACCACCCCGTTTGCCAATGTCTCTGTGGTAACCGCCTGTTGTGCCCATAAAGGCATCCCGTAAAAACAGGCCCATACAAGAATAAAAACAACCCTTTTCATATATAAAACATTTAATCTACACCTCTCAAAACAAGCACAAAAATTCTTTTAAATTATTATGAAGCAGGAATACTACTCCGTCATATAACGGAACTCATATTCTCCATTATACGACCATACCTTTTTCCCTTCCGGAATATCCACCTTTCCCTGTTTCTTTCCATCGGCTGTTACCTCTACCGAAATGGTCAGATAGGTATAATCTCCTTTCTCGTAATCATAGGTCTGCCCATCGTCGTCGTACAACCGGAAGGTCCCCGGTTCAGTCCCATAATGACGTATTTCAAGCGGCAATTTTGAATCGTCCAACTTCGTGATAGGCAGATACATCGGGATGATCCCTCCCTCCTTGACATACACCGGAATACGGTCCAAACCCGGGGGAGACGGTTATCTCCTCTCCTTCACCCGCCAATTCTCCGGTATAAAAATCATACCACTTTCCTGGCGGCAGAACGACTTTCCGTTCCGTTTCTCCGGCAAAAAGAGGGGCAACCAACAGATTTCGCCCTACCATAAACTGGTCTTTCACCTCTCTTCGTACCGCTACGGCATAGGGATTATCCGTACCGTCGAATGTCCCTTGCTCCATATGCGAAGCGGCCGAATAACCGGGTTCAAGGTTCATGGCCCGCATCGGGGGTGTCCCCTCAAAAGCGTACTCGGCAAAAGCCGTATAAAGGTAGGGGATCAAGCGCATCCGAAGCAAGGCGGTTTCGTTTACCTGTTTTTCTACATCGGGAAACGACCACGGCTTGGTTCCGTCGGCCCAGGCATTCAGCATGGCCAAAGGCGAGAAACAAACGGTCTGCATCCGGCGAAGCCACTCTTCCGAACTTTTCGACGCCCGGACTTCGGGAGTCCACAATACTCCGATAAAGGAGCTGTTGATCAATGCCGTAATAAAATCGCGGTGATTGTAATAATCGTTGTAAATAACGTATGGGAAAGAGGCGGTCCCGGCATTTCCGGAGCGGACCAATCCATACGTCCGCTGGTTCTGTGCACGATACATATCGGTTGTCATCCGTTGCATCAAAGAGCCGTAAATTTGCCGCATCTGTTCGGCAGATGTCCCGGAAGGGAAAGTAGCTACATCGGGCCACAGCCAGTTGTCATACCCGTCATTCTCATCCATCTTGTAACCGCTCACCTGCTTGGAAAGGTGATGTTTTTTCAGATGGTTCAGTACAATATCCCGTGCCTGAGGCATCGTATAGTCGGGTACCAATCCGTTCCATTCGGTATGGGAGGCGGTATATGGTTCCACGGCGTCCCAAATCTCACAGTCGGGCGAAATGCCGGGATTCATCCAAAGGTTTGTCCGGATATGTTTTTGCAAAAGATTTTCCACCAAACGATCGGGTTGCGGGAAACGGGTCGAATCCCATTCATACGTGCAGGGATAAGAGCGGCTCATCCATCCGGGTTCAAGCCCCACTACCGTAAGCGGAAATCCCCGTTTCTCAAACTCGGCCACCTCTGCTTCCACCTGACTATCGGTAAAAAGAGTCGGGACACGGTGCCAGAAGCCCAATCCCCATTTCGGAGGCAATACCCCGCCTCCCTGAAAAAGGTTAAAACGACGGACTACATCGAGCATATCTTTTCCGGCAAAGAGATAAATCTCCACCCCTTCTGCCGGGACAAGGAACTCCAAATTATCGGAATAGGGTTGTGCACTCCATGAAGGATCGGTATTGCGATCCTGTACCTCAGGCGGGTTCTTCGTATCTTTACGGACGCCCGTCCCGACATAAGCTTTGATGTAGCGTGCGGAATTGATCAACACCCCATACCCCTTGTCTGAGACGAAGAAAGGCACAGGTGCGTGGGTACGTCCATTGTCCTGACCGCTATAATGATCGACATGAAGTTCGAGGATACGACCCCGTTGCTCAACGGTCTTAAAGTTCAAACCCAATCCAAATATCTTCTCTCCTTTATCGAGCGGGAAACGAAGATAGGTTTTACCGTCGGTCAACTGAAAACGGATCTCTTCCGGGTCTATCGGCAATTCTGCATCCTCCATGGTTTGGATAGCATCCCATTTCGGGTGCAAGTTAAGTTCACTCAACAAATCCAACTTTTCCGGGGTTCCCGCAGAAATTTGCCAGACACCCGAGGACAACTCTTTCCACTGAGGGAGATGTTTATCTTGAACACACGCCGTAAAGAGAAACGAGGTAACGGCCATGCAACAGAGGAACGGTCTTATTTTCATACCTATTTCGTTTTGTGTTTTTCACTCTCACAAACATACAAAAAAACGAAAGAAAATAAAACTTATGGTCAACAAATTAACACGCGGAACAAGAGTAATCGGCAACGGGTTCAAGCGGTCTTTCTATTCCGACAAGCACGAAACCGTCCTCACAAAACAAAAGAGGCTTTTCCCGATGCAGGAATTTCGACCTTTGCAACATGGTATGGGCTTCAACCTTACGACAGTCCCAGTTTCGTCTTTAAGAATCGGCCGGTATAGGAATTCGGTACTTGTGCAATCTGCTCTGGGGTACCGGTACAAACCACAAAACCTCCTTTGTCCCCCCCTTCGGGCCCCATATCAATCACGTAATCGGCACATTTGATGACATCCATGTTGTGCTCGATAATCACTACCGTATGGCCTTTTTCTATCAAGGCGTTAAAGGCTTTCAACAAAGTCTTTATATCGTGGAAATGCAGCCCGGTGGTAGGCTCGTCGAAAATAAAAATGGTAGGTTCCTGTTTTTCGCTGCTCAAAAAATAGGCCAATTTTACCCGTTGGTTTTCTCCTCCTGACAAGGTAGAGGAGGATTGTCCCATTTTGATATATCCCAATCCCACCTCTTGCAGCGGGCGTAACCGTTTTACAATCTTCTTTTCCAGGGAACCGTCCGATTCGGAGAAAAACTCTATGGCCTGGTTGATGGTCATCTCCAAGATGTCATTGATGTTTTTCCCCCGGTATTCAATATCCAACACCTCTTGTTTAAACCGTTTGCCGTGACAACTCTCGCACGTGAGCGTTATGTCAGACATAAATTGCATGGCCACCGTGATCGTTCCGTCGCCCTTGCACTCCTCGCAACGACCGCCCTCCATGTTGAAAGAGAAATACGACGGACCGAACCCCATCTGTTTGGCCGCTTGCTGGTCGGCATACAGTTTGCGCACCTCGTCGAAGGCTTTCAGGTAGGTAGCGGCATTGGACCGGGAAGATTTCCCGATCGGGTCCTGATCGACAAATTCGACGTGTTGAACCAGTGCCATATCACCCGACAAACAGTCGTGCGTGCCGGCCGACTCGCCGCACCCTTCATAATAACGAACCAACGACCGGTAGAATACATCTCTTACCAACGAAGATTTTCCGGATCCGCTCACGCCGGTTACCACGGTCATCACGTTTAACGGAAACTTCACGTCGATACCTTTCAGGTTATTCTGAGCCGCACTTTTCACCTCGATAAAATTGTTCCATTTACGGCGTATGGGAACCGCTATCGTATCCTCTCCGGTCAGGTAGCGTACGGTATAACTGTTCGTAGCCTTTTCCAACCGGTCGATTTCGCCTTGATAGATTACCTCGCCTCCCAAACGCCCGGCCTGTGGTCCAATATCTATAATATAATCGGCCGCCCGCATAATCTCCTCGTCGTGTTCTACCACCACTACGGTATTGCCCAAATCGCGCAACTGTTGCAAAACGTCGATCAACAAGGCCGTATCGCGCGAATGTAACCCGATACTGGGTTCGTCGAGAATATACAACGACCCGACCAGACTGCTCCCCAACGAGGTAACCAGGTTGATCCGTTGACTCTCGCCACCCGACAACGTAGAGGAGAGACGGTCCAAGGTCAGATACCCCAGCCCGACGTTCAACATGAATTCTATACGACTGTTGATCTCCACCAACAACCGTTTGGCTACGGCGCCCTCTTCGTCGCTCAACTGCAACGTCGAGAAAAAGGCCTTTAAATCGGTAATCGGCAACTTGACCAAATCGGCAATGCTTTTTCCACCCACCTTTACATACAAAGCTCCCGGCTTCAACCGGCTGCCATGGCAATCGGGACAAACCGTCTTTCCGCGATAACGGGCCAACATCACCCGGTATTGTATTTTGTACTGGTTTTCTTCGAGCATTTTGAAAAAATCGCGTATCCCGCCAAAGTATTGATTACCACTCCACAGTAACTCCTTTTGCTCGGGAGTCAGCTGATAATAGGGACGATGTATCGGAAACTGGAACCGATCGGCCACCGCAATCAGCTGTTTTTTCCATTCACTCATCTTTTCTCCCCGCCAACACATCACCGCATCTTCAAAAACAGAGAGTGCCTTGTTGGGAATTACCAAATCTCCGTCAATACCGATAACCTTACCAAATCCGCCACACGTAGGACAGGCTCCTGCCGGACTGTTGAAATTAAACATCAACTCCGAAGGCTCCTCGAATACCATACCGTCCGCTTCAAAACGTTTTGAAAAGATATGTTTTTCGACCCCGTTATCGGTATAAAACAACAACACACACGAATTGTCTCCTTCAAAAAAGGCGGTCTCTACCGAATCGGACAGTCGGCTGATGGTATCTTGTGCCGGTGAAACCGATAAACGATCTACCAAAACAGCTATATCACCGGCGTCTGCCGGACAATCTTTACGGTCGAGCCACTCCCCGATGGGTATGATCTTATCGCGATATACCAAGCGGTTAAAACCCTCCTTTTGCAAAACCTCCAACTGTTCTGCCGGCGTGCGCCCTTCTGACAGATGAAGCGGCGCCGTCACAACAAAACGGGTACCTTCGGGATAAGACAAAACGCACCGTACCACATCGCTGATCTGATGCTTCTTGACCACTTCGCCCGAAACGGGAGAATAGGTTTTCCCTACCCGGGCAAACAAAAGCCTCAAATAGTCGTATATCTCGGTCGAGGTTCCTACCGTACTGCGGGGATTATGGGTATTTACCTGCTGCTTAATGGCGATGGCCGGCGGCAATCCCGTAATAAAATCACATTCAGGCTTGCTCATTCGTCCGAGAAACTGCCGGGCATAAGAAGACAAACTTTCGACGTACCGGCGTTGTCCCTCGGCATAAAGCGTGTCGAAAGCCAACGAAGACTTTCCCGAACCGGAAAGTCCCGTTATGACCACCAAACGGTCGCGGGGAATTTCGACGTCAATATTTTTCAGGTTATTTACCCTCGCTCCTTTTACAAATATCGAATTCTCGGACATAGCTTATCTTCCTTGGATTATAACGGGAACAAAGATACGCTTTTTTACCCGCTTTTTTCATCCTTCATTTTCGTTCATACGGGTATTATCTTTTTTTATTATTTTTGTAAGAAAAGTTATATACTCAAACTGTCATCACATGATTAAACAATTCCTTATTCTCTGTACAATCTGCTTTTTTACCCTGTTTGAAATAACGGCCGAAGAATCCCGGATATTTCGGGTAGGGACAGAAAACATTGATGTAATCTTTAAAGTCGGCGAAAACGGCCGCTTGTACCAATCGTATATCGGGCCACGGCTCAAACATTCCTCCGACTATCCGAATCTTCCCGTAGGCAAAGAGGCCTATCTGACACACGGGTTGGAAGATTATTTCGAGCCGGCCATCCGCTTGTTGCACAACGATGGCAATCCCTCGTTGCTGCTCAAATTCATCTCGTCATCCGAGCAAAAAGAGGGAAACAAATGCCGTACGACTTTTACCCTCCGCGACGATAAATATCCGGTGGAAGTAAAACTGTTTTACGAAACATACGACCGGGAAAACATCATCAAGACATGGAGCGAAATATCGCATCAGGAGAAAAAACCGGTTGTTTTATACAACTATGCCTCCTCGCTGCTGCATTTCAACGCCCGGCAATATTGGCTGACCGAATTCTCCGGAGACTGGGCCGAGGAGGTACGGATAAACGAACAACAACTCTCGTTCGGGAAAAAGGTAATCGATACCAAACTCGGTACCAGAGCCAATATGTTTTGTTCACCATTCTTCATCCTTTCTCTCGACCAAAAAGCGCAGGAAAATGAGGGGGAGGTAATCATCGGCACATTGGCATGGACGGGAAATTTCCGCTTTACATTCGAGATAGACCAGAACAACGGACTCCGCGTTCTTTCGGGCATCAATCCGTACGCTTCGGAATACGAACTGAAACCCGACGAAATTTTCCGAACCCCGGAATTCATCTTTACATACAGCTCACAGGGGAAAGGGGTGGCCAGCCGCAATTTTCACGATTGGGCGCGAACGTACCAGTTGAAAGACGGGATGGGCAGCCGGCTGACTCTGTTGAATAACTGGGAGGCTACCTATTTCGATTTCAACGAAGAGAAACTGATTGCCCTGTTCGACGAGGCCAAGAAACTGGGCGTGGATATGTTTTTGTTAGACGACGGTTGGTTTGCCAACAAATATCCCCGCAGCAGCGATCGGCAAGGATTGGGCGATTGGGAAGAGACGCGCGACAAACTCCCCAACGGTATCGGGAAACTGGTATCGGAGGCCACCGCCAGAGGGCTGAAATTCGGCATCTGGATAGAACCGGAAATGGTAAACCCCAAAAGCGAACTGTATGAAAAACACAAAGAGTGGGTTATCCATCTGCCGAACCGGGAAGAGTATTACTTCCGAAACCAACTGGTACTGGATTTGAGTAACCCCGAGGTACAAGATTACGTCTTCGGCGTTGTGGACCACCTGATGACAAAATACCCCGGAATAGCCTATTTCAAGTGGGATTGCAACAGCCCCATCACCAACATCTATTCGCCTTACCTGAAAGAGAAACAGTCGCACCTGTACATCGAATATGTACGCGGGCTGTACAACGTTCTGAAACGCGTCCAAGAGAAATATCCCGACGTACCGATGATGCTCTGCTCGGGTGGCGGAGGAAGAAGCGACTACGAGGCGTTGAAATATTTTACCGAATTTTGGCCAAGCGACAACACCGATCCGGTAGAACGTATATTCATCCAATGGGGTTACTCTCATCTATTCCCGGCCAAAAGTATCGCTGCACACGTAACCTCCTGGGGGAAACAGCCCCTCAAATTCCGGGTCGATGTTGCTTCCATGTGTAAACTCGGATTCGACATCCGGGTCAACGAAATGAAAGACAATGAACTGGCGTTTTGCCAACAGGCCGTCAAAAATTTCAAACGGCTGGAAGAGGTTATACTCAATGGAGACCTATACCGACTCGTATCGCCATACGAGGGTAACCATGCAGCACTCATGTACACCGGCAAGGATCGGAATAAGGCTCTCTTGTTTACGTTCGACATCCATCCCCGCTACGGTGAACAGACCTATCCTGTTCGTCTGGAAGGTCTCGACCCGGACAAACGTTACAAAATAGAAGAGATAAACCTGATGCCCGAAAATAAATCCACAGTAGGTGCAAACGGAAAAACATTCTCGGGCGACTACCTGATGAAAGTGGGGATACCGCTATTTTCAGCTACCGAAAATACCAGCCATGTATTGGAAATTACGGCACAATAGAACTTTTTATGCTGTAATTGGTTTTATATTAGGAAATAGTTGCTCAAAAAAAAAATTCCGAATAAAAAGAAAAAACAAAAAGACAACGAAACCAAAATATTACTATATTTGTAACAGAACCCATAAAATTCAATTTATTATGAAAGGTCTTAATGTTTTATTCGCCTTCTTAGGCGGAGCTGCCGTAGGAGCAGCATTGGGCGTATTGTTCGCACCCGAAAAAGGGGTAGATACCCGTCGTCGTATTACCCAACGAGAAGGAGTAATTGCCGCGATCGAACGCCTGGCGGATATTCACCGAATTGCTCCAGCTCATACCGGTATTGAAGAAATCCTTCGCGTTATCGTAAGCCTGCGGCACCGCCCAAGGATCCAAGCCGGCATTCGCGCGTTGCGGCACGTAGTACATACCTTGATGCATCCCGTACTGACGGGTATAAGCGTTGTCCGTGTTACCGCCATAGGTAGCGTCGTTCGCCAGCTCGCTGATCTTCGGTCCCCAAGAGGTCGAGGCGGTCGGGTTATACACGCCACCGGCTCCCTGCGCGTACTCTTTCTGGAGTTCCGGCATCGTAGATACCTTATCGAACGAGAGGTTCGTACTGAACGATACCTGCGGCTTTCCC
>CASGEW010000026.1 GCA_949300615.1 uncultured Bacteroidales bacterium
CTTAAAAAAAGGCGATCTCTTTCCCGACAATGTCCGATATTAATCGGTTGGCCAGGCTGCTGGCGCCAATCCGGAACAGCTCTTTGTTCAGCCATTCTTTCCCCAAAACAGATTCCACCACGGTATAATATTTTACTGCATCTGCCGTTGTGGTGATACCTCCGGCCGCTTTAAACCCGATGCGCGTCCCTGTTTTGTCGAAATAATCCTTGATGGCCTGGCACATGACATAGGCCGCTTCGAGGGTAGCTCCCGGATAATTCTTCCCCGTAGAGGTCTTGATGAAATCGGCCCCTGAGTATATGGCCAGCAGGGCCGCTTTTTTAATGTTTGAGGCAGATTTCAACGCACCAGTTTCCAATATGACCTTTAATTTGGCTTCGCGGCAAGAGCCCTTAATTTCGATCAATTCCTGGCACATTCCATCGTAATCTTCTGCCAGGAAGTCTCCAACGGGCAAGACGGTATCTATCTCATCCGCTCCGTCGAAGACGGCCAAGGCCACTTCGGCCACCTTTACTTCGGTGAGGGTTTGTGCCGAGGGAAATCCGCCCGCTACCGCCGCTATGTTTATATCCGACACTTCCAGGTTCATCCGGACGCTCTCTACCCGGTTGGGAAATACGCAAATGGCAGCCATATTGGGAAGTTCGAGGTATTCGCTTTCAAAGTCGTTTACCCGTTTGGTCAGGGCGGCGATGCTTTTGTCGTTGTCTTCTGTCCGCAAACTGGTCAGGTCGATACATCCCAGGATGGTTTTGTAAACCTCCTGGCAGTTGTTGCGGTCGAAATTTTCGCGGATGATCTTTTCGGTTGCCGCAGCAACCTTTTCATCGTTCAGCTTCGTGTTGTATTTACTCAGCACCTCGTTGTATGGATTCATGTTCAATATAGTTTTTCGTTGTTGATATGCCGTTTTTCGTCTCGTTGTGTTTTTTTGAGGATGTTTTTCTGAAACGCATCGGTCAGGTCGATACCCGTTTGGTTGGCGAGGCAGAGCAGCACCCAAAGCACATCTGCCATTTCATCAGCCAGGTTATCGCCGTTTTCTCCTTTTTTAAAGGATTGTTCTCCATATTTCCGGGCGATGATGCGGGCTACCTCACCTACCTCTTCGGTCAGGATGGCCATGTTGGTCAATTCGTTGAAATAACGTACACCGTAGGTCTTTATCCAGTTATCGACCGTTTTTTGAGCCTCTTCTATGGTCATGTTATTCTCTGTTTTTGGTATCTATCCAAATGGTTACGGGGCCATCGTTTTGCAATGCCACCTGCATATTGGCTCCGAAAACGCCGGTTTGTACCGGTCGGGCCATCTCTTCGGATACCATCCGGCAAAAAGTTTCGTATAACGGGATGGCGTATTCTCCTTTTGAGGCACGTATGTAAGAGGGACGGTTCCCTTTCCGGGTGGCAGCAAACAGGGTGAACTGGCTGACTATCAGAATCTCTCCATTTATTTCCTGGACAGACCGGTTCATCACTCCGTTCTCGTCGTCGAAAATCCGTAACTGCGCGATTTTCTTGGCCAGCCAGGCGGCGTCGTCCCGGGTATCGGCATCTTCTATCCCGACGAGGACAAGCAGTCCGTTTCCGATGGACGATTTTGTCTCTCCGTCAATGGATACGGATGCTTCTGTTACACGTTGTATCACTACTCTCATAACGTCAGTTGTTTACTTGTTGTTGGCCGCAAAGGTAAAAATTATATTCCTATCGAAGAACGGCTAAGGTAGAGCTTTTCTCCGGTTGGGGCTATGTATTGTCTGTCAACAATATTTGTTGTAGTTCCCTTTTTACGGAGGGGCTCACGCCTAATTCTTCGTTCAGGTAATTGTCGATGGTTCCGTAACGTTTTTTTATGGCATCCAGTGCGCTGTTGATAAAACGTTCTTCGGCACTCATTAAAATGGTAACGGCCTCTTGTATTTCGGGAGGTGCATTGAAAATGTCGAGTGGAACAACTCTCTTGTCCAGGTATTTATTGGTCAACAGATAATCGTCCATAATCTCCTCTTCGGGGATGTCCAGTACGTAGAGCAGGAGATAGGTAGCAAACCCGACAGCGTCTTTTCCGTACATATCGCTCAATACGACCGGATAGTTGTCTTCTACGAGCAACTGGTTGAACATGGAGCGGAATGTCGTGGACGAGTCAAACACGAACGAGCGGTTTATATCCTGCATCAGCAGGCGGGCATCTCCCGACATCAGTTCGTTATCCTTGATTTTCTTTTTGGCAATAAACTGGAATGGCTTGTTGATGGGCAGGTTTATGACGTTTTTCAGTCCTGCCTGCCGGGGAGGGGCTACAAAAGAGCCGGTTTCCCGGAAGTCGATGAGGGTAGCGATTTGGAATTGGCGGAACAATTTCTGGCTTGGGGTGTCGAGCGAGTCCAAACTGCCCGAACGGAAAATCTTGCCCCATCGGACGGTTTTCCCGCTGCGACTTTCATACCCTCCTAAATCTCTGAAATTTTGCACATTCCCTAATTTGGGGGCCCGTGTTCCCAATACTATATCTGTTTTGTCGTTGAACCGTAGCAGGAAATATCGACGGCTTAATCCGTGCGTGGCGATGATGGTGGTGCGGGCTGCCGCAATATCTACCTTGCAATCCGGTAGCGATTCGGTATCGAATTGGTCGGGAGTGGAGGAGCTGTAAATTTTAACAAAGCCCTCTATCTGCGGATAGACCTCCCATTTAATGACGTAATTGTACACCTCGTCGAGTTCGCAAACGGCCTTTACGTCAGCCGGTGCTTCTGTGCAGGAGGGGAATAGCAGGAAGAAGAATAAAGGGAGGAGCGTTATCGTATATGTCTTTTTGAATAGGTTGTTCATTTTCTTGTTTGTATATCGGTACTACTATACAAAAATAGATAATCGCTTTTGGTTTTTATCCTCTCTTTTAGTAATTTAACAAAATAACTAATCTGTTATCTCTTGGATGTAGCGACGGGCAAAATCTTGGGGGACGGCATTCTCGTATGTCTGGCAGACCTGAGCCGAGAGGGTCATGCCGTGTCCAATAATTTTTTTCCAAGTCTCCGGAGCCAGATTGGGGAGGTTTTCATGTGTTACCTCGTGTGTAAGCAGACCGAACAGGATACCGGCGTTGAAGCTGTCTCCCGCTCCGATGGAACTGACAACTTCTACGGGCTGACAATCGAAAGATTCTCGTATTGTGCGGGTAAACAGGTGAACCGGTCCGCTCCCTTGCGTGTAGATAAAATTGGGACAATAAAATTCTATTTTATCTTTGTATATACGTGCGGCATCCGAGAGGTGGAACAGGTTTTCAAAATCTTCGGACGACCCTTTTACGATATCGGCGTATTCGAGGTTTTCCAATACCGAAGGAATGATTTTCATCGCCTCGTGTGCATGGGCTTTCCGGAAGTTCGGGTCGTAGTAGATGATGGCTTTCCGGTCTTTGGCATATTCTAACAGCTCTACCATCCGCTCTCTCAACAGCGGGTTGACTGCGAAATAGGATCCGAAGACGAAGATGTCGTTTTCGTTGATGCGTGGGTAGCGTACATCCAGGCGGTTGTCCGGGAAGTCGGTGTAGAAGAGGTAGGAGGCTTCGTTGTTATCGTCCAGGAAAGCCAGCGAGACGGGCGACTTTCCCCGTCCGAAGAGGTTCATGTTTTCGGTAGAGAGGTGGTTCTCCTCCATATATTCCATGATCATCTTTCCGATGCGGTCGTCTCCTATTTCGCTGATAAAGTTGGCCGGTACGTTTAGTCGCCCCAGTGAGATCATGGTGTTGAAAACCGACCCTCCGGGTATTGCGTGGCTGGGTTGGTTGTTTTTGAAAATAATATCCAGGATGGTTTCTCCTACGCCTATGATTTGTCGCATAATTTTTTCTATTTAGCTTGCTCTTTGCTCTGTTCGCGCGATTTTTCGCCCAAATATCCTCCGTGGTGCCGCAGGGCGTATTGTTGGCTGTCGAAGTGTATGGCCTGCATGGTGTTTACCACCAATACATCGCCTATGACGGTCATAATGGTAGTAGAGGTGGTGGGGGTTAGTCCCAGCAGGCAAACCTCCTTGGGGGCTCCGGTAAACAGAAAAACGTCGGCGGCTTTGGCCAATTCGCTCTCTGCATTTCCCGATATGACGATAAATTTGATATCCGGGCGAAGATTCCTTGCCAGGTGTACCAGTTCGATGATTTCGCGGGTTTTGCCCGAGTTCGAGATTAACAGCATCAGGTCGTTCTCTTGGAGTACACCCAAGTCGCCATGCTGTGCTTCGCTGGGATGCAGGAATACCGCAGGGGTTCCCGTAGAGCAGAAGGTGGTGGCGATGTTCATGGCAATCTGGCCAGCTTTTCCCATGCCGCTGGTTACCAATTTGCCCTTTTTATGGTGTATCTGTTCTACGATTAAATTGACCGCTTTTTCATAGTTGTCGGTTACGGGTAGGTTTAGAATGGCTTCGGCCTCTTTTTGTAGAATAGATAAAATCGTTTCTTTCATGTTATTTTTTATTGTGTAGTTTCTTGGATAAATGGTCGGCCAGGATTTTTTCGCATTCGTCCCATTTCGATACGACGGTGTAATAATCCTGGTATTTGGGGGAGGCGTAACCGGTTCGTATGAGGTGTTCGAACAGGCTGAGTAACGGGTTGAAAAATCCGTCTATATTAAAAAATATCAGCTCTTTCTGGTGCTCTTGCAGGTGGGCCGCAGCTAATACGGAAAATGCTTCGTCGAGCGTTCCGATTCCTCCTGGTAGCACGACGAAGAGGTCGGAGAGTTCCATCAAGGTCTGTTTGCGCCGGCTCAAAGATTCGGTTCGGAGGAGGGTGTCGGGCAACGAACTGGCTCTTCCACCGGCCTCCATGGCAGAGGTTACGACGCCGGTTATCTCTCCGCCGGTCTCTTTGACGTTGTTGGCTGCTTCGTACATCAGTCCGCAATCGACGCCGCCGTAAATCAACCTGGACGGATGAGACCCTATCCAACGACCTAACTGTTGCGCCGCAGTTACACAGGCGGGAGATGACGATGGATAAGAGGTGCAAAACAGTCCGACATTCAACATACCGTAAAAATCTCGATGATTATCTTTATGCAAATATCTGTTTTTTTTGTCAATGCTCAAAGGTATTATTCCTAATTTTGCGCGTAAAATAAGAATGCGATTTTATGTATTGTCAAACCTATACGTTGCCTAACGGATTGCGCATGATCCATCTCCCGGTCTCGGGGAGCGTCTCTTATTGCGGATTTACGGTCAATGCCGGTACGCGGGACGAGTTTTCCCGCGAGTACGGGATGGCCCATTTTGTAGAACATATGCTTTTTAAAGGGACGCAGCGGCGTAAAGCCTGGCACATCCTGAACCGGATGGAGAGCGTAGGGGGAGAGCTGAATGCGTTTACTACCAAAGAGGAGACGGTGGTCTATTCCATTTTTTTGAATACCCATTTTGAACGGGCCGTCGAGTTGTTGGGCGATTTGGTGTTCAACTCCCGGTTTCCCGAGGTGGAGATGGAGAAAGAGCGGGAGGTCATTTTGGACGAAATCAACTCGTACAAGGACAATCCGGCCGAATTGATTTACGATGAGTTTGAAAACCTGCTTTTCGACGGGCATGAAATCGGGCACCTCATTTTGGGAACTACCGAGACTTTGCAGCAGTTCACCTCCGACGATGGCCGCTCTTTTGTGAATCGGCTTTATACCCCCTCTAACATGGTCTTTTTCTCTACCGGTTCGGTCGAATTTTCCAAAATCGTCCGTTGGGGAGAGAAATATTTGGGAGGCATCGCCTCTGATACCGTCGTTTCGAGACGGGAAAAACCCGGCCGTTATCTGCCGGTACGGCAGACAGAGCGTATGGATACGTTCCAGGCACACGTTATTATCGGTAACCGGGCGTACGATTTGTACGACGATAAAAGGTATGCAATGGTTCTGCTCAACAACATCCTGGGAGGCCCGTGCATGAATAGCAGGCTCAATCTGGCGTTGCGCGAACGGCACGGGTATGTTTATACCGTAGAATCTACTTTTACCCCGTATAGCGATACCGGCGTATTTTCCATTTATTTTGGGACCGACCCCCAAAAAGTGGACCGGTGCGTGGCATTGGTATATAAGGTATTGGCCTATATCCGGAAAAATTCACTCTCTTCGATGCAACTTTCGGCCGCCAAGAAGCAGATGATCGGGCAGGTTTGCGTCGATACCGACAACCACGAAAATGTAGCGTTGGGACTGGGCAAATCCTTTTTGCGTTTTGGCCGGTACAGTTCGGTACAGGAAGTTTGCCGCAAGATAGAGGCGATAACCTCCGCAGATATTTTGGAGGTGGCCAACGAAGTATTGGACGAGAACACGCTCTCCCTGTTGAGTTTTCAATAAATTGAATGGTATGGGATGAATACGAAAAAGGGACGGGTTTTGCTTGGAATGAGCGGAGGTACGGACAGCTCGATGGCCGCTTGCCTGTTGCAGCAGCAAGGTTACGAGGTGGTAGGGGTAACCTTCCGCTTTTTCGAGAAGGAGGGTGATACGGCGTATTTAGAGGAGGCCGGCGGCCTCTGTACCCGGTTGGGCATAGAGCATCTGGTTTATGATGCCCGCGATGTGTTCCGACAAAAAATCATCCGTTATTTTATATCCGAATATATGAACGGGCGTACCCCTGTTCCCTGTATGGTATGCAACAACCTGTTGAAATGGCCTTTGATGAGTAAAATTGCCGATGAAAAGGGTATTTTTTTTATTGCCTCCGGGCACTATGCCCGTATGGTAACGGTCGAAGGTCGCCACTATGTTCGATCGGGGGCCGATGCCGACAAGGATCAATCTTTTTTCTTGTGGGGGATTCCTCCCCGGCTGCTTCCCCGTATTCTTTTCCCGTTAGGAGATTATACAAAAACAGCTGTCCGCCAGATGGCCCGCGACCGGGGATTGGGCAAGATAGCCGAAAAAAAAGAGAGTATGGGGGTCTGTTTTTGCCCGGGCGATTATCGGCGTTTTTTACGAGAAAATGTCGAGCCGGAAGCCATCCGTCCAGGTTTTTATCGGGATGTTTCCGGTGCCGTTTTGGGAAAGCACGAAGGGTTCCCCTTTTACACCGTGGGTCAGCGGCGGGGATTAGGTATTCGCTACCAATATCCAGTTTTTGTTCGCGATATCATTCCCTCGACCAATACGGTAGTCATAGCCCGTTCGGACCAAATGTATAAAAAATCGCTCACCCTGATCTCGTGTGTATTTGTCAAAACAACCGATTTTATCGGGGAAAAAGTCGTTTGTCGTATCCGTTATCGGAAACAGCGAACCGACTGTTCGGTTGAGATACTCCCCGGCAACAGAGCCATCGTATATTTCGATTCTCCCGTACATTCGGTGGCTCCCGGCCAGTCGGCCGTCTTTTATGACGGAGACCGGGTATTGGGAGGAGGCATCATCGATCAGGCATACGACTAACCCAGTCGGTTTTTATATGGATAACGTTTAAATAGTTTTTATATTTGTATCGAGATTCAGAAAAATAAAAAGTGGAGACAAAACGGGTATTAAAAAAATATTGTATCAAGAGTTTTCGTAAGCTGCGTTATCGGAAAGGTTTCGGCGTACACTCTCCCTTTGCGTACGATTTGATAACCACGGTTATCGAAGAGCGGTGTCGCTATTATAGCTACAATGCCATAGAACTTTTTTTGAAAAAGACGCTTTATCCCCGGATGGATCGTACCAAGTTGCTCCACCAAAAAAAGATGGGGCGGAAGAAGACACGGCTGCTCTTCCGTTTGGTCAATCGGTTTAATCCCCGGACAATTTTGGAAATCGGTACGGCATGGGGCATATCGTCGCTCTACATGAATGCACCCCATTCAACAGTCCGGCAATTTTGCATAGAACCGGATGCAGAGGTGGCCCAAGTAACCAGAGAGGTAATCAAACAATCGAACATTGAGCTTTTGCCCGGTCGTTTCGACGACCTGCCCATGGAGGCGCTCGAAAAACTAAATCCCGTGGAATTTGTTTTGATTCATGCCTCCCGCAACGAGCTTTCCGTAGAAAAGGTTCTCGGTCAGATAGCCCCCTTTCTGTCGCCGGAAGCCGTGGTGGTGATAGACGGTATTCGTAAAAACAGCCTCCGTCATCAAGAGTGGAAGCAGTTGACCAGTTTTCCCAAAGTAACCGTCTCGATGGACCTGTATGACATGGGGTTGTTGTTCTTTTTCTCGAAATTGAATCGGCAACATTATATCGTTTCATTTTGATAATTTGAAAAATATGGCAGGAGGAAAAATTTATACCGCCACAGGAGATAACGGGACGACCTCTTTGGTCGGAGGAAAAAGAGTCCCCAAGACCGACCTTCGGTTAGAGGCGTATGGAACCGTCGATGAGTTAAACGCCCACATCGGCTGGTTGGCCGAAGTTTCTACCGTACCCACAGACAAAGCCGTATTGCGCTTTATCCAAAACAAACTTTTCGTAATTGGGTCAAATTTAGCTACGGATACTTCCGAAACACCGTTGAAAGCGGCCAGTATTGTAACGGATGAAGATGTAGAGAAGCTCGAGCGGCAAATCGATCGATTGTCGGCACAAATGCCCCCTTTTCGAGGATTCGTCCTCCCCACGGGAACGTTGTCCGCATCGGTTGCCCATATCTGCCGTACCGTTTGCCGACGGGCCGAAAGACGTATCTATGCCCTGTCGCCGAGTCAAGAGATTGACGAAACCTTGCGTCGCTTTGTGAACCGCCTGTCCGACTATTTGTTTGTATTGGCAAGAGCCGAAGTCATAACCTCCGGTAAAGAAGAAATAATTTGGGATAAAGATTGCAAATGAAAATATTTCCTCTATTTTTGCGGAAAATTTTGAAAAAGAATAATCACAAACTAAATCTTAATAGCTATGTATTGGACTTTAGAGTTGGCATCGAAATTGGAAGATGCGCCGTGGCCTGCAACCAAAGACGAATTAATAGACTATGCGATGCGTTCGGGTGCACCTCTCGAAGTTATTGAAAACCTGCAAGAGATGGAAGATGAAGGCGAAATATACGAATGTATAGAAGATATCTGGCCCGATTATCCCAGCAAAGAAGATTTCTTCTTCAACGAGGAAGAATATTAGTGCATTTTTAAGCACGGAATCAACTATTAAATCCCTGTCAATCAATTAGATTGGTGGGGATTTAATTTGTTTGGACAACAGCGTTTTACCGCCTCAAATGGCGCGGTTTGTTTGGATAAAATACGTTTTTCGGAGGAAATTTCGGGATTTGTTTGGACAAAATTCATTACCTTTACAGAGGTTTGTGAGTATTGCAGAAAACCGCAGTTTTTAACTTCAAACAACCTTTTGTATGGGAAGACCGAAACGCTTATATCCTTTAGGCCGCTATCGTCTGCACATCCGAGGTGAGATTGATAGTGCCAAGCAGTACCTTGTCCAGCTTGAATACACCTGGAACCGGCAGGTTATACGCAAGGGCATGAATATATTTGTCCGCCTGGGTGATTGGAACGAGAAGGCCAACAAAGGGCGTGGCGGAGTAAGGGCAAGCTATGGTCCGGAAGCCAATCGGGTCAACAGTCTGCTGCTTGCCCGTGCCGACAAGGTTGACGGTCTTCTGGCAGAATACCAACAGAAACATCCAAACCAGATTACGGCACAAGTGATAGCCGACTTCTTGGCTGACAAACCGGTTATCAGGGAAGACAAGGGTAAGGATTTTGTCGAGTTTGTACTGGAAAGGCTTGAATCGGATTATTCACGGAACCGTATCGGGAGAAGCCGCTATGAAAACGGCAAAAGCGGCATGAATATCTTTCAAATCTTTCTCCGCGCCACAAATAAAGGCACCTATAAGCCGGACAGCATTTACGTCGGCGAGATTTCTGTTGAATTGATTGATGAATACATCAAGTGGCGTCGTGAGGTAAAGCAGAACAGTAACGCAACCATCAACCACGCCCTGACGCCGATTCTGAAAGCCTGTGCCTATGCTGCCGAACTGAAAATGATTGACCATGCCGTCAATGCGCGGATTCAGGATATGCGCATCTCCCCGAAGCTGTCGCTTGCGGACGAAGACAACGAGTTTGACGGCAAATATCTTACAAAGGAACAAATGTCTGCATTGGTGGAATACTACCGTGATTGTACTGAACCGCGCAGAAAAGAGTTTCTGGAGATGTTTTTCTTTGCGTTCCATGCCTGCGGGCTCCGCGTGGTGGATGTGATGACCCTGCAATGGAAACATATTGACTTCGCAAGGAAAGAGTTGCGGAAGATTATGATAAAGACAAACAAACGACATGTCATACCGCTTACTGAACCTGCATTACATATATTACAGCAATGGCGGGAAAAACGTGAGGGATTCCGATATGTGTTCAACCTTGTAAAAGAGACTTTAGATCTGGATGATGCGGAAGCACTGTACAAGGCCCGCAACAATGCCACGAAATGCATCAATCAGTCGCTGGCAGTAGTAGGCGAACAGGTCGGACTTCCGTTCAGTCTCTCGATGCACGCGGCCCGGCATTCATTTGCGGTTTTCGCCTTGAACAAAGGTTTGTCCATGTCGGTGGTCAGCAGGCTGCTCGGTCATAGCAGCACAGATGTCACGGAAAAGGTATATGCCAGATTCCTGCCTGAAACACTGTCCAATGAAGTTGCCAGACTGACTGACGATTTCGCCTCATTGGAAATTGTCTGATGAATAGTGTCGACAGTTAAAAACAAACATTAATTTTGCACCTGAAATTTTACCTGAAATGACTGTTACGCGGATATTCCTGTTGCTGTTATGTGTATTCATTCTGGTACTGGTACTTGCCACTATCTTCAAGCGGTACCAGAGGATTATTCTGTGGTCAGCGGCAATTGTCATTTTTACGGGAACTCTGCTCCTTATAGGTTTCGGTATAATTGATCCGGTAACGGATAACCGTCCCGATTCTGTCGTGATAACAGGTGTTGCCTTTGCCCTTTTCTTTTCGGGTGCATTGGCATACGGAGCGGAAAAACTTCGTGCCAAAAACAGGGAAAAGGAGAAACAAACGATGCAAACCAAGGATAATCAGCCCGAAGAACAGGATGTGAGCAAAGGGGTGGTATTGTCAGGCAGACTTGACACACCGCTTGCCCGTACTGTCTTTGCAAAGGCGGTGGCTGCCGGATATATGGAAGAGGATGGTTCCCATTATAGGTGGAGGAAAGGCACGAAAGCCCTTCTTGCCTATATGTGCGGCCGAATATATTGCGGTGATATTCCTGAATACTCCGAACTGGATCGGAAGTCATTCTGGAAATTCGGCAACGGACTTTTCCCGGATGCCGAACTGAACGCTCTTTTTGAGCAGACCGGTATCGGGCAGTCCCGTCAGAACAGGAGAGATATGGCAGTGCCTGCGAATGCCGGTGAAATTGACAAACTGTTTTCAGACTGACAGAAAATTTAAAGCCTTTTTATAGGGTTTGCGAAGAATTGTTTTACTCATTTCATATTTTGGCCTATTAAATCTGGTAAATCTTCGGACTTTTCAGATTTTTTACTTCTCCCCTTTGTTATTAGTAATCAATCTGTTGCATGCAAAGTTATGACAAAATCATAACTTTCCATAACTTCTGTCATAATGTTAGATAATTTATTGTAACTCATAAAGTTACAAAACTCCTATACATTCGTGCCGTGATTTCGGTGCGATGTGCGCAGTCGTGCCATATTGCATAACCGGGCTGGAGGACTGAGTGCGCATCAGGACTGTTCGGCCATAATTTCAGAATCATATGGCAAAGAATACGAATGTAAAGGACCTATGCGATCGGGAACTGCTTGAAAAGATTCTCAGCATAGTGGAAGGAAAGGTAAAGTCTCCGGCAAACAGTCAGCCGGCGGATTCACATTGTCTTTACGACAACAAGACTTTGATGGCGAAACTCGGCATAAAGGACAAGTATTTGAAGAAGCTGCGCGACAACGGCTATCTCGGCTACTCGCGCGAAGGAGACAAATACTGGTACACACAGGCGGATGTAGACCGCTTTCTGCGCCGTTTCCATTACGAGGATTTCGCTTCGGATATTGTACATCAGGAATAAAGCAGAAAGGCTATGTACGATATCAGGCAACTTACAAACATGCTCCGCTCGGAAGTAGAGCATATTCCGCAGACAGGGCTTCCTTTGGATGCATTCCCGGAAAAGATCCGTGAGATTGTCCTTGACCTGTCCAGATATGAGAATTTCAATGTAGAATATTCGGCATCCATTATATTGTCGGCAGTGGCAACGGCCATCGGGAATTCCTGCCATATCCGTATCAAAGGCGAATGGAGGACCGCACCTGCCCTTTATATGATGCTGGTCGGTCGTCCCGGGTTGGGCAAGACTCCGCCGTTGGGATTCATATACAGGCCTGTCTGCGAGCAGGATGACCGGATGTTCGAGAAGTTCAATGAAGAATGGACCGAATACGAGAAAAGCATGGCGGCAGGCAGTCGGCAGGATGACTCTGTCCGGCCGAGAAAGCCCCGTCTTGTGACTACTGTCATATCGGATTTTACGCCGGAAGCGATGATAAGCGTCCATCAGTATAATCCACGAGGAATTGCTCTGGTAGTGGATGAAATTCTTGCCCTATTCAATTCAGTAAAGAGATACAGCAACAGGAACAATCTTATTGAAGATTTGCTGACGGCTTATAGCGGACAGCCATTGAAAGCGGTGCGTAAATCGGAGTCCAGGTCTGTCTTCATCAAGGCTCCGTGCATCAATATAATCGGCTCCATACAGACAAACCTGCTTTCGGAGATATTCAAGGCTGATTTTGTAGCCAACGGCTTGACCGACCGTTTCCTCTTCGTCTATCCCAAAGACAGAAAGATATCCGTATGGAGACGGAATGACAGGAACACAGACAGACCGGACATTCTCGGAAAGTGGCGTGATGTACTTGGCAGGGTGCTGGATATGCCATGTATTGTCGATGAGAAAAGCAATACCGTCTCACCTCTTGTAATCAACATGGATGACGAAGCAGAGGAGTATTTCTACAACTGGTACAACGGTATAATCGAGGAGGTGAATGCAATCGAAGATGACAATGAGGTGGAAAGCAGGAAGATGAAACTCAACGGTAATGCCGCGCGGCTGGCTCTGATATTCCAGATAATGAAATGGGCTGCCGGTGAGGGAGAAATGCGCAGCATTGAACCTGACTCGGTGAAGGCGGCCATACGGATGATAGAGTATTATGAGGAGAGTTATCGGAGGACACAGGCGGCTGTTATTGCAGGCAGCATAGGCGATACCAAAGATGCTTGGTTGTCGTTGCTCGGAGATACCTTCACATCCGGAGATGCGGTCATTGCTGGCAGGAAAGTCGAGATGTCAAGGAGGTCTGTCTATTATGCTCTGGAGCAGCTGTGCAGACTTAAAAATCCCGTCATTGAGAAGGTCAGTCACGGAGTTTATCACAAAATCATATCTGATGCACCTTGCACTATTGCACTTTCCGATGCAGATAATACCGATAATACAGACCGAAGTGCAAAAGTGCAGAGTGCAGACAACAATAATCCGGATAGCCATGAGTGAGTATCGGTTTCATCTTCAGAAATACAGTTACGGCAGCAAAATCAGTTGTCCCAACTGCGGTAAAAGCCGTTGTTTCGTCCGGTATGTTGACGAGGAAGGTATCATCCGTTTTCCGGATACTGTCGGCAAATGCGACCACGAGAATTCATGCGGGTACCATTATACGCCACGGGAATATTTTCACGACCATCCGGATGTCTCGCAAGTTAGGAGTCAAGGCTTGCAGAAGCCACCACGCCCGACAGTTAAAATTTCTACTTCTCTTCCGCCAACTTTTATATACCCTAAAGTGGTGGAGAGGAGCCTTGCGGATTACGGTCGGAATCCTTTATGCCGCTACTTGTGCGGAGTCTTCGGTGAAACGGAGACTGCAAGACTTTTCAGCCTTTATAAAGTCGGGACTTCCAACAAATGGGGCGGATCCACGGTCTACTGGCAAACAGACATATCCGGCAAGGTAAGGACAGGGAAAATAATGCTGTATGATTCTGCGACAGGGCATCGGATAAAGGAACCGCATGCCTATGTCGGCTGGGCGCATTCGGAACTGAGATTGTCCAACTTTCATCTACGGCAATGCCTGTTCGGAGAACACCTGTTGAATACTTCTGGTACCGCACCTGTAATGCTGGTCGAGAGCGAGAAGACAGCCATCATAATGAGCCACTTCATTCCGGATTATATCTGGCTGGCAACGGGTGGCAAGAATGGATGTTTCAATAGTGAGGCGATGCAGGTACTGCGTGGCAGAGATGTAACGCTCATTCCGGATCTGGGAGCGGCAGACCGATGGAAAGAGAAAGCCCGGATGTTGTCCGGAATCTGCAAAAGCGTTACTGTCTCGGATATGCTGGAGCAGATTGCCACCGAAGAACAGCGGAGCCAAGGTCTGGACATCGCGGACTTTTTCCTGTTCTCCCCGACAAAGCGGCAGATGCTCCAACTGATGATTGAAAAGAATCCGGCTGTCCAGTTGCTTATTGATGAATTTGGGCTGGAACTTGTCGAGTGACACAGACACAAACTGAATGCTTTGTTCTCTGCCAGTCTGATTTATCTCCGGGCTTGCACGTACGCCAGTAATAAATCGGTCGGGGAGCCTAATACCCCATTTTAGCGAAAACAAGGGCTAAACAAGAGAAACAAAGTCAAATAAAAGCAAATGAAAATATTGATTATTAGATATTTAATTAGATGCGGTGTTTCGATAAAATTTCATAATTTCTCATTAGTGTGACATTTTTCTGTGACATTTTTCGGAGGATTTTTCTACCTTTGTGCCATAACCATTCAATAGTCAGTTATGGCAAAGGCAACATTATCACTCTCGAAAAAAGCAAACCCGCAGGGCGAGCACCCGATATTGGTACGGCTGGACATCACACGCACCAACCGCCCGCAGTTCAAATCCACTGTCACCGTCCTGCCGGAATATTTCGCCGACGGCGAAATCAAGATACCCATGCGTGGGAAACTCAATGCGGCATTCCGTGACGAACTGCTGAAAAAGAAGACGGACATAGAGGCGTTCATCGCTTCCTTGACCGCCATTTCAATGGCTCTGCCGGAAGAAGCCCGTACCCGTAAGGACATCCTCGAAGTGTACGAGGTTGTCAAGTCTGTAAACCCCGCCGAGATAAGCCGCACGACCATCATCGCCAAGAAAAAGGAGCAGACCGCCGCCAACGCCGAACTCGTCCGGCAGTTACAGGAGGCACGCCGCCCCGGAGTGCTGGACTTTGTGCGCAAGCGGCTGGAAGGCATGAAGAACGGCACGATAAAGCGCAAGGGCAACAACTACACGAAACAGACGCTTCACACTTATACGGGCTTTGCCAATATCCTCGAGACATTCATAAAACAACACCCTTTCGACTGGGAAGACATCAACGAGCTGTTGATTGACGAGTTTGTCCTCTACATGGAGAACTACGGCTACATGAAGAAGACCATCAACAAAAACCTCGCCGTCTTCTCCGCCATGCTCAATACCGCTTTCAAGGAGGGCTTCCGCTTCAAGACATCGGTGCTCGACCATTTCCCGAAACTCCACGTGACACGGGAGGACAAGGTGGTGGAAATCTACCTGACGGAAGAAGAACTGCAAGCCCTTTATGAAATGCCTTTAAGCGGAAAGGAAGACAAAGCCCGTGACGTGTTCCTCGTGGGCTGCTACACCAGCCAGCGTTTTTCCGACTATTCCCGCATCACGGAGCGCAACATCAGCTTCCACGACGGCGTGGGCATCATCACGCTGACACAGCAGAAGACAGGCACGGAGGTTTCCATTCCCATACTCAATGACAACCTTATCCGCATTTTCGAGAAATACGACTACAATCTGCCGTACATCCACAACAACGACCTGAACGAAATTATCAAGGTTGTTCTGGAAAAGCTCTCCGAATCCGTGCCGAGCTTGAGGCAGGAAATGGCGACAAAAATCACGCTCATAAGCCAAAGGATGGAAGAACAGAACAGGGTAGCGTTCAAACGCAACGAGTATGGAGATATACTCGTACCGAGATACCGCCTCGCCACCACCCATACGGCACGGAGGACGGGCATTACCCTCATGTACTTGAGCAAGATGCTCGACAGCCACGAGATGATGTCGATAAGCGGACACAAGACCGAGAGCGTTTTCAACGACTACATCAAGATAAGCGGTATCGAACTGGCCACCAGCATAGCAAAAAAAGTGGCGAAAGCCAAACAGGAAGCAGAGGTCAAATCGGTACTGTTGGAACAGTTCGGGCAAATGTCGGCTGAACAGCTTGCCGGACTTCTCGAACTGGCAAAGACCGGTGCTGCCGGATAACCATTATAACCATAGGGGCTTATGAAAGAAAACATCGAAGATATAAGTGCAGATATTGAACTGCAATACGGACAACCGAACATGGAGCGTAACATCGCCTATGTCCTTTCACTTGCCGAGGCGCATGTCACGGAGGACGGGAGACTGGATGATGATATTCCCGTTCCGTCCATCGAAGCGGCGGCAAAGACCATCCTGCTGCTGATTGACCGCCCCGAACTGTCTTGGGAAACGATCTGCCGGGAACAGCGTGTGAAACACGTCATGGAATACCTTTTTATCCGGGCACGTAACCACCCCGACGAGGTACACAGGTTTGTCGATAGGCTGCTCAAACAATATGTGCCGAAAATGCCGTCGCAAATGGTACGCATCTACCTAAATGCGTGGAAACATATTACCGGACAATCCCGACCGACAAAGTTCACCGATGAAATACTCTACCCGGAACATGCGGAGAAAATTCTCGACACGCTGCATTTTTTGCTTCAGGGCGAGGTAGGGCGTGGTGCTGCACTTGTCATGGTATGCGCAAGGGACGAGGGATTGGTACGGGACATCGCCCACGCTAAAATCGTTACCGAGTTCCGCCATGTGACGAAGACCGCCTACAACAACTATCTGCATGAGCGTTTCCCCGACAGGGAGAAGAACCGCATTGTCGGAACGCTCCGCACCAAGATAGGCTACACGAAAGAGGAAGACGGGCGCATTGTTTTCCTACCCGACAAACCGGACCGCAAAAGCGTGTTTGTGCAGCTGTGGCGGATGATGAAATCATTGTCTGAATAATTTTTTCCCTCTTTTTATGGATAACAGACCTGCTTCCGAAGTATCGGCGGCTGGTCTTTTTCGTATGCGTTTCCCCTCTCATGAGTTGTTAATTCCATTCACAAAAATGTCTTCTGGTGTCCGGCAAGCAATGACAACCCGGAATATTCCGCATTCGTTTCAAAGCGTTCTAACTTCGCATCACGAATCCGTGACAGCCCTCACTGCCACGGTGCAGTCCGGGCAGGCGCGAGGCAAATGTCTTGCCGTGGGGGTCGCCGAAAAAAACTGCCTTGTCAAAAATATGAATCAAGATTTGGAGTATAGACAGCCTGACACGATAGTAATCACTTCGGTCGATACATTGAAAACCGCTTTCCATCAATGGACGGAGGAACAGGAGCGGAAACGCCGTGCAGCCGAAAAAGAGATTATGCTTGACGAGGAAACCGTCCAGCACCGTCTCGGCAAGAGCCGTGCCACGCTCTGGAGGTGGAACATCTCCGGCTACCTCATCCGTTACAAGGTCGGCGGCAAGAACTGTTACAAACTTTCTGACATAGAACGAATAGAGGGAGGACACAAAAAATGAACGTGGAACAACTGACAGCGAGTATCGCACAGCGTGATCCGCTCTTGGCAAACGCAGTCAGCCAAATGGTCGGCTATATTCAGGACAAATGGGCAGCACCATACCCAACCAAAGAGCAGACGGAGACGGTCAATGCCTACTTGCATTCCGTCCATGCGGACGGTGACGGCACGATGAACGAGACGAACATCGCACCCCGCAAAATTGCCTTGCAGGAGATAACCATTAACGCAATCCGTGTGCTTGACCATAACCAACTTGACCGTTTGCAGGACGTGCTGAACCATATAGCGGAAGACAAAGGGTATTACATGCCTGAACGGGAATACGGCTTGGGCAGGTAGCTGACCAGTGTAACACCATAATATCGTAGACTATGTGTAAAGAGAAACAGACCATACACTATTGCACCATTCTTTCAGCCGGACAGTGGGATTTTCTTTTGGACGGCAGATTTTCAGGCATAAGACAGAAATGTCTGCATCGACTGATGACCAGTGCGGTACAGGCAAAAACCGTTTATAAAATCAAGGGCATTGAAATAGTCTTGGAGGTGGGACAGGTCGCAGCTTCCGACGTGGAACTGGCGGAATACTTGGGCTGCAACCGCAAGACTATCGGCAAGCTCATTGACAGCTTTAACAGGCTCGGTATGCTGACCACCCAAACCAATAACCGTACTTCCATACATACCCTGCATTTTCTCACAGGCTGGTATGTCGGGGGTGTCCTCGTGACCAATCCTCATTATGTCAGACCTTCGGCTACCGCCAAAGGACAGACGGGCGATGTACGGACACCTCTTTCCGATGATTTGCCGACGCAGAGTGTACAAAGTATCATACCGGGTGACAGCCAAAGCGGGGTGCGGGATGCGGACGGCACAACAGCCCTTTTTCCTTCCCTCTGTTTGCCTGTCATTTCCACCCCGTCAGCCAACGGTCAGGAAGTCGGCTTGTCTGATGCAGACAAAGCCGGAAATCCCCGTATCATAGACAGCAGGGAGAGAAAGCCCGACGATAACAGCGAAGAAAGCCCCAAAGAGGCGCAAGACGGTACGATTGGCGGTGAGGACAACCCGAACACAGGGGAGAGGGATTGAAAGGCGCAGAGCGCCGGATTTCAAGCGGTACTCCGTTGGCGTGGCGTGAGCAACCGTGCTTGCACCGGTATAGCCCACTATAACTTCTCCGCTACGCTCCCGAAGTTGTGGGCTCTCCCGAGGGGCTGGGCATTGCCCCGTCCCACTTAGGGCATTGCCCTAAGAACCCGGCAAGGGCGGTCTGCCCTGTGCAACCCGACCAAAGAGTGACCCTCTCTTTGGAAACTCCGCTTAGAGGTTTTCACCCCTAAGAACCCCAAGCAGGAAGTGACCCTCTCCCTGCACCCACCGATTAAGGCTCTGCCCTAATAACCCATTGTGAAACTCAAAAGACAAGCAAACTTATGGCACAGAAAACATCAATCAACATAAAGCCCTGCCTCGTCAGAAGCAGCGGACCGCATAACAGACGGTCAGCGGAATATCTCGCCAATATACGAAAGGAAAAGCTTTACATACGCACCGACCTTATGGCGAGAAACGAGGCATGGGTAGCACCTGAAATTGGCGATACTTCATTGGCTGACTACTACAATCAGATAGCCGCAATGGTCAAGGAGAAGACAGGACGGGCGATGCAGACCAAAGACCGTGAACGTGTAAACAAAAAGACGGGCAAGGTGACCATTGTCCGTGGCAGCACCCCAATCAAAGAGGGAGTTGTCGTAATCAAGGAAGATACCACGATGAAACAGCTGCAGCATTTTTGTGAGGTGTGCAAGCAATGTTGGGGTATCACAGCATTGCAGATATTCATCCACCGTGACGAGGGGCATTACGGTGTACCCGGAGACACCGCCACATGGAAGCCCAACCTTCACGCCCATATCGTCTGGGACTGGATGAACCACGACACCGGAAAATCCTGCAAGTTGGACGAGAAAGACATGAGCGATATGCAGACGCTGTTAGCCGAGTGTCTGGAAATGGAAAGGGGCATCTCAAAGGAGATTACAGGCAAGAAGCATTTGGAGCGCACGGACTACATCATCGCCAAGCAGAAACGGGAAGCGGAACAAGCCAAGGTAGAAAAGGAAGCCGCCCTTGCAGCCAAAAAGAAAGCCGAAGCGGAAAGGCAGACCATCGAGGGAGAGAACAAGGCAAAAGAGCAGTACGGCCTTTCACTTGACAACGAGATTGCCGACAAGGAAAAGCAACTCAAAGACGAGCGCAAGGCGAAAATGGACAGCATTTTGGATAGTGTAGGCAGTATTGTAGGAGTTGGCAAGTCCGCAGCCGTCGAAAAGGAAAACGCCAAGATGAAAGCCGAGAACGAGCGTATCAGGAGAGCCTTTCCCGATGCGGTAAAAAACAAGGTGGAGGAATTGACAAAGAAACTGACCGCAGAGAAGCAGGAAGCCGAAGCCGGGCGACAAGCACTCATCAAAGAACGGGACGAGGCAGTCCGGCTACTCAACGAGCAGAAAACGGACGAACATAAACGTATAGAACGTGCCGTATGTGAAGCAACGGAAAAGCAGACGAAAGTTATCGGATCTCTTAACCGGGAATTGCGTTGGAAATCCGCATTGCTTGATACACTGGCTGACCTGTTGTATAGGGCAGGCGGCGTGTTCTGCCGTGCCATAGCCGCCATTATCGACTTCGCCACATCAAAACACAAATCCATATTCTCACCCGGCGAAGCAACCGACATCAAACAGGTCATGCGCTCATACGGAGGTGAGGACAAGGAACTGCAAAAAGCCGTTGGACGATGGCTTGTTGGATATGCGGAAAGCCGGGAGCAGTTGGATGAAATCGAACTGAAGCATACATACAATGAGGTAAACGATATTGCGCAAGGAGCGTATGATTGGAAAATAGAAAAAGGGCAGCAAGGTATGCAAAGATAGTTTTTCAATGGAGTAAAACTTATGAAATTCCCCTTATTTTGCGTACCTATGCCCTTTTTATTTCCGAATAATCATCTTTTTTTGTCAATTAATACAGAGATTCGTAATGATACATTTTCAAAGTTATCAAAAATAATTGTTTTGAAACCTAATTGTTTAGCCGTTTCAATATTGGCAGAATTGTCATCAATGAACAACGTGTTTTCGGCAGTCAGATTATACCGTTCGAGCAGGATTCTGTATATTTTCGGGTCGGGTTTAATGACCTTTTCTTCACCGGACACGACAATGCCATCGAACAGTTGAAAAAAATTATATTTAGAGTAAACCAATGGGATTGTTTCAGCCGACCAATTTGTCAAGCCATAGATACCATACCCTTCTCCTTTTAGTCGTTTCAATAAATCCACGCTCCGAGTGAACTCGCCTTTCAACATACACTCCCATTTATCTTTGAACATCCGTATGGGTTCCGCATATTGTGGGTATTGTTTCTGCAACAACCTGACACCCTCTTCAAATGAACGTCCCTTATCTTGTTCGGCATTCCATTCTTCAGTACATATATGGGAAAGGAAATATTCCATCTCTTTTTCGTCCTTAAAATAAGTACGGTAGAAATATTTCGGGTTCCAATTCAGTAAGACGCCTCCGAAATCGAATACAATGTTTTTAACCATTTCTTTAATTTATGCCGTTATTTCTACATAATTGCCCTCAGGATCAGCAATGGCGCTTTCATAATAGCCATCGCCTGTTATTCTTGGCTCACTCAATATTGTGTAACCGTCTGCCCTTAGCCGTTCAGTAAGTTCATTCACCGTTTCCCGACTTTCTACACTAATGGCAAAATGAGCCAAACCTTTCAGATTACCCCTGCTTGCCGGATTTTCCATATCGGGAATATTCATGAGTTCAATACGGGTTTTATCCTCTCCAAAAGACAAAAAATAGGATGTGAATTTTTTTGCCGGATTTGTGTATTTATCCCCACATGTCAAGTTGAAATATTTAAGGTAAAAGTCACGGAGCAGTTCAATATCGTCCGCCCAGATTGCGATGTGTTCTATTCTCATATTATTTTTTTATTTGTTATTTTCCGTACTGTTTTTCTTTAGCCATTCCATCCTGCGTAAATCCGGTAGATGCTTGATGGAGAAATTCTCAAACTTAGCTTTGAACCCGTTACCGTCCGGACAAGCTCCCATAATCCCTACCATAACCGGATGATTGTCTTGCAACCAAGCGTTGCGCATCATCGTGTATTCCTTATCATCGAAAGAGTAGAAAACTTCCACGGCATCCAATCGGCGCACCGCTTTTATCCAGACAAAAGGCACGGGCTTTTCCAACGGGATAATGCTCCAGTCGCTCGTGCGGTGGGTCACGACAGTGCTAAGATTATATTTTCCATCCACGAACTCGATACCCGCTTTTATATAATTTTCATGGTCAATGCGCAACATCAATCCCGACTGGTCAAAACGTGTCTTGTAATCACCGGATATTTTTACTTTCACCTCAAAT
Organism: uncultured Bacteroidales bacterium; assembly: GCA_949300615.1. GTDB lineage: Bacteria > Bacteroidota > Bacteroidia > Bacteroidales > CHK158-818 > Gallibacteroides. The sequence goes on from CASGEW010000026.1 coordinate 22,267, forward strand.
TCTCCGCCACGCAGAGTGTACAGAAACGGGGCATCATCCACGGTAAACCCATAGTGGGAGATACGCCAGTAATCGGTTTGAGGGGTGACATTCATCGAAAGCGAATTGTCTTCGATTTTCCATTGTTCCGGTTCATTGAACCACTGCATCTTTTCCAATGATTGCGCCAAGCAACTAAATGAGGCGGCAACCATCATTCCACTTAGTATAATTTTTTTCATATACTTTTTTATAGATAACCATTACTTTTTTTTACCTTTGCAAAGGTAAGGCGTTGTTATATACTATACAATGATTATAAATAACCATTTTTATCGCCGATAAATGAATGCTATAGATATCTTGAAGAAAGAATTCTCTAAACAGGATTTTGAAAATGGGCAACCCTATGCAGAAATGCTGGACAGATATAAGGACATAGCTTGCAATTATGCACGGATGGAAAACGCCATTGCCGTTTTAAGTGATTTGCGTACCAATACAAGTTACATCTACTACGGCGGTTTTTCACAAACACTGGGAATAGACAAAAGCGGAAAAGAGAATAAAGTATCTTCCATTTGGGAAGAAGACGTTTTCAAACTCATTCACCCCGATGATTTGGCTGGCAAACATTTGCAAGAGCTTTGTTTTTCCCATTTTATCAAACGCCAACATAAAAGAAAACGTGCTGATTATTATTTGGTAAGCAAACTCCGTATGAAAAACAGCATGAACAGTTATATACCTGTGTTACACCGAATATTTTATATTACAGTCCTACCGAACTGCACTTTGTGGCTGGCTTTATGTCTTTATAGTCCCTTATTGTTTGATATACCCGCCAAATGTCTGATAATCAATTCTACCAATGGCCAGATGATAGAATTAGACAAACAGGATGACACAAAAATACTGTCCGTCAGGGAAAAGCAGGTATTGAGTCTTATAGACAGAGGTTTGACAAGCAAAGAAATAGCCGGAACACTTTCGATTAGCATAAACACTGTCAGTCGGCACAGGCAAGAGATTTTAGGCAAGCTTCAAGTAAAAAATTCCATTGAAGCCTGTCGGGTAGCGAAAGATTTGAAGTTGATTTAATGCCTTTTCCTTTATTGTATTGTGACATTATAGTGACAGTTTTAGAATTATACCTATTTTGAAATGTACATAATAATATATTTATATATTTGATTTACAATAATATATAAACAGATTGAAAGTACTTATATATCAGAAGCCTAATACCCCACTCGCCTTTCGGCGGCGGGTGGAGTGCCACTCAATCTGCAAGCAGGCGGAGAGAGTTTATCCAAATGAATGAGGCTGTTAAGCTTTTAATAATTAGTGTCGACATCAATTATCAATTGAATAAACATTAGACGATAAATCCCAGACGAGTGTAAGACATAATATTAATCTTTACCAAAATATTTCTTACTGGCATTTTCAGTAGGGAAATACTTTGGTTGTTTAATTCTATTAAAATTTGAATTATGATTTACGGTTACATTCGTGTCAGTAGTGACAAACAAACTGTCGAGAACCAGAGATTTGAGATAAATAATTTCTGCAGCAGGAACAATTTCGTAATTGATGGATGGATAGAGGAAACCATTAGCGGCACAAAGGCTTATAATAAGCGAGAATTGGGGAAATTGTTGAAAAGGATTCAGAAAGACGATCTTATCATCTGTGCGGAACTTTCCCGTCTGGGGCGTAACCTTTTCATGATTATGGAAATCCTTAACATCTGCATGACAAAGGAGTGCAAGGTATGGACGATTAAGGATAACTATAGGCTTGGAGAGGATATTCAGAGCAAGGTTTTAGCTTTTGCATTTGGTCTGTCCGCAGAGATCGAAAGGAATCTTATCAGCCAGAGAACAAAGGAAGCTTTAGCCCGCAAGAAGGCGGAGGGCGTTGTCTTAGGGCGACCTAAAGGACGGAGAAGCAGCCCTGACAAGTATAAATTGCACGGGAAACAAGTGCTTATTACAGAACTGCTGAAGACAGGAGTGTCAAAACGCAAAATAGCCAAGATTTGCAAGGTTGACAGAAATACACTTGCAAGGTTCATTTTAATGGAAAAAATTGAAGTATGATTTTGAGCGTTTTCGTGCGGCAGGAGGGTATGGTTTGCGATTTTGCTTCCTCTGAGCCGTGGGTTATTCTTACACCTATAGAGCAAAGCATCAAGAGAAAGATAGAGGCAATGGGCACACCTCTGAAGGATTGGGACATCCAGATTTATCGTGGTGTTCTCACAGGGTGCAACGAAGCTTTCATCATCTCAACTGAAAAGCGCAATGAAATCCTCTCCAAATGCCAATCAGAAGATGAACGCAAGCAGACGGCGGAACTTATACGACCGATTCTCCGTGGCAGGGATATTAAAAGATACTCATATGACTGGGCAGAATTATGGCTAATTGCCACTTTCCCATCTAGGCATTACGACATAGAACAATATCCAGCGGTAAAAGAGTATCTACTTTCTTTTGGAATAGAACGATTGGAACAAACAGGTAAGACATATGTCATAAATGGCGAAACGGTTAAAGCTCGCAAGGAAACATCCAATAAATGGTTTGAAACACAAGATAGTATCAGTTATTGGGAGGATTTCTATCAACCAAAAATAATATGGAAAAGAATAGGATCTATCCTTAGA